>JAVESC010000084.1:0-11240 GCA_034006805.1 Advenella sp.
GAAAATGTTCAGAAAAGACAAGGGTGAATAATATGTCTCAAGGTTTGGTTATGGCGGCATATATTATTGCCGCATTGTTATTTATTGCCAGCTTGGCCGGTTTGTCAAAACAGGAAACCGCCCGCAACGGCAATACATTCGGGATCGCCGGGATGGCGATTGCCTTGCTGGCCACCATTTTCAGCCAGAACGTAGAAGGCTTGGTCTGGATTATCATTGCCATGGTCATTGGTGGTGCCATCGGCATGCGGCTGGCGCAAAAAGTTGAAATGACACAAATGCCCGAGCTGATTGCCATGTTGCACTGTTTTGTGGGGCTGGCGGCGGTTTTTGTGGGTTACAACAGCTATATTACGGCAGACAGCCACGGCCCGGTATCAGCTGCCATGCAGAATATCCATTTGGGCGAGGTATTTCTGGGCGTGTTTATTGGTGCGGTAACCTTTACGGGTTCCATCGTCGCTTTTGGCAAACTGCGCGGTTCCATCAGTTCCAAGGCCTTAATGCTGCCACACCGTCACAAACTGAATGCACTGGCCTTGCTAGTGTCATTCCTGCTGATGTGGCAATTTATTGCTTCGGGTGGTTCAACCTTTGCCCTTATTCTCATGACCTTCATCGCCCTGGCGTTTGGCTGGCATTTGGTGGCTTCCATCGGGGGTGCCGACATGCCGGTGGTGGTATCCATGCTTAACTCTTATTCGGGCTGGGCGGCGGCCGCTGCCGGTTTCATGCTGTCCAACGACTTGCTGATTGTGACGGGCGCTTTGGTGGGTTCATCGGGGGCGATTCTTTCTTACATCATGTGCAAGGCCATGAACCGGTCTTTCATTTCGGTCATTGCCGGTGGTTTTGGCAATGATGCCGTTGCCAGCAGTGGCAATGAGGAATTGGGCGAATACCGTGAGATGATGCCTGAGGAAGTGGCAGATATACTGAAAAACGCCAGTTCGGTCATTATTACCCCCGGCTATGGCATGGCCGTGGCCCAGGCGCAGTATCCAGTGGCTGAAATTACCCAGCACTTGCGTGATCAAGGGATTAAGGTGCGTTTTGGCATTCATCCGGTAGCGGGTCGGCTGCCCGGTCACATGAACGTGCTGTTGGCCGAAGCCAGGGTGCCTTACGATATCGTGCTTGAAATGGACGAAATTAATGAGGACTTTGCCGATACCGATGTGGTGCTGGTGATTGGTGCCAATGATACCGTGAACCCTGCCGCCAGCGAAGACCCGGCCAGCCCGATTGCCGGCATGCCGGTGCTTGAAGTCTGGAAAGCGCAACAGGTTATCGTGTTCAAGCGCTCCATGAATACGGGTTATGCCGGTGTGCAAAACCCGCTGTTCTTCAAAGACAACAGTTTCATGTGTTTTGGTGATGCGAAAGGGACGGTAGAGTCCATATTACGGGCTTTGTAATATAGATGGCACCCGCAGGGCTATAATCGTTTTTTTACGATTTAGCCCTGTTTTTATCTTCATGTCTCAATCTTTTCCCTTGCCCGTGCGCGATGGTATTGTACCCAGCCGCCTGTATTTGCCGCGAGAGCAGCAATGGCCCGACTTGTTCAGTTTTTTACAGCTTAAGTTTCCGTACATACCGCCTGATATTTTGCGTGAACGTCTGACTCGCGGGGATATGGTGGATGCCACGGGTGTGCCCATGCGACTGGACAGTCCTTTTGTGGCAGACAGCTGGCTGTGGTATTACCGTGAAGTGCCTGCCGAAGTGAATGTACCCTTTGTGCTAGAGGTCCTGTACCAGGATGAATATCTGGTGGTGGCTGACAAGCCGCATTTCCTGGCCAGCATTCCGGGGGGGCGTTATTTGCAGGAAACCGCCCTGATCCGCCTGCGCAAACAGTTGAATAACTTCGAACTCAGTCCGATTC
The DNA here is from genome assembly GCA_034006805.1 of Advenella sp. Classification (GTDB taxonomy): domain Bacteria; phylum Pseudomonadota; class Gammaproteobacteria; order Burkholderiales; family Burkholderiaceae_B; genus Advenella. Next base: position 1,892 of record JAVESC010000084.1, read on the forward strand.
ACCGCCTTGATCGGGATACGGCCGGCTTGCTACTTTTTTGTACCAAGCAGCGCTACCGGGGAGCCTACCAGATATTGTTCCAGACGCGTGAGGTTTATAAAACCTATGAGGCCATCGCTCCTTTCAGGGCCAGCCTGGTGTTTCCCCTGATCCGCGAGAGCCATATTCGTAAAAGTGCGCAGTATTTCACCATGGAAGAATCCGCCGAGGCACCCAACAGCCGTACCCGTATCAGCTTGTTAAACCATAACGGGACATTGGGCCATTATTTGCTTGAACCGCTGACCGGTAAAAAGCATCAGCTGCGGGTACACATGAATGGTCTGGGTATGCCCATTTGCAATGATGCGTCATATCCTGTCATGTTGCCAGCCCGTGAAGATGGTCGTTTTGATAAACCCTTGCAGCTACTGGCCCGTTCAATTGGCTTTACCGATCCGGTTACCGGGCAGGCCCGTTTTTTTGAAAGCCGCCGAACGCTGGATATGCAGGCCGATATTAACAAAACCCAAGAATAAGCTAATCGGGTGTGGTGTCGATAATGCCAAGATGGTTGGCGACATTGCGCTCCAGGAAAAACTGCCGTGAGGGCAGTTCATTAACGCGGGTGCGATTAATAATCATGGTGCTGCTGCCGCCCCCATCCAGGTTCAGGGCATTGTTTACGTCCAGCTTTTTAAACAGGCGTGCCAGTTGGTTCAGGGTATAGCCCTGAAAATCGGCTTTGCGGCCTTCCACCACGACCAGATATAAATAGCGATTGTTGTTACTTAAGCCCACTGCCGTACGCGGGTGCTGGCCACGGGCATTGGAATGGCATATTTTCTGGCTGCCGCGCGGGCAGATATAACGGCCATTTTTAAGGGTTTGCCAGCCCGAGATAACCGTATGCCAGGCGGGATTATGAGCGGTTTTGCGGTTGGGGGCCTCTATAAAACAGCGGTTTTCAATAGTGCAGGCCAGAAAAGAGTGGTGGATGGTGTCGTCGCTGCCGGGCCAGCGGATGCCATTACTGACATTCAGGCCCTGTGGTTTGTTTTTTTCATCGAAAAAAGCCCCGTTGATGGCAACGGTTGTTTTGTTGGGAAAAGCAAAATTGGACGTGGTTTGACTGGACTGCTTGACGGGGGTGCCGATGATCTGGATGCCGGGACAGTGCAGGTCTACCTTGGCAATATGCACCCGGTTCTGGTCTGCCGTTTCATACTGTACGCATGGGCTGACCTGCTCGTTGGCATGTGCATGGGTGGATAGCAATATGCCTGATATCAGCAAAATCAGGCACAGGGAAAAATAGGACCGGATAGTCAGGAAGATCGGCAACGTTCTATCCTGAGTGCGCTCCATAAAGCCAGCCAGCAGGTGACTAACAGGGCCAGCCAGTAAATGGCGGTACCTATCCAGAACCGGGCATTGGATTGCTGGCCATCCAATACGCCTAGTACTTCAGCGGTATAGGGGTTAAGGAAGATGCTTTGGTTGTAAAGCCCATTTACCTTGAATTTGAAATGGGCACTGCGGTCTGGGGCCTGATCCAGTTGTGCACTGACTAGAATGGCATTGGCGGGAAGATATTTGCGGGCTTCTTCGTAAAGGATTTGTGAAGGAATGGGATCTTGGTTTTGCGTTTTGACATAAAACCGGTCATGGTAGGCCCAAGTGTCGATATGGGTATTGTAGAAATTGGAAATGGCGTTGCAGACCAGAATGGTAAGAACCGGGATAAGCAGCAGGGCCAGATAAAAATACCAGCGATAGCGCATGCCGGAAGCGGCGCCTTTTGTCTGCCCTGAGGGGGTGTTCGGGGTTTGCATATCAGTATTTGAATTGACCTTTTCCATCGTCTTGATCCTGGGTGACGTGGTGTGTCTGGTTGGGAATCCCATGCGGGAAAAGCGACGTTTTGATGATCCTAAGCGTTTGAGTTTACTACCATTCAAAAAGATAAGGCAAGAAATAGCGTTGATTTTAAGGGTTTTACGCTTAAGTTCTGTTAATGCCATTGAAAATGAAATTGACTTTTTGCGACTTTGCCTTGGTGGTACCCCATGCCCGGGCGGCAGGTGCATGGGGTTTATTAATGGCGTGCTGTTAGCGGTATTGTGCCTTGGCAACCTGACGCCAGTGGTGCAGCAGGGGCTCGGTATAACCGTTAGGCTGGGTGAGCCCTTTGAAGATCAGGTCGCTGGCTGCCCTGAAGGCGGGCGAGGTATCAAAGTTGCCAACCATGGGCCGGTAAGCCGGATCGCCTGCATTTTGCTTGTCAACCACAGCGGCCATGCGTTCAAGCGTGTTACGTACCTGTTCTTCGGTCACAATGCCATGGCGCAGCCAGTTGGCAATGTGCTGGCTGGAAATACGCAGGGTAGCCCGGTCTTCCATTAAGCCGATATCGTGGATATCGGGTACTTTGGAGCAACCAATACCCTGATCAACCCACCGTACCACATAACCCAGGATACCCTGGGCATTGTTATCAAGTTCTTCCTGTTTCTCGGCATCGGTCCAGTTGGTGTTTTCAGCCACGGGAATTGTCAGGATGTTATCCAGATAGTGGGTGGTATCGCCTTCCAGACTTTTCTGGACTTCTTTGACATTGATTTGATGGTAATGCAGCGCATGCAGGGTAGCGGCGGTGGGTGAGGGTACCCAGGCGGTATTGGCGCCGGCTTTCAGGTGGCCGATTTTTTGTTCAATCATGGCGGCCATTAAGTCGGGCATGGCCCACATGCCTTTGCCGATTTGTGCCTTGCCCACCAGGCCGCAGGCCAGGCCGGTTTGTACGTTATTGCGCTCGTAGGCGTCGATCCAGGCGGTTTTTTTGATGTCGCCCTTGCGGATCATGGGACCGGCTTCCATGGACGTATGGATTTCGTCGCCGGTGCGATCAAGGAAACCGGTATTGATGAAGGCGATGCGTTCTTTGGCTTCAAAAACGCAGGCTTTCAGGTTGACACTGGTGCGGCGTTCTTCGTCCATCACACCCATTTTGATGGTGTTGGGTGCCAGACCCAGCAGTTGCTCGGTGCGGTTAAACAGCTTGTTGGCGAAAGCGACTTCGTCGGGGCCATGCATTTTGGGTTTCACGATATAGATGGAACCGGTGCGCGAGTTGCCGCCTTCTTTGCGTTTAAGGTCGTGGATGGCTGCCAGACTGGTAATGACGGCATCCATAATGCCCTCGGGCACTTCATTGCCGTTTTCATCAAGGATGGCCGGGTTGGTCATGAGATGGCCCACATTGCGGATGAACATCATGGAGCGGCCGGGCAGTGACTGGGTTTGGCCTGATTTGGCAGTAAATACACGGTCGGGGTTGAGAACCCGGGTAAAGGTTTTGCCGTTCTTGGTAATTTCTTCGGCCAGGGTGCCGTCCATTAAGCCCAGCCAGTTGCTGTAGGCCAGTACCTTGTCGTCGGCGTCAACGGCGGCAATGGAGTCTTCGCAGTCGATAATGGAACTTAAGGCGGCTTCCAGCAGCAGGTCTTTGACACCAGCCGGGTCTTGTTTGCCGATGGGGTGGTTGCGGTCAATCTGGATTTCGAAGTGCAGGCCGTTATGGCTCAGGATGATGGCTTCAGGGTTGGCGACATCACCACGATAGCCCAGAAAACAATCGGGATCGGCCAGCCCGGTTTGGCTGCCATCATTTAGGGTGGCGGTAAACGTGCCGTTTTCTGCGCTATATTGCGTGACGTCTTTATGTGAACCCTTGGCCAGGGGAATGCTTTGGTCCAGGAAGTCGCGGCCGTAGGCAATGACTTTTTCGCCGCGAACCGGATTGTAGTCGCCTTCGCGGCTGGCGCCGTTTTCTTCGCTGATGGCATCGGTGCCATACAGGGCATCATACAGGCTGCCCCAGCGGGCATTGGCTGCATTTAACGCATAGCGGACATTGGTAATGGGAACCACCAGCTGCGGGCCGCCCTGGTCGGAAATGGCATAGTCGATATTTGAGGTGCTGACCTTGAAATCGGCCGGCACGTCTTTCAGGTAACCAATTTCTTTCAGGAAGTCTTTGTAGGCACCCATGTTTTTGATGGGGCCGGGATTTTTGCGGTACCAGCTGTCAAATTCAGCCTGGATGCGGTCGCGTTCGGCCAGCAGTGCCTTGTTTTCGGGGGTCAGATCGTGAATCAGGGCATCAAAGCCTTGCCAGAAAGCATCGGGATCGATGCCGGTTCCGGGCAGTGCGCGGGTATCAATAAATTCTTTCAGTACCGCGGCAACTTGCAAACGGTGGCATTGGATTCGGTTGGTCATGTTTAGCTCCATCAAGATTCACGAGTATAGTTGGATAATAGGATAATGCTATTATGACGCGATGCAGTATAAGCCTCAAGGTAGTTGAGGTAAACATAGTTTTTACTTTTAGTAAAAAGCAATATTTATTTTGAGTTTATAAACGGAAGCATTGATTCATGCAAAACCTGTTCAATCATTATCCTGAAAAGGCCTTGCTGGTCGAAGGCGTGGCCGGTAGCGGGAAATCTACCCTGATTGCGGACGAGGCCAGGCACTGTGTGCCCGGAGCCCCGACATTGCTGATGACCTTCAGCCGTGCCGGACGCGATGTATTAAGTGCTTATATGCAAAAACGGGGACTGGTGTCGGCCGAGCAACCCAATCTGACCATTAGCACGATTGATGGGCTGGCACACCAGCTGTTGCGCCGGCTGGGTGATGAACGCTATGTTTTGGATCGCGATGCCGTCGTGCGGGACTTGTTGCCGCAACTGGTGGAAGAGGCCTGTGAAGAAGGTTTTGACTGGGCATTCACGGCACCGCAAATTAATGAAGAACACATGCGTGCGCTCATGGCGGACCTGGACTTTTTCCGTGCCTCGCAGGCCTGGCAGGCCGAGTCTAGCGAAGATTGCGAGTTCATTTGCGAAGGCAAGCTTCATTTTGATTACCGTTTCGTGCGCCGTGTTTTTTATGCTTATGACTCGTACCGTGCCCATTGGCCCGGGCCCGAAGCAGGCACGGAAAGCCTTCTGCTGGATCCTTACGTGGCGCCCGCCCAACGAACCGGGGTGTTCGGGTTCCGGCTTATTTCCGAAGCGGTGTTTGACTTGCTGGAGCGGCTGGAGTCCGAAACCCTGGATGAGCGCTTTATGGGTGGTTACCGGTTTGTGTTTATTGATGAGTTTCACGATACGACCCCGTTGCAGCTGGCGTTCCTGTTCAGGATATTAAGTCCGCAGGCGCGCATTCTGGCGGTTGGCGATCGCATGCAGAATATTTTTGCCTGGCGCGGCACCGATACCGATGCGGTGTTCGATACCTATGTACAGCATTATTCGGCCCGTATTATTCACTCTCTGCAAACGTACCGTTTTGGCAATGCCCTGGCCGAGCTGGCCGGCAAGCTGACAGGTCGGCCATTGCAGTCAATGGCCAGGCATAAAACAGAGATTACGGCTGTCACGGGGACGACGGCCGATTTGCTGGCACAGATCAAACCGGCGCGTTGGTCGCATTTGGTGGTGGTTTGCCGTAACGGGGCAGATAGGGTCAGTGCCGCCTTTGACTTGTTCAATAGTAGCGACAGCAGCCCTGCATTGGCCTATCCGCTGGTGAATACATTTGCCGCCAGCATGCTGGTTTATTTATATTCGGTACGGTTTCCCCGGCTGGCTCCCATGGTTAAAAAAATGGATGAAGCCGTGTTGCAGTTTTTAAGCCTGCCGCATTGCTTGCTGGATGAGCAGGCCAAGCATGAAATTGCCCATAAGGCGACCCCGGGCAGTTTGCGCATGTATCTGGATTTGCATTTGCGAGGGGGGTCGGTGAAAGGGGAGGCCTTTTCCGATGAGATGAAAAACGCCCTGCAATGGTGGCTTGAACAAAAAGACACAAAGGCCGGGTTGGTGGCAGAGCTGGAAACTTTTGCCCGCCTGTCGGGGGTGTTCAGCCTGGGGGCCAACCAGAACCGGGTATTGGAACAGACGGCCTGGCGTTCATGGCAGGGCTTGCTGCGGTTTTTGTCTGGCCGGCAGGCAAGCATCGAGCAATGGCCGGCCCTGTATGCCCGGCTTCTGGCAAGCTGGAAAACACGGGGTGGTATCCGGTTTTATACGGTGAGTGAAGCCAAGGGACGAGAATTTGATGAGGTGCTGGTGTATAACGCCCGGCTTGGGGGGTTTAGTACCCGGGGCAATGATGATGCGATAGAGCGCAACCGTTTTTATGTGGCCATTACCCGCGCGAAAAAATCGCTGTTTCTTTTAGCCGGTTAGCTGGGATTGACAGCGATTTTATGGTGTATACCGCCCGCGTTGCGCAGGTCCACCTTAAAGTATCGCTTTTGGGCGGATGACAGGTGGCAGTTTCACGCGGGCGGTATACATTGTCGCAAGTTGGCTGCTGACGGTTTTATTGGTCAACGAAAGCGCGTTCAACCACATAGGCACCCGGTTTAGAGGTGCTGCCTTCTGCGAAACCACGTTCTTCAAGCATGGGTTTGAGGTCGCGTAACAAGCCGGGGCTACCGCAAATCATGATGCGGTCTTCTTCGGCATTAAGGGTGGGTACACCCAGGTCGCTGAACAGTTTTTCGTTGTTGATCAGGTTGGTAATGCGGCCTTCATTGCGGAAAGGTTCGCGGGTAACGGTAGGATAATACTTAAGCTGATTGCTGACCATTTCGCCCAGGAATTCGTTGTTGGGCAATTCGTTAATGAAGTAATCGTGATAGCACAGTTCGTTAACGAAACGGACGCCATGAACCAGGATGACTTCTTCAAAGCGCTCATAGGTTTCAGGGTCGCGGATAATGCTCAGGTAAGGCGCCAGGCCGGTACCGGTAGACAGCAGGTACAGGCGTTTGCCGGGCAAGAGGTAATCAATAAGCAGCGTGCCGGTAGGTTTGCGGCCAATAATAATATTGTCGCCCACCTTGATGTGTTGCAAACGTGACGTAAGTGGGCCGTCGGGGACCTTGATACTGAGAAATTCGAGATGTTCTTCGTAGTTGGGGCTGGCAATACTGTAGGCACGCAGCAGCGGTTTGCCATTAACCGGTAAGCCAATCATGGTGAAATGGCCATTGCTGAAGCGCAGGGCCTGGTCTCGGGTAGTAGTGAAACTGAAAAGGCGATCTGTCCAGTGGTGGACACTTAATACTTTGCCTTCAAGAAAAGCAGCAGCCATAAACGATTGACCTGTTGGAGTTATTGAAAAAGAATCTGTTATTCTACAAAAGAAAGCAAAATCATTTCTTGAATATAATCAAACAATCTTCTTTTACTTAAGCAAAAAGCAGTAAATTACTACTAAATTCGTTTTTTTCAGGTTAAAACCGCTTTTTTCCAATTATTCAGTAATAAGTTTATAAACAGCTTGTCTATCGTGTGTGGCAGGGAGTCTACAAATATGGTGATGAAATCATTTTCCAGAAAAATCTGGCAATGGCGTGTTGGTTCACTGCTTGCCGTGTCGGTGTCTGCAACGGCATATGCACAGGATGTGATCCGCATTGGTGAAATTAACAGTTATAAAACCATCCCGGCCTTTTTGGAACCGTATAAGAAAGGGATCGATCTGGCCGTTGAGCAAATTAACCAGGCGGGTGGACTGAATGGCAAAAAAGTAGAGGTCCTGATTCGGGATGATGCCGGCAACCAGGGCAATGCCATTCGTGAAGCCCAGCAACTGTTAACGCGCGACAAAGTTGATGTATTAACCGGCAGTTTCCTGTCCAATATCGGGCTGGCACTGGCTGACTTCGCCAAACAGAAAAAAGTGTTCTTCCTGGCCGGAGAACCCTTAACCGACAAAATCGTTTGGGAAAACGGTAACCGGTATACCTATCGCCTGCGAGACTCCACCTATATGAAGGTGGCCATGCTGATTCCCGAAGCGGTCAAGATGAATAAAAAGCGCTGGGCCCTGGTGTACCCCAACTATGAATATGGCCAGTCGGCCATCGATTCTTTCAAAAAATTGCTGAAAGAACAGCAGCCCGATGTAGAGTTTGTGGCCGAGCAGGCCGTAACCCTGAACAAGATTGATGCGGGTAACGTGGTGCAGGCCCTGGCCGATGCCAAGCCCGATGCGCTGTTTAATGTTCTGTTCAGCACCGACCTGACCAAATTCGTGCGGGCCGGTAAAACCCGCCAGTTCTTTGATGGCCTGCCAGTGGTCAGCCTGTTAACCGGTGAGCCGGAATACCTGGACCCGCTGGGTGAAGACACGCCCAAAGGCTGGTTCGTGACCGGTTACCCCTGGTACGCCATTGACACGCCCGAACACAATGCGTTCCTGAAGGCCTACCAGGACAAGTTCAACGATTATCCGCGTGCCGGTTCCATTGTGGGTTATGCCATGATCATGTCACTGGCCGAAGGTATCAAGAAGGCCGGTTCTACCGATACCGAAGCCCTGATTGACGCCTTCAAGGGGCTGAAAGTGCCCACCCCGTTTGGTGAAATTGAATACCGTGACATTGACAACCAGTCCACCATGGGTGCCTATGTGGGCAGGCTGGATGTGAAAGACGGCAAGGGTATCATGACCGATATCCGCTATGTCGATGGCAAAGACGTGCAGCCTTCCGACGAGGAAGTGAAAAAAATGCGTTCTGCCGAATAAGCCATCATGGAAGTCTCAGGTTTAATTGTTCAGTTACTGAACGGGCTGGCAGGCACCTCATCCCTGTTTCTGGTGGCTGCCGGGCTGTCATTGATTTTCGGGGTGACCCGGATTATCAATTTCGCCCATGGTTCCCTGTATATGCTGGGCATTTATATGGCCTATTCGCTTACCTCATGGCTGGGCGGCACGGTACTGGGATTCTGGGGGGGGCTGCTGGCGGCCGGGCTGGTGGTGGCGGTACTGGGTGTACTTATTGAAATTTTTCTGCTCAGGCGCATCTACCGGGCCCCAGAACTGTTCCAGTTGCTGGCCACTTTTGCCCTGGTACTGATTGCCAGTGATGCGGTGCATTGGTTATGGGGGCCTGAAGACTTGCTGGGTATGCAGGCACCGGGGCTGGAAGGCGCCATACCGGTGTTGGGACGCATGTTTCCAACGTATAACATTTTCCTGATTATTATTGGCCCCCTGGTCTTGCTGTTATTGTGGTGGTTGCTGAACCATACCCGCTGGGGCACGTTTGTGCGGGCGGCGACCCAGGACAAGGAAATGCTGGGGGCGCTGGGTGTTAACCAGGCCTGGCTGTTTACCAGCGTGTTTGCACTGGGTTCTTTTCTGGCCGGTCTGGGTGGTGCGCTTGAATTGCCCAATGAACCCGCCAGCCTGGGTCTGGACATGCGTATTATTGGCGATGCCTTTGCCGTGGTGGTGGTGGGGGGCATGGGCTCCATTACCGGTGCTTTTCTGGCGG
>JAVESC010000004.1:0-58713 GCA_034006805.1 Advenella sp.
ACAGTGATTGCTTAGTTACCAACTGAAAGTTATTAGCGTAAGGTTGAAGCAAGAATAACAAAGAGACATATACATAGGAACGACCAAATAATAATTTCCATATTACCAAAAATAATATAAAACCTTGTTCCAATGAACTACCGCCACCTAACGCCAAGCGTTCAGGAGGTGGTTTCCAGCTTCCCTGTTACGTGCGTGAATTCAAAAATAAAAAAGCGGCGTTGCCTGCCGGTCATCTCTGCCGGGGCAACGCCGCTTTTGCACTAAAACCAGCCTGTTTGCCAGGCAGCCAAATTAAGCCTTAATAATGAATCACGGTACGAATGGATTTACCTTCGTGCATCAAGTCAAACGCCTCATTAATGCGTTCCAGCGGCAAGGTGTGGGTAATGTATGGATCAAGATCCAGTTCACCCGCCATGGCCTGTTCTACCATGCCGGGCAGCTGGGTACGTCCTTTTACACCGCCAAAGGCACTGCCACGCCACACGCGACCGGTTACCAGCTGGAACGGGCGAGTGCAAATTTCCTGACCGGCCCCTGCCACCCCAATAATCACGCTTTCGCCCCAGCCCTTATGGCAGCATTCCAGGGCTGAACGCATCACGTCTACATTACCAATACATTCAAAACTGAAATCAACCCCACCATCGGTCATGTCAACAATGACTTCCTGGATGGGACGGTCATGGTCTTTCGGGTTAATGCAATCGGTGGCACCCAGTTCTTTGGCCAGAATGAACTTGTTAGGGTTGGTATCAATCGCGATAATGCGACCGGCCTTGGCCTGCACGGCGCCCTGGATGACGGCCAGGCCGATGGCACCCAGGCCAAACACGGCAATCGTGTCACCTTCCTTGACCTTGGCCGTATTATGCACGGCCCCAATACCAGTGGTCACACCACAGCCCAGCAAACAGACTTTTTCAAGCGGTGCCTCGGGGTTAACCTTGGCCAGCGACACTTCGGCAACCACCGTGTACTCGCTGAACGTGCTGGTGCCCATGTAATGGTAAATAGGTTGGCCGTTATAGCTGAAACGGGTGGTGCCGTCGGGCATCAGGCCTTTGCCCTGGGTTTCCCGAACGGAAGAACACAGGTTGGTTTTACCCGATGTGCAGAATTTGCACTTGCCGCATTCTGCCGTATAAAGCGGAATCACATGGTCGCCCGGTTTAACGCTGGTTACCCCCTCGCCCACTTCCACCACGATACCGCCGCCTTCATGACCCAGGACGGCCGGAAAAACACCTTCCGGGTCTACGCCTGACAAGGTATAGGCATCGGTATGGCACAAGGCGGTATGGGTAATTTTGACCAGCACCTCACCTTTACGGGGTGGTTCTACATCAATTTCTACAATTTGCAGGGGCTTGCCCGGCTCAAAAGCAACTGCGGCACGTGATTTCATCATTTTCTCCTGGAATCTTGGTTTATGCAGAGGGAAATGCGGCTGCCGCCGCTTTATATTATTTCAGATATGAGCGAACCAGACCGGTTAACTCATTAACACTTTGCGCACGCCGTTCGGCGGAAACATCTGCTTGCCCGAATTCTTCCCGTATATGGGCTTGCATCACTTCCGACATCAGGCCGTTTACCGCCCCCCGGATCGCGGCGATCTGCTGCAGCACAGGACCGCAATCGGCCCCTTCTTCAAGCGCACGCTCAAGCGCCTCACACTGGCCGCGAATGCGGCGTATGCGTGCTAAGACTCGTTTTTTTTCCTGAGGTGAATGAGGCATGGCCTATTTTCTTGAGCAATATACTGGGGGATAGTATATACGAAGCTATTTAAAAATAAAAGGATCGGGTTTCAAATTAAATATTGACACAGTAATCGCGCTGGTAATCCGCACTTTGTGCCTTATTCATGACTTTACTGTAGCCCCGCTGGTTTGACATATTCTTCCACCGTATCGGCCGGCTGCATGGCCACCAGGCTGCCATCGGCTGAATAACGGTGTATTTTGCGGTAATCGGGAATTTTATTACGCGCCCAAAGCATAGAAATATCGGCCTGACCGGCCAGTGAGAAATCGCTCCATAGCGTACTTCCCACAAACAGCACATCATCTATTTGCACCCCTTCATTATCCAGCAGGGTGACCCGGTAACGGTCACAAAGCTGGCGGTATTGCTGTTTGGCCTTGGCAAACTCCAGTCCATAGTATTCATGATTGCCCAATACATACAGAACGGGCAATTCAGGCGCCGCATTCCTGATCGTGCCCAGGAAATGACTGACTGACAACAGGTTGCCAATATCTCCTGCCAGCACCAGGACATCCAGCGCCAGCAAATTGGCAATGGTGCACGCACTGAATTCAGTATGCAAATCGCTGTGAATACCAACTCTTAACATGGGTTTTCCTGTTATTGTGAAGTTTCATTAGGCCTGTGTCATTAGACCTGTATTTACTTATTCACAGGATAGCCCGAACTTCAGTAATATTGAAGGGGTTTAATTTTCACCCAACCCGTCCCACCCTTAAACCGCCATCTGGCACAGGCTTGTTCTACCCTGAAAATAGCCATGCTTTCATACTGGCTTCTGGCTGCTTTCAAGGCCAAACAAGCTATGCTTGACTATATTAGTCAAGTAATAAACATCTACCCTGTCAAAGGAGTTGCCTTATGAGTTTCCCATCTTTTTTTAATCAGGTTCCCACCATCAGTTTGCGTGATCCGCTGGCTGAATTTCTGGGGGCAGCCAGCGATGGCGTTATTGAATATACCTATCCGGATATTGTCAAACTGGCCGGACATTCCTGCCCCACCGTTGCCGGCGCCTATCTGATGACCCTCAAGGCCTTGCAAAAACTGTATGGTACCGAGCTGCCCGAACGGGGCGCCATTAAAGTGGCATTCAGTGACAGCCAGCTAAACGGCGTGACCGGTGTTATCGCCAATGTGGTGTCCTTTATTACCGGCGCCACCACCGATAACGGTTTCAAGGGCCTGAAAGGCCAATTTGACCGTCGCAACCTGCTGGATTTTAACGTGCCTCATGAAGGAACCATCAAATTCCAGCGCCTGGACACCAGTGCCCAGGTTACCGTGAGCTTCAATTCAGCGGTCGTACCCGCTTCCCCAGAACTTATGCCTGCGCTATTTAATTGCCTGGCACCATCGGCCACACCAGAACAACGCCAGCAGTTTGCCCTGCAATGGCAAGACAGGGTGAAACGGATTCTCAAGAACGCCGATCATCCGGAGCTCATTGTTTTTCATTGAACAAAGACCATTTACTTTTCTTCAAACATGAAGCGGGCCGAAAATCAACAATTCTTATCTATTCAGGCGGCCCCCTGTTTTGTCTAAGCAAATACCCCTATAGATATATATTAATATATCTTTACTATTGAAATATTAATACATAAAAACCGGCATTTTAAAATTAAGGTTTTTGTCATGAAATCACCGCATTTCTCCTTTATTATCAATAGTTAAAATTCACGCTTCAATTTAAATTCCCTCAACACGTTCGCACTTAGGATAGTAAAAAATGACTAAAAATCCAGCTACGAGCTTTAATCAAATTGACGATGTGTATTCATCGCTGGAACTTTCAACCGCCCTTTCCAAATCCAAATTTCCAACTCAAGAACGCAATCCGCAAAATGTTTTTGCAGCGGTTCGCGATGAGTTGATGCTGGATGGCAATTCACGGCAGAACCTGGCCACCTTTTGCCAGACTTGGGTTGATGAAGAAATCCGCGATCTCATGGACCTGTCTATCGACAAAAACATGATCGACAAGGATGAATATCCGCAAACCGCTGAAATTGAGTCACGTTGCGTGAAAATGATCGCCGACTTGTGGAACGCTCCCGATGCCGAAAACACGCTGGGTTGCTCTACCACCGGTTCTTCCGAAGCGGCCATGCTGGGCGGCCTGGCCCTGAAATGGAGCTGGCGCAAAAAACGCCTGGCACAAGGAAAGTCAACCGACAAGCCCAACCTTATTTGCGGCCCGGTACAAATTTGCTGGCATAAATTTGCCCGTTATTTTGATGTTGAATTGCGTGAAATTCCGCTTGAGGGCGATCGCCTGATCATGAGCCCTGAAGAAGTGCTCAAGCGCGTTGATGAAAACACCATCGGTGTGGTGCCTACCCTGGGCGTTACTTTTACCTGCCAATACGAACCGGTCAAAGCGGTGCACGATGCGCTTGACAAACTGCAGCAGGAAACCGGCCTGGATATCCCCATGCACGTAGACGGCGCCAGCGGCGGTTTCCTGGCTCCTTTTTGCGCCCCCGATATCGAATGGGACTTCCGCCTGCCCCGCGTCAAATCCATCAACACGTCCGGCCACAAATTTGGCCTGGCACCTCTGGGTGCCGGCTGGGTTGTCTGGCGTGAAGCGTCCGACTTGCCCGAAGAATTGATTTTCAATGTCAATTACCTGGGTGGCGATATGCCCACCTTTGCCTTGAACTTCTCCCGTCCTGGCGGCCAGATCATTGCGCAATACTACAATTTCCTGCGTCTGGGCCGTGAAGGCTATGCCAAAATCCATAATGCCTGCTATGCAACCGCGCAATATATGGCAGAAGAAATTGGCAAAATGGGCCCATTCGAAATTCTCTTCGATGGCGACAGCCAAAAAGGCATTCCTGCCCTGGCCTGGAAACTGAAAGAAGACCAGGCTATCGGTGGTTACACGCTTTATGATTTCGCCGATCGACTGCGTAGCCGTGGCTGGCAGGTTCCCGCTTACTCCATGCCGGCCAACCGCGAAGACCTGGTCATCCAGCGTATTCTTGTCCGTCACGGCGTTAGCAAAGACCTTGGCAGCCTGCTAATCGAAGACATGAAACGGGCGCTCGACTATTTTGAAAAGCACCCTGTTTCCCATCCATTGACTGAAAAGGAAGGCGCTGGTTTTAACCACGGATAATCTAACTGAGACAGCGATCATGAAACCATCTGCTCCCACTACTAGCAAACAACTTTCCCTGCTGGGGTTCTTTGCCATTACCGCTTCTATGGTCATGGCCGTTTATGAATATCCCACCTTTGCAACATCCGGCTTCAGTCTGGTATGTTTCCTGCTGCTTGGCGGACTTTTATGGTTTATTCCGGTTGGCCTGTGTGCGGCGGAAATGGCCACCGTCGAAGGCTGGGAAGAAGGTGGTGTATTTACCTGGGTATCCAATACACTGGGCGAAAGATGGGGTTTTGCCGCCATCTCCTTCGGCTATCTGCAAATCGCTGTCGGCTTCATCCCCATGCTGTATTTCGTCCTGGGAGCACTTTCTTATATTTTAAACTGGCCAGCGCTTAATACCGATCCGCTCACCAAAACCATTGCGGCCCTGATCATCCTTTGGGCCCTTGCCTTTTCGCAGTTTGGCGGCACCAAATATACCGCACAAATTGCCAAAATCGGTTTTTTTGCCGGCATCCTGTTACCTGCACTCATCCTTGTCGCGCTTGCGATCAGCTATTTGTCCAGCGGTGCGCCCCTGGCCATTGAAATCAGTTCGGCCACCTTCTTTCCTGATTTCACCCAAATCGGCACACTGGTCGTTTTTGTTGCCTTCATCCTGAGCTATATGGGTGTTGAAGCTTCTGCAACCCACGTGAACGAGATGAAAAACCCCGGCCGTGACTACCCGATGGCCATGCTGCTCCTGATGATTGCCGCCATTTGCCTGAGCTCTATTGGCGGCCTTTCGGTGGCTTCGGTTATTCCTCATGCCGATATCAACCTGTCTGCCGGTGTGGTCCAAACCTTCAATGTCCTGATCAACCATTTTGGCCCGGGTTTTGAATGGGCAGTACGGGTTATTGCTGCATTGCTGATGCTGGGCGTGCTGGCTGAAATCGCCTCATGGATTGTCGGGCCTTCACGCGGTATGTATGTCACCGCGCAAAAAGGCATCCTGCCGGCCAAGTTCTCTAAAGTCAACAAAAATGGCGTACCCGTTGCGCTGGTTATTTCCCAGCTCCTGATTACAACGGTGGCCATTATTGTGCTAACCAATACCGGTGGCGGCGGTGGAAACATGTCGTTCCTGATCGCATTGGCGCTTACCGTGGTGATCTACCTGTGCAGCTATTTCCTGCTGTTCCTTGGATATATCAATCTGGTACGCAAGCATCCTGAAAAGAAACGCACGTTCAATATTCCTGGTGGCAATGGCGTCAAGATCGCGGTGGCCTCAACCGGGTTCATCATCTCCGTGCTGGCGTTTATCATCTCGTTTTTCCCGCCAAGCTCACTGCCTGGCGTCAGTGCCGATGAATCCTACGTGACCTTGCTGGTGGTCAGCTTCCTGATTGTCGCTGCCCTGCCCTTTATTATTTATGCCATTCATGATAAACGCGGCAAGAAAACCAGCGTTTCACTGGTACCCATCACGTCACAGAACGCACCCAAAGGGCATTTCTTTATGCACCCACGGGCCCGTTCACCACATCATCTGGTTCAGCAAGAGGCAGATAAAACAGCCTGAAGGGTAATAACAGCTTAACGGCTAACAATAAAAAGGGGCATCTAATGCAGATTAGATGCCCCTTTTTTAATCTTGAAAATTTCAGCCAATCTTCACAAAGGGAAAGGCAATGTCTAGGAATGTCTACACTTTTAGACATTCTAGACATTCGCCAGGATTTTCCTTCAGACCCTGTCAACAATAAAAAACCCCGCACCGAAAGGGATGACAGGGGTTTGTTTACATTACTTTAATGCTACAGACTTAGAACGGAATATCGTCATCCATATCCATAATATTGGCAGCAGGGCTGCTGGCCGGTGCCTGCGGACGCTGGCTTTGCGGTGCGCGCTGCGGTTGCTGGCGCGGTGCAGAATAAGAATCACTGAAACCGCCGTCATCCATGCTGGCTGAATCGGCACGGCCACCCAGCATTTGCATCTGCTCGGCAATGATGTCAGTAGAATAGCGGTCTTGCCCGGTTTCCTTGTCTTGCCATTTGCGTGTTTTAATGCGGCCTTCCACATACACGGCGCTGCCTTTTTTAAGATATTGGCCGGCAATTTCAGCCAGGCGACCAAAGAAAGTCACGCGATGCCATTCGGTGTCATCACGACGCTCGCCGGTATTTTTATCTTTCCAGGATGACGTGGTGGCAATAGAGATATTGCACATTGCAGCGCCTTCAGGGCTGTAACGGACTTCAGGGTCACGCCCCAGATTGCCCACTAAAATGACTTTATTGACTGATGCCATAAGAATTTCCTAACAATTTGTATGAACCAGGCCGTATTTTAAAAAACAGGCCGGTTAACCGAAGAATAATGTGCGCATTATAACCATTGTGGTTATTGCCTGGAACCTTTCAGACCTCTTGATACAAAGAACCAGGCTGCCGCCAGCAATGCTCCCAGCAGGAACACTTTGGAAGGCCCCGCATAACGGGCCACCAAACCGCCAATGGCGCCACCTGCAGCAACACCTAGTGCCTGGGACATATTATAGAACCCCAGTGCCAGCCCTTTATGTTCGGGGGGTGAGATCCGGGAAACCATAGAAGGCTGCAAGGCTTCCAGAATATTAAATGCAATAAAAAAGAGCACGAAAGCAATCATGGTGGCGGCAAAAGACTGGCTGGCCAGCGGCATGATGGCCATGACCACAGCCAGGGCAGCCACACAGATTTCAAGGCTTAATTTGTGAATATGGCGGGTTTCAGTATAAAAAACGGCCGGTACCATTAACACAAAAGCCACCAGAATAACCGGCAAATACACTTCCCACAGATTACCCACGCGATAGCCACCCAATTCCATTAACAGGGGCGGCGCCACCACAAAGATGGACATCAAAATAAAATGCAGGCAAAAAACCCCAAAATTCAAACGCAACAAGTCTGCGTGTTTGAACACATCGGCCATGCGTGACTGTTGCGATACCGCCTGGCCGTGCATGGGTACCACGGGCACAATAAAGGTGGCCAGCAGCAGGCAAACAAAGCCCAGCAGGCTAATCACCCAGAACAGGCCCGGCAGGCCGCTCCATTCAACCAGCAAGGGCGACAGCACCAGTGAAACAGCAAAAGAAACACCAATGGAAGCGCCCACCATGGCCATGGCCCGGGTACGAACTTCGGGACGGGTGGCATCAGCAACCCAGGCAGTAATGGCGGCGGAAACCGCCCCAAACCCCTGAATGGCCCGACCAATAATAACCGTAGTGACTGATTCGGCATTGGCACAAACAATGCCCCCAATCACAAACAGCAACATGCCGAATATGATCACTGGACGGCGGCCGAATTTATCGGACACCATCCCCAGCGGAATTTGCATAATGGCCTGGGTAATCCCATAAGCGCCAATGGCCGCCCCCACCAAGGCGGCATTGTTGCCGTTGGTCAGGGTTTTGGCGGCGTCGGCAAACACGGGGGTAAGCAGGAACAGGCCCAGCATACGCACGGCAAATAATAAAGCCAGAGAAATGCTGGCTTTTCTTTCAACAGGTGTGAGCTTGAGTTTTTCCCGTGGTTGCCGGGGAGCACGACGGGAATCAGTGCGGCTGATTCTGGGTTTAATAGACATGTAAGGAATTCAATGAATAACCAACTAATTGGAGAATATCTTAATGAGAGTGTAACGCAGACTGGCTTACTGCGTTATAGTTATATATTGCGCTGACAAAAACCAGACACATCTTACTGGAAGCTAGTTATTAAACAATGGTAATGGATACATCCCCCGACACAACCGGTGACTTCAACAGGGATGCAATCCGCATCCGCGGTGCCCGCACACATAATCTCAAGAATATTTCACTTGATTTGCCCCGTCACAAGCTGGTTGTCATGACCGGCCTGTCGGGCTCGGGCAAGTCTTCCCTGGCCTTTGACACCCTGTATGCCGAAGGCCAGCGTCGTTACGTGGAAAGCCTCTCGGCTTATGCGCGACAGTTCCTGCAACTCATGGACAAACCCGATGTTGACCTGATCGAGGGCCTGTCACCGGCCATTTCCATCGAACAGAAATCAGCCGGGCACAATCCACGCTCCACGGTGGGCACCATTACCGAAATCCACGATTACCTGCGCCTGCTATTTGCCCGCGTAGGCACGCCCTACTGTCCCGAACACGGAGAACCGTTACAGGCCCAAAGCGTTGCCCAAATGGTAGATTTCATTCTGGCCTTAAAACCCGAAACCCGGATTGCCCTGCTGGCCCCCATTGCCCGCAACCGCAAAGGCAGCTTTGAAGATGAATTTGCCCAGTTCCAGGCCCAGGGCTTCATTCGTGTCCGTATCAATGACACGATGATCGAGCTTGAACAGCTTGCGCCCCTGAACAAAAACGAGAAGCACAATATCGACGTAGTGATTGACCGCCTGAAAATACGCGAAGAAAGCAAGCAGCGACTGGCCGAAAGCATTGAAACCGCGGTCAAGCTGGCCGATGGCCGGGTGATTGTGCTGGATCTGGATGAAAACACTGAACACGCCTTTTCCAGTCGCTATGCCTGCCCCGTCTGCAACCACAGCCTGCCCGAACTGGAACCCCGGCTGTTCAGCTTTAACAACCCGGTTGGCGCCTGTCCACGCTGTGATGGTTTGGGACATGTGCATATTTTTGATCCCAAACGAATTGTTGCCTTTCCCGAGCTTAGTCTGGCCAGCGGTGCCATTAAGGGTTGGGACAAGCGCAATGCCTTTACCCATTCCCTGCTTCACAGCCTGGCCATTCATTACGATTTCGATATCGACGAAGCCTTTGAATCCCTGCCCGAAAACATAAAACACATCGTGTTATACGGTTCTGCCGAAGAAGAAATCTCTTTCCTGTACCTGGACAACAAAGGCCGCAGCACCTTCAAGACCCATGCCTTCGAAGGGATTATTCCCAATCTGGAAAGACGCTGGCTGGAAACCGATTCCAGTGCCGTGCGCGAAGAGCTGGGCAAATACCGCACCCTGCAAAGCTGCCCCGAATGCCAAGGCTCACGCCTACGTGCTGATGCCCGCAATGTATTGATTGGCGACGAGGTTCGGGACGGTGCCAAGCGCGGGCTGGGCATTTTTGAAGTGGAAGCCATGGCGCTTTCCGAATGTCTGGAATGGTTCCAGACGCTGCAGCTAAGCGGTGCCAAGCAGGAAATTGCCAACCGGATTGTGCGGGAAATCCAGTCGCGCCTGCAGTTTCTGAATGATGTGGGGTTGAACTATCTGTCGCTGGATCGCAGCGCCGACACCATTTCCGGTGGCGAAGCCCAGCGCATCCGCCTGGCCAGCCAGATCGGTTCGGGGTTAACCGGCGTCATGTATGTGCTTGATGAACCCTCTATTGGCCTGCATCAGCGCGACAACGACCGCCTTATCCATACCCTGCAGCACCTGCGAGACCTGGGCAATAGCGTGATTGTGGTCGAACACGATGAAGACATGATCCGGGCTGCCGACTGGGTCGTTGACATGGGTCCGGGTGCCGGAGAACACGGTGGCCGGGTGATGGCCCAAGGAACGCCCCAAGAAGTTGAGGCCAACCCGCAATCCCTGACCGGCAATTATTTAAGTGGCCGCCAAAAAATCAATGCCGGCAACATCCGTCCCCTTGACCCAGAGCAACCCTGGCTGAAACTGTACGGATGCACCGGCAACAACCTGAAATCGGTCAATTTACGTGTTCCGGTTGGCAAGCTGGTTTGCATTTCGGGGGTTTCCGGTTCAGGTAAATCCACTTTAATTAACGATACGCTGGCCACTATTATGGCCAAAGAGCTGAATCGAGCCCAGTCAGCGTCAGCCCCTTATTCCCATATCGAAGGGCTGGAACACTTCGACAAAATCATCAACGTGGACCAAAGCCCGATTGGCCGCACCCCACGCAGCAATCCCGCCACCTATACCGGCCTGTTCACCCCCATTCGTGAATTGTTTGCCGGCACCCCCGAAGCCCGTACCCGGGGTTATGATCCGGGCCGTTTTTCCTTTAACGTCAAGGGCGGACGCTGTGAAACCTGCCAGGGCGATGGCGTGATCAAGGTAGAGATGCATTTTCTGCCCGATATGTATGTGCCCTGCGATACCTGCCATGGCAACCGCTACAACCGGGAAACCCTGGAAATCCGCTACCGTGGCCGTACCATTAGTGATGTGCTTGACCTTACCGTAGAGCAGGCGCTTGAATACTTCAGCGCCGTGCCCCTGGTAGCCCGCAAGCTGCAAACCTTAATGGATGTCGGCTTAAGCTATATCCGCCTGGGGCAAAGTGCCACCACGCTTTCGGGCGGCGAAGCCCAGCGCATCAAGCTGTCTCTGGAGCTGTCCAAACGCAGTACCGGCAAGACCATGTATGTACTGGACGAACCCACCACCGGCCTGCATTTTGCCGATATTGCCCTATTGCTGACCGTGATTAACCAGCTGGTGGATGCCGGCAATACGGTAGTGGTGATTGAACACAACCTGGATGTGATCAAGGCCGCAGACTGGGTGGTGGACATGGGGCCCGAAGGCGGCCAGGGCGGCGGTACGATTGTGGCCGAAGGCACCCCACAGGATATTGCCAACCACCCCGGCAGCCATACCGGCCGTTATTTAAAGCTCTTGTTGCCTTAAGGTTAATTTAACCAGTGGCAAACAGGACGATAAACAAAAACACATAAGCAGATATGATCAGGCGTGAACCGCCTGCCTGGCTTCTTCGACATTACCCTTGAATTTTCTGAATACAGAGGGGGAAACGCCGTAAAACTGCTGGAATGCCGTAGAAAAATTAGCCGAACTTGAATAGCCGATTTCTGCGGCAATAGTAAGGGTGCGCAGGGAGGTTTCCAGTAGCAAACGTTTTGCCTCGTGCATCCGGGTATCGCGTACAAATTCGAAAACGCTGATATTAAGATGATCCAGGAAAGCCTTGGTCAGGCGTTTTTCGTGCATCCCGGCCACTTCTGCCAAATGACTGATTGAAAGCGGTTCATTAAGGTGTTCCTGAACATATTTTTGCACAATGGATACCACCAGGGCATCATCCAGGCCGTCTTGGCCAGCCACGGGCGGAGAAGCAAAGGCGGAAAATTCATTCATGTCCTGCCCCTGACTCAAGCCCATGGATTGAACCATGCGTTTTTTACTGGCCAACGACAAATGCACGGCAATACGTGCAACCACCTCGAAGTCGGAACAATCATTGGGAATGTAATCAACCGCTCCGCTACGGAACGCTTCCACCCTGTTTTCGGGGTTTTCTTCCTGGCCATAGAAAATCATGGGGATGTCGTTGGTGAACGGATTGGCTTTCAGGCGGCGGCACAATGTTACGCCATTCAGTTTTGGCAACTGTATGTTTGAAAGAATCAGGTCGGGACGATTAGCCACCGCCCGTTCGTATCCCTGTAAGCCATCAAAAGCATGACTGATACGGGAGTTTTTTTCCCGCAGAATATTCATCAGTGCATTGCGTCCATGTATTTCATTATCAATAATTAATATGTGGGACAATGAAAAATCATTATTAGCTTGCATAATCGTAGGGCTTTTAAAATTTAATAACATTTGAAACGTTTCAAACTGTAAAACGACTCTCTTTTCAGATTGTTTTTGATTTTATTTCTATCAAAACAAAAGTTATTAAAATAAAAACCACTAAATCAAAAACAATCTTTTATGCTCTTTAATTGCATATCGATCTGTCATTCCGGCAATATAATCAGCAATGGAACGCGCCTGCTTAAGTTCATCTGATACACGATAATCTTGGGGCAACAAACGGGAATCTTCCAGAAAAGCACTATATAAATCAGTGATGATACGCTTTGCTTTACCCGACATGCGCATGACTTTGTAATGCCGGTAAAGGTTTTCCATAAGGAACCGTTTAAGTTCGTTTGCCTGCTTTCTGATGGGGTCTGAAAATGCAACGAGCATGGGGGCATTATATACATCTTTTAGGGTTTTAATCTGAAAAGTTTTGATATTAAGTGCCGTATTTTGTGAAAGATCAACAATCAATGTGTTTATTATGCGCCTGATTGTTTCGGAAATTAGCCTTTTTTCTGAAATATTTTGATATACGCTGCAAACATTTTGATAATGATTTGCAAACAACTCTACCGATAACAATTGATCAATTGTTATCAAACCTGACCGAAGTCCGTCATCAACATCATGGTTGTTATAGGCAATTTCATCTGCCAGATTGGCCAGTTGCGCTTCAAGGCCGGGTTGTTTACGCTCAATAAAGCGTCGGGCCACCTCTCCAAGGCTATGGGCATGGGAAAGGGAACAATGTTTAAGAATGCCTTCCCGGGTTTCAAAGCTCAGGTTCAGCCCGTTAAATGAGGCATAACGCTCTTCAAGCTCATCGACCAACCGCAGACTTTGCAGGTTATGTTCAAAGCCGCCCGCTTGCGGTATTTTTTCACGCATGCAGGCATTCAGGGCATCTTGGCCGGCATGTCCAAAAGGGGTATGTCCCAGGTCATGGGCCAGGGAAATGGCTTCCACCAGGTCTTCGTTCAGCCGTAATGTCCTGGCCAGGGCCCGCGCAATCTGGGCTACTTCAAGACTATGGGTAAGGCGGGTCCGGAACAAATCGCCTTCATGATTAACAAAAACCTGGGTTTTGTATTCAAGTCGCCGAAAAGCGGAACAGTGAATAATCCGGTCCCGGTCACGCTGGAACGGATTGCGACTTGGGTCTTCAGTTTCCCGGTGGAGCCTGCCACGGGTATCTTCAGGTTTGGTTGCATAAGGTGCCAGCGTTGTCATGTTTATTTACCCTTCCTGTGTTGTTTTCTTTAAAACCAGTACCAAGTCTTCCCGCGGCACCGTTTGGCTTTTAGCCTGACCAATGCCCGGCATGACTATGAATTTAATTTTCCCGCCTTCCGCCTTTTTATCGATTTGCATCAGCTCGATCCATTTATCGGTCCCCAGATCTGGCGCGGTAACCGGGCAACCAATGGCCGCCACCAAGGCCCTGACCCTTTCTACCTCTTCCTGTGGAAAACCGCAAACCCGCGCTGACAGTTCAGCCGCCTGCACCATGCCACAACCCACGGCTTCTCCGTGTAGCCAGGTGCCAAAACCCAGGCCGGCCTCAATAGCATGCCCAAAAGTATGACCCAGGTTCAGGATGGCCCGCATGCCGGTTTCCTTTTCATCTTCAGCAACCACATAGGCCTTAAGCTCGCAGGAACGCTGGACGGCATAAGCAATGGCTTCAGGCTCCAGCGCTTTAAGGCTGGCCACGTTTTGTTCACACCATTCAAAAAAGGCGGCATCCAGAATGAGGCCGTATTTGATCACTTCGGCAAGGCCCGCCGCAATTTCGCGCGCGGGCAAGGTGGCCAGCACAGAAGTATCAATATCAACAGCGATTGGCTGGTAAAATGCGCCAATCATGTTTTTGCCCATCGGGTGATTGACGGCAGTCTTGCCCCCCACCGAGGAATCAACCTGTGCCAGCAAGGTGGTGGGCACCTGAATGAAACGGATACCCCGCATATAGGTTGCTGCGGCAAAACCGCACATATCCCCAATGACACCGCCCCCCAGCGCCACAATCACGGCACGGCGGTCCAGCCGCTGCTCAAGCAACCAGGTATAAATGCTGTTAAGGGTATCCAGGGTCTTGTAGGCTTCGCCGTCGGGCACCTCGAATACGCTGATTTTTTTTCCACTGGCTTCCAGTGACTGCAAAACCGTTTTTCCATATAGCCCAAACACGGTAGGATTGGTAATTAGAACCACTGAAGTGGCATCGGGGGGAATGGACGTACCCACCTGTTGCAACAAATTGGGGGCAATATGAATGGGATAAGTGCCTCCTTCTGTGTTGACATTAACGATACTCATGCTTTACTCCTGATTTTTTTGCAACAAATTATGAATAGACTTTACCACTGACGAGATGGAACCCGAACCCGTTTCAATGGTGATGTCGGCAACGCTTTCATACAGGGTTTCACGTTGTGCCAGCAATTCGGCAATCCGGGCTTTAGGGTCGGGCGTTGCCAGCAAAGGCCGGTTGCGGTCTTTGGCAACCCGGCGATAGAGTTCATCGACACTGGCCTTCAGATAAATCACGATCCCCTGACGCCGTAAAAGTGCCCTGTTTTCTTCCCTTAACACGGCGCCCCCCCCCGTAGCCAGCACGATTCCGTCAATCTGGGCCACCTCTTCAAGCACCATTTTCTCCCGGTTACGGAACCCTTCTTCGCCCTCTATGTCGAAGATGACAGGAATGCTAACCCCACACCGCCCGACAATTTCATGATCAAGATCCAGAAAATCCCGATTCATGGTTCGGGCCAGCGCCCGCCCTATTGTTGTTTTACCTGCTCCCATCATGCCCACCAAAAACACCGGCTGTCTGGTGGACAACCCGACTGGAACAGTATCATGTATTATTTCACTCATATCTTTAATAATGTCGGTAATTTGAGACTTATTTTGCACAGTTTTGCATATTATCACTTGCAACCTGGGTGATGAGCGCTAAACTGCACAATTCAGTTACAGAAACCCATGAGTTTTTCAGGAAATTCTACCCACAAAGCTTTAAAATCCCGTGTAATGAGTAAAACTACCGCACCTAAAAAAGAGAAATCGTCTTCCGGCTCATGGCTGGGACGGTTTATCATGAAATCCATCGTATTTTGCGCAGGCATCGGGCTGTGTGGCGCCTTGCTGGTGGCAATGGCTATTGGCCTTACCTGGCCAAACCTGCCCGATCTTCAGGCCATGACCGATTACCGGCCACGTATCCCGCTACGCATTTATTCCGAAGACAAAGTCCTGCTTGCCGAGTATGGCGAAGAAAGACGCAATGTCATGCGTTTCAATGAAATTCCCGATGCCATGAAATTGGCGGTTATAGCTGCCGAAGACGACAATTTCTACCATCATAACGGGGTTGACTGGTCGGGTGTCGGCCGGGCCGTCCTGGCCAATATCACCTCGGGTGCAAAAGCCCAGGGCGCCAGTACCATTACCATGCAGGTGGCCCGTAACTTCTACCTGTCTTCCGAAAAGTCGTTTATTCGCAAGTTTTATGAGCTTTTACTCACCTATAAAATAGAAGACACCCTCACCAAAGACCAAATTCTCGAACTTTATCTCAACCAGATTTATCTGGGCCATCGCGCTTACGGTTTTTCTGCTGCCGCCCGAACTTATTTTGGCATTCCGCTGTCACAAATCAGCATTGCCCAGGCCGCCATTCTGGCCGGTGTTCCCAAGGCACCATCGCGTTTTAACCCCAAAACCAACCTGAAACGTGCCATCGAGCGCCAGCACTATGTGTTGGGGCGCATGCTGAAACTGAACTACATCAGTCAAGCGCAGTATGATGCCGCCATGAATGAAAAAATCCAGGTCAAGTCCCGCGACAACAGTACACCTGAAAACCAGTTTGCCCTGCATGGTCAATATGTTTCCGAGCTTGCCCGCCAGCTGATGTACAACATCTACAAAGATAACGTTTACGGCCGTGGCCTTAATGTATATACCACCGTCAATTCCAAAGACCAGGAAGTCGCCTATCAGGCGGTCCGTGACGGGATCCTTACTTACACCCGTCGCAAACCCTATCCCGGTCCGGCCGCCCAGCTTGAATTACCCGCAGGATTAGAACAAAACCAGGAAAAAATGGAAGACTTCCTGGAAAAAGTCAGGAACGACTATCCAGACAGCAATAACCTGCACACGTATCTGGTGCTTTCAGCCAGCCCCACCAAAGTGGTTGCCATTCGTGATACCGGCCATCCTGTCGAGCTAACCGGTGCTTCCCTTAACAATGCGAAGCGTGCTTTGGTGGCCAAACCCAGCTCCAAGCGACATATCATGCGAGGTTCAGTCATTTACCTGCAAAAAGTAAAAGACAACTGGACCATCATCAATATGCCCGAAGTCGAAGGTGCCTTTGTTGCCCTTGATCCCACCGATGGCGCCATCAAAGCCATGATTGGCGGATTTGATTTCAACCGGGGTGACTTCAACCGGGTTACCCAGGCATGGCGTCAACCAGGCTCAACCTTCAAACCGTTCATTTATGCCGCAGGTCTTGAACGCGGTTTAACCCCTGAAACCAATATTTCAGACCAGCCGTTTTACCTAAGCGCTGCCAAAACCGGCAGCAAGCCCTGGACACCCAAAAACTACGGTAACAGCTACACGCATAGCCAAACCTTACGCCAGGGTCTATACAAATCCAAAAACATGATTTCCATCCGTATTCTCGAGGCCGTCGGCCCCGATTTTGGCATGGCGTTCATCAACCGTTTCGGCTTTGACCCCGCCCGACACCCCCCAAAAGGCGCCTATCTAACCATGGCACTGGGGGCCGGTAGCGTGACGCCACTGCAAATGGCCAGCGCCTATGCCGTATTTGCCAATGGCGGCTATCGCGTGAATCCCTACATTATTGATTACGTCACCGACCCCAACGGCACTGTCTTAATGAAATCCCAACCCATTAAGGCAGGCAATGAGGCCAACCGCGCGATTGACCCGCGTACGGCTTACATTATGGATGACCTGTTACGGGGGGTTGCCCGCAACGGTACGGCAGCCAGAACCCAGGCTACGCTTAAACGCCCGGACATTGGCGGTAAAACCGGTACGACCAACCAATCCTTCGATGCCTGGTTTGCCGGCTATACACCTAAAATGGTAGGGATTGCCTGGCTTGGCTTCGACCAGCCCCGTTCCCTGGGTGACCGCGAAACCGGTGGTGGTGCTGCCATGCCCATCTGGCTTGATTACATGGCCAAGGTGCTGCCTTCCATACCCGTTACCAAACAGGGCCCCCTACCCAATGGCCTGACCAAAGCGGGCAATAACTTTTACTACTCCGAATTCCCCACTGGGCAGGCCATTACCAACCTGGGCGTGGGCGGCAGTGGGTATGTCCCAGGTGCTGAAGAAGCCGGTGCCGCCAAACCGGCCGCACAGGGTAGCGGTGATGCAATTGGCAAGCTCATCGAGTCCTTCAATCCCCTGGGTGGACCACCCATCCGCTTCTAACAAAACAAAAAACGCTCATTTTCAAAAATATGAAATGAGCGTTTTTTGATGGCACGGTAAAACACAAGCGTCCAGGAATACCATAAAGCCTCTGGCGTGAAAAATTGACATCTACCCCGCCACGGCCTTGTTCATCTTACAGGGTAACGGTTAATTTCTGCCCGGCAATGTCAGAACACAAAGTGGCAACATTGGTCGCCAGGTCTGTACCACCACGGGTATCTTGCCATATCTGGCCGTCAAAACGATAATGGAACGCACCGCTAGGCGCCGCCACCCACATTTCCTGCAAAGGTGCCTGGCTATTAATAACCACATGCCGGGTACTGTCAAATACAAGCGTAAGCACCTGGCCACTGCGGTTCGCGTCAACATCAATATCCAGATGTTCGAACCAGCCATCAGCCTGGGCCTGAATCTTGTCTAAAATATCGTCTGCTCGTGCAAGAAATTCTGATTCAGTCATAATATCAATTCTATAAAAAATTTTTTGGAGTCGTAAATTGCCTGCGTTAACAAAATTACACCGCAGTCTTTCAATTGCATCCCTGCTTGGCTTAAGCTTGGGTCTTTCCGCCTGCGGATACAAGGCACCTCTATATTATCCTACCCAAGAACAATTACAGCAAATAGAAGCACGCGATCAAAGGATAAAGGCACGCAAAGAAGCTGCCAGGGCAGCGGCCCGGCAAGAAAGGGAGCAGGCCCGTGCCCAAAAGCAGGAACCCGATACCCGCAACGCCCAATAATCATCCCGTTTTTCATACACCGTTAATACTGATTATCTATTTACAATGACCACATCATCCCAATCCTTGCCCATCCCAGCCGGCTCACCTTTTTTTCATTACCAAAACAATACCCTGCATGCCGAAGGCGTTTGCCTTGAAACTCTGGCCCGGGAATTGAGTACCCCCCTGTACGTCTACTCCCTGGCTGCACTCAAGGCCGCCTGGCAATCCTACCAAAATGCCATTGGCAGCCGTAACACCCTGGTTTGCTATGGCATGAAGGCCAACTCCAACCTTGCCGTCCTGAACGAATTTGCCAAATTAGGCAGCGGGTTTGATATTGTTTCGGGTGGCGAGCTGGCCCGTGTCCTGAAAGCAGGCGGACAAGCTGCCAAAGTCGTTTTTTCAGGGGTGGGCAAACAGGATTGGGAAATCAACGCTGCCCTTGACGCCGGCATCAAATGCTTCAACGTAGAATCGGTTGCCGAGCTTGAGCGCATTTCTGAAGTGGCTACGCGACTGGGCAAAATAGCCCCCGTTTCTTTGCGCGTGAACCCTGATGTCGATGCCAAGACTCACCCGTATATTTCAACTGGCATGAAAGAAAATAAATTCGGGATTGATATTTCCACCGCACCGGCCGCCTACCAAAAAGCCAATTCCCTGCCCGGCATTAAAATCGTGGGTATCGACAGCCATATCGGCTCACAAATCACCCAGGTCAGCCCCTATCTTGACGCTCTTGACAAGACGCTTGACCTGCTTGACCTGCTTGGCCTGCAAGGAATCCAGGTTGAACATCTGGACATTGGCGGTGGTCTTGGCATCCGCTACACCGACGAAACCCCACTCGATCCCAAAGCACTGCTGGAACCCGTTTACGAAAAACTGGCGCAACGCGGCTATGCCCATTTACAGCTCATTCTTGAACCGGGCCGTTCATTAATTGGCAATGCGGGTGTCCTGCTAACGCGGGTTCAGTACCTCAAACATGCCGAAGCCCGCAATTTTGCCATTATTGATGCCGCCATGACCGACCTGATGCGCCCTGCACTATATGAAGCCTACCATGGGCTACTGGCCGTCAAGCCACGCGCACAAACCCCTAAAACCTACGATATTGTAGGTCCTGTTTGTGAAAGTGCCGACTGGCTGGCCAAACAGCGCACCATCGCCCTGCAGCAAGACGATATTCTGGCACTTGAATCAGCGGGTGCTTATGGCTTTGTCATGTCAAGCCAATACAACACCCGTCCGCGTGCGGCAGAAGTCATGATAGAAGGCAAGCGCGTCCATATTATTCGTCAACGCGAAAAACTGGAAGACCTGTTCGCGGGCGAAAGTCTCTTGCCCTGATCATTCCGCGATCATTCCGGCCCCGGTTTTACCCGGGGCCATCGCACAACAAGCACTGGCCCGCAAGTACAATAAGAATGTCTATTTATGAGTTATACTATTCGTAACAAAAAACTTTCTCTTCCCTAATTGTGTTTAATGAGCGATGTCACCGGAAACCCCCTCTAAACCAGAAGCCTCCATACAAAACCGCTGGTTATTTAACCTTTGGAAAATAGCCCCGCTTGGCATGATATGGGCCATTGGCGCGCCACTGTTAGCCGGCGTCATTCTGGTATGCCAGGCTTGGGTACTGTCCCAAACCCTCGACCAGGCCATCCGCTTATCGGTTCCCCCCACCAATTTATGGGGGCAAATGGTGCTCATTGCCCTGCTTATTGCTTTGCGGGCCTTTATTATCTGGTCTGGCGAAATGGCCGCTTCCCGGGCTTCCGAGCAAATCAAGCAACAATTGCGCCAGCAGTTTTTTGCGCAATTGCTGGCCCGTGGCCCCGCCTGGAGCAAACAAACGCCCGCCGGCGCCTTAACCACCGCCATCCTCGACCAGGTGCAGGCACTTGACGGCTTTTTGCAGCGTTTTCTGCCCGCCACCATTTCCGCGGTTTTTTTGCCTTTGGCATTTGCCATCGTCATTCTGCCCATCGACTGGATTGTAACCCTGGTGTTTTTATTCAGCGCCCCCATGATTCCCCTGTTTATGGCATTAATCGGCATACGGGCAGAAGCCGCCAACCAAAAACACCAGCAAGTATTAAGCCGCCTGTCGGGCATTTTTGCAGACCGGATCCGCGGGCTGTTCACCCTGGCCTTAATGGGCCGCACCCAAGATGAAGTCAAGGCCGTCCATGCCGCCAGCAAAAACTTAAGCACCACCACCATGCAAGTATTACGCATTGCATTTCTTTCCTCGGCGGTCCTGGAACTGTTTGCCGCCCTGGGCGTAGCTGGCGTGGCGGTATATATCGGCTTAAGTTATTTGGGCATGCTGGGGTCCCATTTCTCGGGCTATACCCTGCAGCACGGCCTGTTCTGCCTGTTGCTGGCCCCCGAAGTATATATGCCGCTGCGCCAGATGGCAGCCAGCTATCATGACCGGGCCACTGCCAAGGCCGCGGCACAGGGCCTGCACCAGTTGTATGAGCAATTACCCGGGCATCACGACACGACCCTGCCAGCCATTACAAAATCACCCATTATCCAGCGTCAGGCCCGCAACAACAGCGGGCTTGTCTTGCAGGCACGGCAACTTGCCCTGCAAACCCCGCAAGGACGGGATATTTTATTACCCGCCAATTTTACCTTGCAGGTCAACCAGCCCATCGCCTTAATGGGCGAAAGCGGTATTGGCAAAACCTCTTTACTAGAAACCCTGGCCGGCCTGCGTCCCTATGCCAGCGGGCAGCTGGTGCATTATTTTGCCGAAAACGAATACGTATTAATTGGGCAACAACCCTTTATCAGCCTGGGCAGCATCCGGCAGTTTTTATTGGCCGTCAACCCCCAGGCCACCGAACAACAACTATGGTCTGCCCTTGAACAGGCGCAAGCGGCCGGTTTTGTATCCGGTCTGGCGCAAGGGCTGGACACCGTACTGGGTACGCGCGGACACGGCGTGTCTGGCGGACAGGCACACCGGCTGGCACTGGCCAGGCTGTTTTTAACCAATCCGGTACTCATTATGCTAGACGAACCCACTGCCTATCTCGACGGGCAAACCCGTGACGCGGTAATTCGCGCCATTTTACGTTTTGCCCGGGGCCGTGCCTTGCTGGTGGCCACCCACGATGAAGCCATGGCACGGCAAATTGGCCAGGTCTGGCACATTCAAGATCAAAAAATCATTACCAAGGAAATAGCGTGAAATTGTGGTGGCAGTTAGCCGGACCCTGGATTAAACAACATTGGCGCCTAAGCATTCTGGCCCTGTTCCTGGCATTGTCTACCGTCTTTGCCGGCGTGGGCCTGCTAACCGTATCCGGCTGGTTTTTAACCGGCGCCTTTCTGGCCGGATCAAGCCTGGTGTTCAACCTGTTCGTTCCATCGGCAATGGTGCGCGGCCTGTCAATTTGGCGCATTGCCTCACGTTATGCCGAACGGGTCTGCGGCCATATTGTTACGCTAGACTTGCAGACTGAAATCCGCACGGGCAGTTTTGCCCGCCTGGCCGCTTTCAAACCGGCCCAATTGGCACAATACCGTGATGGTGATTTACTGGCCCGTTTAGTTAACGACATAGAACGGCTGGACACTTTCTTTTTACTTATTATCACCCCGGTTTTTACGGCCGTCATCGCAGGGGCTTTTTTCAGCCTGCTAATGGGCGCAGCGTTACCTTTGATGGGCTGGATCCTGCTCGTTGTATTATGCCTGGCTGCCGGTGTGCTGCCCTATTTGCTGGCTCGTAAAACCGCTGCAGCAGGGCTCGAAGTACAGGCCGCCAATGCCGAATTACGAGCCCTGGCTCATGAGGCCATTGCCGCCCATACCGACCTGCTGGTGTTTGGCGTTACACCCATGGCACAAGCACAGTTTGACCAAGCCGGCCTGCGTTTGGCCAAGGCACAGCAACGGGTCACCCAGGCGGGCAGTTTCGGCACACTTATTCAACAACTGTTAATGGGCGCACTGGTGCTGGCGCTTTTATGGCTGGGGGCCAATGCACAGGCACAACAGGAATTGTCCGCCCCGGTATGGGTAGGGCTATTGCTGGGGGCCATGGGCCTATTTGAAATTTTATCACCCATCATGCGTGGCGCAGCAGGCCTGGGCACCGTACAAGCCGCTGCCCACCGTCTTCAAGACCTTACGGTTGTCCCCACGACAAACACGCAGGCAAAGGCCGAACAGGCCCAGCCAACCGCCATTCTTCCTGCAACCGGGTCATTGCACTTGCAAGATGTGTCTGTCGCCTATGAAAACCAGCCGGTTTTAAGCCAGCTTGATCTTTGTGTTAAGCATGGCCAGCGTATTGCCATTCGCGGCATCAGCGGCACGGGTAAAACCACCTTATTAATGGCCATTATGCAAGTACAGCCATTATCGTCTGGCACCATTACTTATGGCGGCGTAAACTTAACAACCGTCAACAGCCCAGTGCTTTACCAACGCATAGCCCTGCTGTCACAACACTCACCCGTATTTATGGGCACTATTCGCCACAACCTCTTGTTAGCCAACCCACAAGCCTCCGAAGAACGCTTATGGGAAGTCCTGCAACAAGTTCACTTAGCCAAGCATATTGAACAAATTGGCGGCCTTGATGCCTGGACCGGCGAAGGAGGCAATACCCTGTCTACCGGCCAAATCCGCCGTTTGTGCCTGGCGCGCATTTTACTGTCCAGCGCAAGCGTCTGGTTACTTGACGAACCCACCGCCGGCCTTGACAAAGCCACTGCCGATACCTGGTTTGCCAACCTGCAACAGGTAGCCCAAGACCGCACGGTTATTATTGTGACCCATGCCAGCTTGCCCAGTGGCGTGGTTGATGAAAGCTTTGTATTGGCTGACGGGCGCTTGCATCCTCAAGCACAGCAAGCGGCCAAAAAGAATACGGCATAGAAAAACCGGGTTTGAGCATTGTGCTCATTGCTCAAACAACAAAAAAACGGTGGCCAACTATAGTTAGCCACCGTTTTTTTACCTCCCCAACAACCCGCTTTGCATTGGGTGCCGGTTTTGCCCGCTCAAGCGAAAAAGCCCCAGCGTTCAGAGAATATTAAAGTTCACCGTAAGAATGCAATCCTGACAGGAATATGTTTACCCCCAGGAAAGCGAAGCTGGTAATAATAAGACCGGCCAGTGCCCAGTAAGCGGCCACCGTACCGCGCATGCCTTTCATCAGGCGCAGGTGCAGCCAGGCCGCATAGTTCAGCCATACAATAAAGGCCCAGGTTTCTTTGGGGTCCCACTGCCAGTAAGTGCCCCAGGCATCAGCGGCCCACAGCGCCCCCAATACAGTGGCTACGGTAAAGAACGCGAACCCTACCGAAATGGCCCGATACATAATGTCATCAAGGACTTCCAGGGGTGGCAGTTTGCTGGCAATGGTTTTTCGTGCCAGCAAAATGCAGGCCACAATAATAATGCCAATGCCAAAATACAGAATCCAGAACCCGAAATTTTCTTTGTCACTGAAAATAAACGGCTCTGACACCATGGCACCGCCAATCAGCAACAGGGGTACCAGGGGTTTCCAGGAAACGGTTTCACCATGCTGCTTGACCAGATAGGCAAAACCAACCATCGCTGCCAATGCAAAAGTGCCATAACCAATAAAGTTGGCCGGCACGTGCAGTTTCATCCACCAGCTGCGCAAAGCGTTATTTAATGGAGTAATAACCGCCGCATCACGTTCAAACGTATACCAAAGCAGGAAAATGACCGCTGCAGAGATAACCAGGAGGACGAAACCGCCCAACGCCCTCGTGTTATAGCGTTTTTCATAATACAGGTAAAAAACGGCGGTAATCAGGCAGAACAAAACGAAAACTTCGTACAGGTTACTGACCGGAATATGCCCCATATCGGGGGCAATAAGATGGCCTTCGCGCCAGCGGACCAGCAAGCCGGTAAAACCGAAAAATACACCTGCCCAGGTGAAAGCGGTACCCATCCAGGCCGCAGTTGGACTGATATAACCCAGCCAATACACGACCGTTGCCATAAAAAACAGGGCGCACATCCATAAAATAGCCGACTGTGAAGACAGCAGGTATTTAAGCAGAAACTGGTTATCGGCCTGCGCCAGGTTGCCATCGTACAGGCCAATGGCCAGCAATGCCGCCACGCCACAGGCAATCATGAGCACCCGTAAAGGGCGCCACAGCCAACCGACCCAGGTAACGAAAACGGTGGAACCGGCCAGGATATATTTCTCGTAAATATCCATTTCAGTGGGATAAGTCACGATGGCATACGCTGCCCCAACCACCAGAACCAGAAAGAAAACCAGGTCGGTCCAGTCGGGCTTGCCGCGCAAGACACGATTATCACCGGTTTCTGAAATTTGTTCTTCCCACTTCGCCGATGGAGGTGTTCCCGGAGAAGCTTGCACCAAGGTATTGGACATATTCAATTCCTACTTTTTAGCCAAATCTGAAAAGTCATGCCTGAATCGCTCGAATTCACGATTGAAGTCCAGCGTTCTTTTCTGTGAAGTCATTGCTGACATAATTTTACTGCTATTTGCCGTGTCACCCGGCTTAATCCACATCCAGATGCGACGGTCACGAATATAAAACATGGTGAAAACACCGATAATCAGGAATAGTGAGCCCAGGTAGACAGAGCTTTTACCCGGAGAACGGGTTGCTTGCAAAACACTGGCCTGGATATGCTCAAAATTTTTGATCTGCAGCATGACAGGCGCCGGATAAACACTTAAATCAGACAGCGCCCGCAACGACAAATCAAACCAGCGGGCCTGGTTTTCAGCCTCTTCACGACTGCTGAATGAAATGGGTTCAAGACCTGCTTCGGTGCGTACCAGATTGCGCAACTCAACGGCACTGAAAAGCAGGTAATCACGCAGGATTTTTTTCATCGGTTCACGCAAGTCTTCGGGAATCCGTTCTGCTTCCGGAACGTTGATGCCATCAACATATTGGTCTATGCCCATGAAGCCGCCTTTGGCAAATATGCCAAGGGCCTGTTCAGCCAAGGGCGTAATCATCTCTGCATTGAAGCGTTCATCCCTGGATTTTTCAGCAAACGCACGGGCTGCCTGGCTCCTCATGCCAGAGTTTTGGAAAGCCGCCCGCATGGCCATGAACTCGTTAAGGGTGCCTTTATCATCGGCAGGCATGCGGACATAACGAAACATCCCTTCGCCAGGCAACTGGATGCCTGCCAGAAAAACCAGTGATTCATCCAGTACCATGGGCAACATATAATTGTTATATTTAACCGACTGGTTATTGTCATCACTTAGCGTATAGGCCACGCTGGGGCCCACGTTTTGTACTTCACGGTCTTTGCCAGCCGCACTGCCAGTCACTGCCAGAATCTGTTCTTCAAAGCTTTTGGGTTGCAAGGTGCCGGCATTCAGGTTTTCAACGTTAATGGGCTTGAAATCATCAATCATTACCCGGTACTCTTTATTTTCTCCGTTAAGCGTCGTGGTTAATTGTGACGTACCCGCCACGGCCATATTCAATTCAAAGGTATCGGTTGCCTGCCCGCTTACAGGGTAACCGGTCAGCAGCAGTTTAGAACCACCGTCATGAAAACTGGACTGATAAAGCGTAATACCATCTTTGGAAAAAGGATGATTTACCTCGATAATGCGGTTTTCCACTTCTTTGGTTTTAAGGTCGGTAATCGTCACATCACTGGCAAAGCGCTTGGGCATGCCATTGGTTTCATAATATTCAATAATGAACTTGTTCAGCTTGATATCAAACGGCAAAACCTGCAGGAATTGCTCACCCCCTAATCCCAACAGGGCGTAACTGGAGTTGCCCCCTTCAGAAATGGACACGTTGCCCCGAAAACTGGGGTTGGTGGAAGAAAAGCGGGCTTCTTCGGGGACATCAGAAATATATTTCGCGGCGGCGGAAATGGGCGCTTTGCTACCAAACCAGATTTGCAGGCGATTGGGCAATTCACTGTCAAGCAGGCCGCCAATACAAATCACGACAATCGCAACGTGGGCAAAAATATAGCCCAACCGGTTGGTACTGCCTTTTTTAGCGGCCAGCAACACGCCATTTTCCGAAATTTTTTCACGGTAGCGGTAACCTTCTTTTTTTAGCCATGACTGGGACATGCGCACAGCGGTGTCCTGGTCAACACCAACTTCTACACTAAGTTTATGGGGAAACGCCCGCAAACTGCCTTCACGGATATACTCACGGAAAGAACGCATGTCTTTGACCATTTTGGGCGTATTGCGAAGCAGGCAAACCGAGGTGGAAACCACCAGAAAACCCATAATAACCAGAAACCACCAGGTATTATAAATTTGCGACACACCGAATTTACTGAAAACGGTGTACCAGAAAGTACCAAATTGATCGGTATATTGAAGCTCGGTCTGGTTTTGCGGCAACACCGTGCCAATAATACTGGCAACACAAATAAACGAGAGCAAGCTTACCGCAAAGCGCATGGAGCCCATCAATTCAAGAAAATCAGCAGTCCAGCTTCTGCGGTGGGTATGTTTTGCCATTGTGAATGATTAAATTATAAGAAAATAGGGAGTACCGACGTATGGACTCCCTATTTAGATAACGCTATCTGAAAAAGTTCCCCCGTATGTGTCGGGAGTAACAATTAAACAAATTAACGGATACCTGCCGCGTAATCGGCAACCGCTTTCATGTCTGCGCGGTTCATGCGGTTGGCGATTTCGCCCATCATGTTTTCAGTGCCGCCATTTTTACGATAACCGTCTGCAAAGGCCAGCAGCTGGGCCTCGAGGTATTCGGGGTGCTGGCCAGACAGGGCAGGGAACGCCGAAGGCATGCCTTTGCCGGTCGCACCGTGGCAAGAAGCACAGGCAGGAACGTTGCGATCGGCAATGCCGGCACGCCAGATTTCACGACCACGCTGGACAACATTCAGGTCTGCACCCAGTTTAGCCGTTGCGGGTTGGTTCAGGGATTGCTGGCTAATATAAATAGCCAGGTTCTGCATGTCTTGCGGTGTCATTTGTGCAACCGTAGGATCCATCATGGTTGGATTGCCTTGTGCATCGGTACGGTTGCTGGCTTTAGCCCCTTCCGGAGTCTGGAAATTCTTGAGCTGGTTGACGATATACTCATAGGGCATACCGGCCAGGCTTGGATACATGGGGATCATGCTGTTGCCAGCAACACCATGACAGGCCACACAGGCCAGAATTCCGCGAGACATGTCGCCATTGGCATACAGTTCCTCTCCGGTTTTGATATCAGGCTTGGCGGCAAAACTGGATGTGCTCATGACCAGGCCCATGGCCACGCCACTTGTCACTAAAATTTTTGATAAAACTTGCTTCATGAATACCCTCTATGATCACCGTGGATCAGTACGCATTGGTCTAAATTAGCGTCTATTGTAAAAGATAATGCTTCTAAACGTAGGAGTATAAACCTCAATCACCAAATTTAGGCGATTTTTATGGGTAAGGATTATACAATAGGGACTTATTTTTTATTTATTCGAGCGTACTTGTGTCAATTTTACATCGGGCTTCCTTCTTTACGTCAGCATCCAAGCTGCATCAGTTGCCTCCACCGTCGGTTCCCGAAGTATGTTTTGTGGGCCGTTCCAATTCAGGCAAATCCTCTGCGATCAATATACTCGCCAACCAGAAACGGCTGGCCTTTTCCAGTAAAACTCCCGGGCGTACCCGGCTGATCAACATGTTTGGCCTACCCGATCCGCTCGACCCCGAACACCCTTTGGGTTTTCTGGTTGACCTTCCGGGTTACGGTTATGCCTCGATTGCCCGTGATGCCCGTGAAGAATGGGCCGATGTCCTGGGTGCCTACCTGCGTGAGCGCACGTCCCTGGCCGGCATTGTGCTGCTGGTTGATATCCGCCGCGGTGTGACCGAGCTGGACCGTCGGCTGGCCAACTGGATCGCTCCCACCGGCAAACCCGTTCTTGTCTTATTGACCAAGGCCGATAAACTGCCCTATGGCCAGCGCCTTAAAGCCGTTGCAGCCGTGCGCAAAGACCTGGCAGATATTGGCGCCCTGAATGCCATCCCTTTCTCAGCCACTCAGCGTATTGGGCTTGAAGAGGCTGACCTTAACATTATTAACTGGATTTCACCAAAGGTTGTTCCATGAACGCAATTATTACTGCCGATTTCCCCGCTTCACGCCCCCGTCGCAACCGTCGCGACGATTTTTCGCGCCGCCTGGTCCGGGAAAACATACTCTCGGTTAATGATTTCATTTACCCGGTCTTTGTGAAAGAAGGCAACAACTTACACGAACCGGTGCTGTCCATGCCCGGTGTCGTGCGTTACTCTCCCGACTCCATCTTGCCCGTGGCCGAAGAATGCGTCAAACTGGGCATCCCGGTATTGGCCCTGTTTCCATCTATTGACCCTGCCCTGAAAACTCCCGATGGCATTGAAGCGGCCAACCCCGATGGCTTGATCCCACGTGTGGTGGCATCCCTGAAGAAAGAATTCCCCGAACTTGGTATTTTATGTGATGCCGCCCTTGACCCTTACACCAGCCACGGCCAGGA
Source organism: Advenella sp. (assembly GCA_034006805.1). GTDB lineage: Bacteria > Pseudomonadota > Gammaproteobacteria > Burkholderiales > Burkholderiaceae_B > Advenella. The sequence goes on from JAVESC010000004.1 coordinate 29,238, forward strand.
CGGCTTAATTGACGACAGTGGCTATGTATTAAACGAGCCAACGGTTGACATGCTGGTTAAGCAGGCATTGGTGCAGGCCGAAGCCGGTGCCGATTATGTCGCCCCCAGCGACATGATGGACGGACGCATTGGCGCCATTCGCCAGGCCCTTGAAGCCAACAATCATATTTACACCCGCATCATGGCCTATTCTGCCAAGTACGCCAGTGCTTTCTATGGCCCGTTCCGCGATGCCGTGGGTTCTGCCAGTAACCTGGGCAAGGCAGATAAAATGACCTATCAGGTTGATCCGGCCAACCGCAATGAAGCCCTGCGTGAAGTGGCTGCCGACATTCGCGAAGGCGCCGACCTGGTGATGGTCAAGCCCGGCATGCCCTATCTGGATATCGTGCGCGATGTCAAGGAAATGTTCCGGATGCCCACCTATGCCTACCAGGTTAGCGGTGAATACGCCATGATCAAGGCCGCCGCCATCAACGGCTGGCTTGATCACGACAAAGTCATGATGGAATCCCTGCTTGCTTTCAAACGGGCCGGTGCCGACGGCATTTTGACTTACTTCGCCATCGAAGCGGCAAAAATCCTGCAACAGCAAAACTGATATTTCCCCTTCCCTTTGGCGCTTGCAACAGAGTGCCCTGTAGCAAGACAGACAAGCCGGCTGCACCAGGCATGCCGCTTGCCACTACAAACGTCTGGCCGGCACAAAACCGGCCAGACAAATATCAAGATATCCCGCCTTACCCATGGCTATTCTTGCCAATTGTCATTAATATAAGCATTAACGATTTCAACAATGAGCAAAAGGCAATAACCATGAATATTTTAATCGCTTACGACCTGCGCCTGCTGGGTTCACGCTTTACCCGCTTAAAGGAAATCATCGACCAGCATTTCCCCAACCGCTGGCACTGTTTTGATGCCAGCTATATCGTCTCTACCCCCCTTAACGCCAACCAGGTGCGCGACCTGCTTTTACCCGCGCTTAACGTTAACGACTGCCTGCTGGTGAGTGAACTGGGCAATAACTGGGCCGGCATTGGCATTTCCGAGAAAAACCGCCTTCTGCTCGAAAACTGATCTTCCGCCAAAGCCTGTTTCCTTAACCGGGGTCAGGCCAGTTTGCCCGTTCTTACGCTACAATGGCCTTTGTGCTTCTCTCAAAGGTCATTTTCATGAAAACAGATACCGGCCATTGCATTCTTATTTACAGCACGGTTCCCGACCTGCTTCTGGGCAAACGCATTGCCCACGTCCTGGTTGAAGAAAAGCTGGCTGCCTGTGTGAACCTAAGCGCCCCCGGGCTGTCTATCTACCAGTGGGAAAACGTGGTCGAGGGCAACGAAGAAATCACCTTGACCATCAAAACCACCCAGGAACGCCAGCAGGCATGCTTTCAGAAAATTGCCAAGCTGCATCCTTATGACGCGCCCGAAATTATTGCCGTGCCCATAATAGGCGGGCACACCCCCTATTTATATTGGGTCCAGCAACAAACAAAAATTTGAGTCCATTCCATGATTGCACCGCTGTACAAAAAATTTCTCTGGTTCTTGTCTGTTTTCACCCTGTTTTTTTTCGCTGCCCTCTCGCCCCTGCAGGCAGAAGAAGATTTTCTGGATCCCGAAAAGGCATTTGTATTTTCAGCCCAAATGCAAACCGGCAACCAGCTGAACATCCATTTTGACATTGCGCCAAAATATTATATGTACCGTGAGCGCTTTGAATATCATATTAAAGATGATGACAACGCCACACAGGCAAGCCAATTGCTGGGCACCCCCGTTTACCCATCTTCCGGACAGGTCAAATACGACCCCACTTTCGACAAGGAAATGGAGGTCTATTACAACCATGTTGACATCCAGTTACCCCTAAATAAAAGTGACCGCCCTTTCACCCTTGAACTGATTGGGCAGGGCTGCGCCGATGCCGGCCTGTGCTACCCACCCATGACCTACGAAATTGGCTTAAGCCCCACCGCAACCGGCTATGAAATTACCGCCGGCAAAGGTGCCATACTGGGCGGTCCACCCCTGGTGTCTACAAGCAGCAACACGGCCGACAACAATATCTCCCTGTTTGATGCCGGCGATACCGATATTGCCGCCTGGCTAGGCGATGCCGGCCTGCTAAAAATCATCCTGCTCAGCTTCGCCCTGGGGGTTCTGCTTTCTTTTACGCCCTGTGTACTGCCCATGCTGCCCATCCTGCTCTCTATTGTGGTGGGTGACCGCAAGGCTGCCAATGCCAGTGGTTCGCGCTTCAGGGGCCTTAACCTGACGCTTATGTACGTACTGGGCACCTCGGTTGTTTATACCATTCTGGGCATACTGGCCGCCTCTATTGGCGCCGTCATGGCCTCCTGGATCCAGAATCCCTGGGTGCTTGGCCTGTTTGCCATTGCCCTGGTCATCCTGGCCATTGGCATGTTTGGGGCTTTTTCCATCCAAATGCCCACCAGCCTGCAGTCTTCCCTGAATGAAAAAGTGTCCCGCATGCCAGGCGGGCGCATGGGCAATGCCTTTTTCATGGGTATTGTTTCGGCCCTGATCTGCGGTCCTTGTGTAGCGGCGCCGCTGGCGGGTGTGCTGCTGTTTATTTCACAAACCGGCAATTTAACCACGGGTGGCCTGGCGCTGTTTGTCCTGGCCTGGGGCCAGGGTACTTCCCTGCTCATCCTGGGTACCTCTTCGGGTGCCCTGCTGCCCAAGGCCGGCCCCTGGATGAACAACATCAAGAATTTCTGTGGCCTGCTGTTGCTGGCTACCGCTGTCTGGATGATCATGCCCATCAGCCCCAGCTGGTTTAACCTGCTGGCCTGGGCTTTCCTGTCCATGTGCCTGGCATTGTTATTAGGCGCTTTTGCCCCCTTGCCAGACAATAACAGCATTCTGAAACTATTGTTCAAGGCCACCGGCCTGCTGTTTGCCTTGTGGGCAACCTTGCTCATGCTGGGTTTGGCCACGGGTGGTCAAAGCGTGCTTAGCCCGCTTAAAGGCTTAAGCGCTGGCACAGGCAACAACCAGGCATCTGCCATACAAGGCAACACCGCAGCCGTAGAAGAAACCCCGTTTGTTATGGTTACCACCCTGGCAGAACTTGAAACCACAGTGGCCAATGCCAGCAAACCGGTTATGCTGGATTTTTATGCCGACTGGTGCATCTCCTGCAAGGAAATGGAGCTATTTACTTTTTCCGACCCTGCTGTCAAACAAAAACTAAGTCAGATGCTACTGCTTCAGGTTGATGTCACCAAAAACAACCAAGACGATCGCGAGCTGTTAAAACGCTTCAAGCTGTTTGGCCCGCCAGGGATTATCTTTTTCAATGACAAGGGCCAGGAACTGGACAGAATCCGCGTGGTGGGCTTTCAGAATGCCGGGAAATTTTCTGCCACCCTGGATAAAGTATTGAACTGAATCGGGCCGAATCGCATTAACTGCCGGTAAGGCTGAAAATGCCTGGCATGGCCGTAAAACCGTTAATACCCTTGACACGGTCGGTCCAGCGGCGCAGGGCCGGGTAATCGATTAAAGAAATACCGGCTTCATCAGACAGCATGACATGCGGAAAACAGGCCAAATCGGCAACCGTGGGATGATCACCGGCACACAGCCAAAAATGGCCGGCCTTTTCGGCAAACCACATATGCTCTTCCATAACCGCCAGCAATTCCCGGGCAGCCTTGCACTTTGGGGCAACATTTTCATCTTTGCCAAACACTTGTACCTGGCGCACGCTTGAAACCGTTTCATTCAGGTCGTTGGCAAAAGACAGCCACATCTGGACCCGGGCAATCCGGGATGCTTCCTCAAGCGGGTACCATTTTCCTTTAGGGGCATATTTACAGGCAAGATAAATTAAAATAGCTTGTGAGTCACGCACAATAAACCCGTTATCTTCCAGCACAGGCACTTTGGCCAAAGGGTTAATAGCACGAAAATGGGCCTGTTGATGCTCGCGCCCGGGAAAAAGTTCAACCGGGATAAGCTGGTGTTCCTGTCCCAGGATACTCAGGAACAGACGAACCTTATAACAATTTTCAGAAAATTCGCAATCGTATAAACTCAGCATGCCCGCTCCTAAATATCCAGTACCAGATCATCGTTTGCACTGCGTGACACACAAGGCATCATGCAGTCGCCACTTTGTTTTTCTTCTTCGCTCAAGTAGGCATCCTTGTGATCAAGCTTGCCTGACAGGACTTTGGTATAACAGGTGCCGCACACCCCCTGCTCACACGAGGTTTCAATGTGCACCCCGTATTCCCTTAAGGCATCGGTAATACTGACACCGGAAGGAATAATATAGCTTTGGCCCGATTTGGCCAGCGTGACCTTGAAGGTGTGCTCATCACGGTGATCAACCCGGTTGGAAAAAAGTTCATGACGAACCTGGATGTGCGACCAGCCATTTTCCTGAATGACCCGCAATGCGGTATCAAGCAGGCCTTTAGGGCCACAAATATACACATTAGGCTGCTCGGTGCTTACCTTTGCCAGAATGGTTTTAAGCTGCCCGGCCACCTGATCTGCTTGCATGGCTTGATAAAACGAAACATTAGCCAGTTTATTAAGCTGGTCTACAAAAGCACGGGAATAGATATTGCGCACGAAATAATGCAAATGATAAGGCAGTTTTTCATGGGCAAGCTGGTTGGCCATGGCAACAATTGGCGCCACACCAATACCACCGGCTATTAATAGGCCGCCTTTGCCCGGCACCAGCCGAAAATGGTTTCTGGGTGCCGAAATTTCAAGCACGCTATCTACCTTAAGATTATTATATAAAGAGGCTGATCCCCCCCTGGACTCGGGCTCAAGCTTGACCCCAATCAGCAACTCCTGTGCTTTCGTGTCCCATTCAACCAGGGAAAACTGCCGCACCAGGCCTTGCGGCGTACGGACATCAATATGTGCACCCGCTTCGATGCCCTTGAAACGATTGAATGATGGCAAATGCAAACGGAATGACGCCACCTGTTCGGCAATTTCCTTACGCTCGATCACCCGTGCCGGTAACCAGCGCGGCAAGGCCTGTACCGGTTGTGGTGCAATAACCGGTTCTTCTTGCCTGATATCCCTGCCGGCTTCCAGCTCACGCTTCAGGCTTGTCAAGGCATGATTGATACGACGCGTCCACTTCAGTTCATCATCACTCTGGTTGCACATGACATGAATCACCGTTTTTTCGGTATGCGCCGGTTGCAGCATGAACAAGACTTCTATGGTTTGCAACATGTATTCTTGCCAGCAGACATGCACCATTAAGCCCTCTTCATGCACCTGAAAAGTTTGCCTGTCGATATGCCGGTCATACTGGCAAAAGTGTTGCAGCTGCGCCTGCACCAGCGCCAGTGGCGCATTAACGGTAATGCTGCGCAGCACGCTGGATGGCAACGCAAAGGCATGGGAAAGCGTGCTGGGCTCACTTAAATAGTCTCGCGTCAGATTGACCCAGACAAAACCGTTTTTTTCTGTCACAGAAAAATTTTTGGCGCAGGCAGAGTGTGGAATACTGCCATCGGCCACCGATGGAATCACTGAACACTGTCCGTCACCGGAGTGGAACTGCCAGCCATGGTATTGGCACTTCAGGCTTTTGCCTGTATTAACACCCAGGGTTAGCCGCATGCCTCGATGTGGACAGCGATTTTCCCAGGCATTAACCTCACCCTTGTCGGTTCTCCATAAGGCCAGCTCCACGCCATGCAATTGGGCATGGAATACATGACGCAAAACCAGTTCATCGGCTCTGGCAACGGGAAACCATTTATCTTCAAACATAGTCAACTCTTATTAGCATTAAGAATCAGAAAACCGTATTTCAGGCGTTCTGAAAAGTTCCATAACATACGCCTTTTTCGTTTAGCCAGCGTCGATAGACAAGCGAAATGGCATCAGCACCGGTTGATATTTCAAAATCGGCTAACAACGGCAGTTTACGCGGGACTTGATTATTCAGTATGCCAATATCCTGGCCAAGGATGTTTTGTCGGAACAAACGCAATTCTTCAAGGCTGGCGCTATCATCAAGGCAAGCCATTGGCATATGCACAATACTGCGATCTTCATCACAAGGCTGGACAAAAAGACAGACAACATCTTTTTTTTCTGGCTGCAAGGGACAGGTTTTATACAATACCGCATTAAACGGGCTGCTCACCCTGTAAATATATTCAATATTCAGGCCGCCCTCATGACTGAAAGCGGCCATCGGTTGGTAAAACTCGCAATCCCGCGCATAAATTTCATCATTTTCAATATCAACACGATAAGGCTTGACTGCGGTAAAGGGCATTTCTCCTAGTGTTCCTTCATGAATAAACGGGAAATGTGCCATATCCAGAAAATTCTCCACCACCCGTAAACCGGAAGCCCGTACGTTTACCGGAACCGTCGCCAGCACACGCCGCTCTGAGTCCTGGAATTCAGGAATGGAAAACAAAACAGGCGGATTTCCCAGGCTGATCCAATAGGTGTAATGTTGCAGTAATACAGGCAACGCTCCCTGGGTCTCGCGCCGAATGGCATAAAAGTCGCCTTGTTCATCTAGTCCATATTCAATAGGCTGCCCCAGCACCTTCGTGTGATAAACCTTGCCTGCAACCAGCATATTTTCTGTTGCGACGGGATACCACTGGTCAAGCACAACCGATTCAATTTTCATGTTCATACCTTAACAGCCAATGGCAGGGTTGCCGCCATTATTAATTACAAATAACCAAGCCCGAACATAATCATATTACGCCCTTTGGCATTATTGTGTCATCCTGGTCATATTAGCCAATATAAAGATATTGACATCTTTCCCTGACATAACAAAACGATGTTTTACGGCCAATCCAATCATTGTTCCCGATCAGTTCCGTCAGGCAAAAAAAAGCACCCGTTTTTAAGGGTGCTTTTCCTGAGACCTGAATAATTAATGACTTAATTACTCGGCATCAACCACTTCATCAGCAACTTCCGGGCGGTCAACCAACTCCATGAAAGCCATGGGTGCATTGTCACCTTGACGGAAACCCATTTTAAGGATGCGGGTGTAACCACCATTACGCTCCTGGAAACGGGGACCGATTTCAGCAAACAATTTAACCACAGCATCACGATCGCGCAAACGGGCAAATGCCAGGCGTTTATTGGCCAGGGTTGGCTCTTTGGCTAAAGTGATCAGGGGTTCGATGACACGGCGCAGCTCTTTGGCTTTAGGCAATGTTGTTTTAATCGCTTCGTGCTGGATCAGGGATACAGACATGTTGCGGAACATAGCCAGACGATGGCTGCTTGTACGATTTAATTTACGTAAACCACTGCGATGACGCATGATATATTTCCTATGAATCTAAATGTAAAATGATCGGTTGATCATTCGCTTAACCCAGCTCTTCTATCCGTTTTTGAAATGATGACCAAAGACGGCGGTCCGGTTGATGTAAATACTGCCAGCCAGATTTACAAAAGGCTGGCAATAAATGCTTTGCTTTATGGGCGTTCCAGGCCAAGAGGCGGCCAGTTTTCAAGTTTCATGCCCAGGGTCAGACCGCGTGCGGCCAGTACTTCTTTAATTTCGTTCAGTGATTTGCGACCCAGGTTAGGGGTTTTCAGCAATTCATTTTCGGTGCGCTGGATCAGGTCACCAATGTAGTAAATGTTTTCCGCTTTCAGGCAGTTGGCCGAACGAACCGTTAACTCAAGATCATCAACCGGACGCAGCAGGACAGGATCAATTTGTGGTGCGCCACGTACAGGAGTTTCATAGGTTTCGGTTGCGCCTTCAAGGGCGGCAAATACAGAAATCTGATCCATTAAAATACGGGCAGCCTGACGTACGGCTTCTTCGGGTGTAATCACACCGTCTGTTTCGATATCGAGGATCAGTTTGTCAAGGTCGGTACGCTGTTCAACACGGGCGCTTTCAACCGCATAACTAACACGAAGGATAGGACTGTAAGAGGCATCCAGGATAATGCGGCCAATGGTATGGGCTTTATCGTCTGCCAGGGCACGAATGTTACCGGGCACATAACCGCGACCCTGCTCTACCTTGATTTGCATTTCAAGCTTGCCATTTTCGGTCAGGTTGGCAATAACATGATTCGGGTTAATGATTTCAACATCATGGGGAAGTTCAATGTCGCTGGCCAGAATTGGGCCCGTACCGCTTTTACGCAAGGTAACAGTGACTTCTTCACGGTTGTGCAGTTTGAAAATCACCCCTTTCAGGTTAAGCAGGATATCAACCACGTCTTCGCCTACGCCTGGCAATGTAGAATATTCGTGCACAACACCGGTAATTTGTACTTCGGTGGGTGCGTAGCCTGTCATGGAAGACAGCAGGATACGGCGCAGGGCATTGCCCAAGGTATGGCCAAAACCGCGCTCAAACGGCTCCATGACAACTTTGGCATGGTTGTCGGTAATGGGTGTTACGTCAATGGAACGTGGTTTAAGAAAAGCCTGAGACATTTCATTTCCTTTTCAATACCCTCGGCTCGTTACACCGATAAGGCTGATGGATAAGATAAAAATATAAAAAAACAGACTGATTGCGACTATATGCGCAAGATCAACCTGATGAAGAACCGGAAGATTATAACTTATTTTTATTGTTTTTATGTAATTGTAAAGCGGGATATAAGATAAAAAGCAGAAAAGGCCAAGACCTTTTCTGCTTTTTCACGACATTAACGAGAATACAATTCAACAACCATTGATTCATTAATATCACGCGCAACATCTGCACGATCTGGGGCTTGCTTGAATGTGCCAGTTAGTTTGGCAGCATCTACCTCGACCCATTGTGGCAGACCATTACCGGTTGCCAGATCCAAAGACTCTTTGATACGAGCCTGGCCTTTGGATTTTTCACGTACGGAAATGATGTCTCCGCTTTTGATGAGCATTGAAGGAATGTCGGCTTTGTGGCCGTTCAGTTCAATCGCTCCGTGGCTGACCAGCTGACGTGCTTCGGCGCGTGTAGAGCCAAAACCCATGCGGTATACCACGTTATCAAGGCGAGATTCCAACAACTGAATCAGGGTCTCGCCTGTGTTGCCACGGCGACGCTCAGCTTCAGCAAAGTATTTACGGAATTGTTTTTCAAGTACGCCGTACATACGTTTGAGTTTTTGTTTCTCGCGCAACTGTAAACCATAATCGGAAGTACGGGCACCGGAAGTGCGACCGTGCTGACCTGGTTTGGAATCCAGTTTGCATTTGGAATCCAAAGAGCGACGTGCACTCTTCAGAAATAAATCAATACCTTCACGACGTGAAAGTTTACATTTTGGTCCAGTATATCGTGCCATTATGTTCCCTTAATATATTAGATACGGCGGCGTTTAGGAGGGCGGCAACCGTTATGCGGAACTGGCGTGATATCAGAGATACTTGAAATTTTGATACCTAGCGCATTCAATGCACGTATTGAAGATTCACGTCCAGGACCAGGGCCCTTTACGCGCACTTCAAGTGTTTTGATACCAAATTCCAATGCTACACGTCCCGCTGACTCGGCTGCAACCTGCGCTGCAAAAGGCGTCGATTTACGTGAGCCTTTAAAGCCCGCGCCACCCGACGTCGCCCATGACAAGGCATTGCCTTGACGGTCAGTAATTGTGATGATTGTGTTGTTAAAAGATGCATGAACGTGCGCAATGCCGTCCGATACAACCTTTTTAATTTTTTTGCGTGCGCGATTTGCGCCGCTAGAAGCTTTCGCCATAATAACCTACCCCGATTATTTCTTCAGTGATTGAGCTGCACGACGCGGTCCTTTACGGGTACGCGCATTCGTACGAGTGCGCTGACCACGGACGGGCAGTCCACGTCTGTGGCGCATGCCACGATAAGTTCCCAAGTCGATTAAGCGTTTAATCGAAAGTTGTACTTCACGTCGCAAATCACCCTCAACCGTGAACGTACCAATCTGTTCACGAATTTTCTCGAGTTCTACATCTGTCAGGTCTTTGACTTTTTTATCGAATGGTACGCCTGATGCTTCGCAAATCTGACGAGAGCGGGTGCGTCCAATACCAAAAATAGCGGTAAGACCGATTTCTGCATGTTGATGCGGCGGAATGTTGATGCCTGCAATACGGGCCATGACTGTTCCTCGTTAAGTCGTTAACGCAGGGATTAACCCTGGCGTTGCTTGTGACGCGGATCTGTACAAATTACTCGTACAACTCCGTGACGTTTAATGATCTTGCAATTACGGCAGATCTTTTTAACCGATGCCATTACCTTCATTGGTTGACTCCTAATTGTTTCCGCTTATTTAGAGCGGAATACGATTCTGGCGCGTGAAAGGTCATATGGGGTTAACTCCACAGTAACCTTGTCACCCGGAAGAATCCGAATATAGTGCATACGCATTTTGCCAGAGATATAGCCTAAAACCACATGGCCATTTTCCAGTTTAATACGAAAAGTTGCGTTGGGGAGGTTTTCGATAACCTCTCCCTGCATTTGTATGACGTCGTCCTTGGCCATGATGATTATCTCATTGGTAAATTCGTACCCTTGAAACTGGTTTTCTTGAGTAGTGAATCATATTGGTGCGACATCATGTAGGCCTGAACCTGGGCCATAAAGTCCATAGTCACCACCACAATAATTAACAGTGAGGTGCCACCCAGATAAAACGGTACATTCTGCCACTGCATTCTCAGGAACTCAGGAACCAGACACACCAGCGTGATGTAAATGGCGCCTACCAGCGTTAAACGCATTAATATCTTGTCAATATATTTTGCCGTTTGCTGACCTGGACGAATACCTGGTACAAATGCACCACTTTTCTTCAGGTTATCTGCTGTTTCACGACTGTTGAAAACAAGAGCCGTATAGAAAAAACAGAAGAATATAATCAAAGCAGTAAATACAGTGACATAAAGCGGTTGACCAGGCTGCAAAGCAGCTGATATATCACTTAGCCAGCGAATTTGGCCTGCACTTGAAAACCAGTTCGCAATTGTAGCCGGAAACAAAATAATTGACGATGCAAAAATTGGGGGAATAACACCCGCCATATTCAATTTCAGTGGCAAATGAGAACTTTGACCACCATAAATTTTATTTCCAACCTGACGTTTGGCATAGTTCACGGTAATGCGACGCTGACCACGCTCGACAAATACAACCAAAGCAGTTATCGCCACGACCAGCGCAAGAATGAACAAGGCTGCAACCGTTCCGATCTGATTCTGGCTAACAAGCTCGAACATGCTTGCCAGTGCAGTAGGTAAACCGGCCACAATACCTGCAAAAATCAGGATTGAAATACCGTTACCCAAACCACGTTCGGTGATTTGCTCACCCAGCCACATTACAAACATGGTACCCGTTACCAGGCTAACCACCGTCGTGAAGACAAACATGGCTCCCGGGGTGATAACCAGACTGGGTTGTGCCTGTAAGGTTGCTGCAATACCAAATGACTGTACCAACGCTAATACAACAGTGAAATAGCGGGTGTACTGGGTAATCTTGCGACGACCCGATTCACCCTCTTTTTTCAGGGCTTCCAGGGATGGCACGACCGCTGTCACCAGCTGCATGATGATCGATGCCGAAATATACGGCATGATACCCAATGCAAACACGGAGAAGCGCTCGAGAGCACCACCGGAAAACATGTTAAAAAGACCCAGAATTCCGTCTGACTGTGTATTAAACAGATCCTGCATGGCACCAGGGTTGATGCCAGGAACAGGAATATGTGTACCGAAACGGTACACAATCAGAGCAAGAATCAGGAACACAAGTCGCTGTTTAAGGTCGCCGTATTTTTTACCGCCACCTGCTTTACCTGCTGCCTGCGCTTTAGCCACTTTTACCCCTTTTTAAGCGAGTGAACCGCCAGCGGCTTCAATTGCCGCGCGTGCACCTGCTGTGGCCAAAAGGCCATTCAGGGACACTTTGCGTGACAATTCACCGGACAGGATGACCTTGGCGTAACGAACGCTTTGGCCAATAACACCAGCTTGTTTTAAAACCTGAACGTCGATAACATCAGCTTCAATTTTCTGTAAATCAGACAAACGCACTTCTGCGTGCAAATGCCGACCCAGTGGCGTGAAACCGCGTTTTGGCAATCGACGTTGCAAAGGCATCTGACCACCCTCGAAGCCGACTTTATGAAAGCCGCCTGTACGTGATTTCTGACCTTTGTGACCACGACCTGCTGTTTTACCAAAGCCAGAGCCAATGCCGCGACCTACGCGACGTTTGACAAACTTGCTTCCAGCAGCAGGAGCTAACGTATTGAGTTGCATTTCAGACATCTCTATTCCTTTAGGCTTCTGATACTGACACGAGATAACCCACTTTGCGGATCATCCCACGAACTTCGGGCGTATCAAGTAACACACGGCTGCTGTTCACTTTACCCAAACCCAGACCACGAACGGTATCGCGGTGGTCGCGTTTGGTGCCAATGACAGAGCGAACCAGTGTTACTTTAATTTGTTTATTCTGTGCCATGATTTACCCCAGAATGTCTTCAACGGATTTACCGCGTTTGGCAGCCACTTCAGATGGCGTCAAACATGCGTTCAAACCGTTCAAGGTTGCGCGTACCAGGTTGTATGGATTGCTTGAACCCAAGCTTTTTGCAACCACGTTACGTACACCCATTACTTCGAAAATCGCACGCATTGGGCCACCGGCGATAACGCCTGTACCTTCTGCCGCTGGAGAGATCAGAACGGTGGATGCACCGTGCTTGCCTACTACAGTGTGATGCAGCGTGCCATTGTTCAGGGCAATTTTGACCATGCCACGACGGGCCTGTTCCATTGCTTTCTGAACTGCTACCGGCACTTCACGTGCTTTACCTTTGCCCATGCCGATGCGACCATCGCCATCTCCAACCACGGTTAACGCTGCAAAGCTCATGGTGCGACCGCCCTTGACTACTTTGCTGACGCGGTTAACCGCGATCATTTTTTCACGAAAACCGTCATCGCGTTCTTGTTCAGGGGCGTTTTTGCCTTGTGCTTTAGCCATTTGACAATTCCTCGCTTAGAACTTGAGGCCGGCTTCACGCGCGGCTTCTGCCAACGCCTTAACACGGCCATGATAACGGAAACCCGAACGGTCAAATGCGACCGATTCGATACCTGCGGCTTTGGCTTTCTCGGCAACACGTTTACCTACGATAACCGCTGCCTCGACATTGCCGCCATTTTTTTTGTCATCAGCCAGTTCTTTACGAACCTCTGCTTCAAGAGTAGATGCGCTGAATAACACTTTGTCGCCTTCTGGCGAAATAACGTTCGCGTAAATGTGCAGATTGGAACGATATACAGATAAGCGATACATACGCAATTCTGAAATCTTCCGGCGTGTAGCCACTGCACGACGCAAACGGGATACTTTCTTGTCCATGATTTATCCTTGCCTGCGCTATTATTTCTTCTTAACTTCTTTGATGATAACCTGCTCACCCGCATAACGAACACCTTTGCCTTTATAAGGCTCTGGTGGACGATAACCACGGATTTTAGCAGCAACCTGTCCTACCACCTGTTTGTCGTAACCTTTCAGAACGATTTCTGTCTGGCTTGGACATTCGGCTTTTACACCTTCTGGCAGCGGATGGATGACATCATGAGAGAAGCCAAGATCCATTTTTAGCGCATTGCCCTGAACCTGTGCACGAAAACCCACACCGATCAGATTCAGGCGACGCTCAAAACCTGTGCTGACACCGGTAACCATATTGTTTACCAGGGCACGCAATGTACCTGACATTGCTTTGGCATGACGCGTTTCGTTAGTTACCGCGAAAGACAATTTACCGTCATCAAGGGTAATGGCAACATCGCCACTCAGTTCCTGGTTCATTTCGCCCAGGGGACCTTTCACATTGATGTTATTGGGTGCAATGTGAATTTCCACACCGTTAGGTACAATAACTGGATATTTTGCTATACGTGACATTGAATTCTCCTTATGCCACATAACACAGAACTTCGCCACCCACGCCTTCAGAGCGTGCTTTGCGATCTGTCATGACACCGCGCGAAGTTGAAACGATTGCGACACCAAGACCGTTCATCACTTGCGGGATAGAACCACGACCTTTGTAGATACGCAAACCAGGACGTGAAACGCGATCAATACGTTCGATCACGGGACGACCTGCATAATATTTCAGTGAAATTTCAAGCTCGGGCTTGGCTTTTTCACCTTTGATTTCGAAGCTTTCGATATAACCTTCATCTTTCAGCACAGCAGCAATAGCCGCTTTCAGCTTAGAGGAGGGCATAGATACCGAAACTTTCTCGACCTGTTGGGCGTTACGGATACGCGTCAACATATCGGCGATTGGATCGCTCATGCTCATTTATATTCTCCTACCAGCTTGCTTTAGTCATACCAGGCACTTCACCGCGCATTGCCATTTCGCGCAGTTTGTGACGAGTCAAACCAAACTTGCTGAACACGCCACGAGGACGGCCAGTAATTACACAACGATTACGCATGCGTGTTGGATTGGCATTGCGAGGTAATTGTTGCACTTTCAGACGGGCGACATAGCGCTCTTCGTCTGATTTAGATGTGTCGTTAATGATCGCTGTCAATTCGGCACGTTTGGCTGCATATTTGGCAACCAGTTTTGCACGTTTGATATCGCGATTGATGAGTGATAGTTTTGCCACGTCATCGCCCCTTAGTTACGAAACGGGAAGCGGAATGCTGTGAGCAGCGCTTTCGCTTCTTCGTCAGTCTTAGCAGTTGTAATGATGCTGATATTCAGACCACGCAATGCATCAATTTTGTCGTATTCAATTTCAGGGAAAATGATTTGCTCTTTAACCCCAACGTTGTAGTTACCACGACCATCGAAAGCACGACCGGAAATACCGCGGAAGTCACGTACACGTGGCAGTGCCACGGTAACCAGACGATCCAGGAACTCATACATGCGTTTGCCACGTAGAGTAACCATACAACCGATAGGATAGTCTTCGCGAATCTTGAAACCGGCAATCGCCTTGCGGGTTTTTGTCACGACTGGTTTTTGCCCTGCAATTTTAGTCAGGTCAGAAACGGCGTGCTCAATAACTTTCTTGTCTGCAACCGCTTCGGAAACGCCCATGTTCAAAGTGATCTTGGTAATGCGTGGCACTTCCATTTCACTTTTATACTCGAACTTTTCTTTCAATTCGCCAGCAATCTTGCTTC
The DNA here is from genome assembly GCA_034006805.1 of Advenella sp. Classification (GTDB taxonomy): domain Bacteria; phylum Pseudomonadota; class Gammaproteobacteria; order Burkholderiales; family Burkholderiaceae_B; genus Advenella. Next base: position 44,438 of record JAVESC010000004.1, read on the forward strand.
TATATAATTCTTGTAAACGAGCCATTATATTGTGCCCCTTACGCTTTCACGCCAACGACAGCGCCGTTGGAACGATAAATACGGACTTTATGACCATCCACTTCTTTAACACCAACGCGATCAGCTTTACCTGTTTCTGGGTTAAACAAGCCCACATTTGAAATGTGGATTGGCAGCGTTTTTTCAACGATACCGCCTGGATTGTTTGTCATGGGATTAGGTTTTTGGTGTTTCTTAACGACGTTAACGCCTTCAACCAGAACGTGATCTGCACCGACGCGAGCCAGTACAACACCACGACGCTTTTTGTCGCGTCCGGTCAAAACGATAACTTCATCACCTTTACGGATATTGTTCATCGTTACCCTCTTATAACACTTCAGGTGCCAGAGACACGATTTTCATAAAACGCTCTGTACGCAATTCACGCGTAACAGGGCCGAAAATGCGAGTACCGATTGGCTCCAGCTTGGCATTGAGCAATACAGCTGCATTACCGCCGAAACGGATTAATGAGCCATCTTTACGACGAACACCCTTAGCGGTACGAACAACCACCGCGTTATAAATTTCGCCTTTTTTGACGCGTCCGCGCGGTGCTGCATCTTTAACACTAACCTTGATAATGTCACCGATGGCAGCATAACGGCGCTTGGAGCCACCTAACACCTTAATGCACATTATGCGGCGTGCACCAGTGTTATCAGCCACGTCTAGCGTGCTTTGCATTTGGATCATGATTATTCCTGTTCCAACTTAGTTACATATACCGCCAAACAAAATGTGGCGGACCATATTCGCTTTCGCTATTCATATAACCAGTTTTGGTCCCGTCAGGTCGATTGGCGTTTAAACCAAGCCACCCTGGGTTGAAATCTGCTTAAATAAGAACTCTCCACCCACTGTAGAATGAGCGAAGTCTATTACTATACACGATGCGCCCGGTTTTAGCAAGCCTTTTATTTGCCCGCCACGTTAGTCACCATTTGCCTGGCCAAGATGCATTTTTTCACTACGCATCCTGAGCCATTCCTACAACCTGATCACCCACGAAGCCATCAATGCCCTGCTCCCTGACATTGACAAACCCATGCCTTGAATCCGGCTTTTCCATGGTACAGTTATTTTTTTCCACGCATACATATTTTTAACTAGAAGGAAAGCCATGTTTGAGCATTTAGCACCTTATGCCGGTGACCCCATTTTCAGAATTGGTGATATGTTCCGCCAAGACCAGCGCCAGAATAAAGTGGATCTGACCGTTGGGCTTTATTATGATGGCAAGGGCCAAATTCCCATCCTGAACAGTATCCATCAAGCCGAACTGAAACGTGCTCAGCAACCCGAAACCCGCCAGTACCTACCCATGGAAGGTTTACCCAGCTATCGTAGCGCAGTACAAAAGTTGCTTTTTGGCACAGAATGCGCTGCCCTGAACGAAGGCCGCATTGTGACCATGCAAAGCGTGGGCGGTACCGGCGCCCTGCGTATTGGTGGCGAACTGCTGCAGTTGGCCAGCCCCAACAGTGAAATCTGGATCAGCAACCCGGGCTGGGATAATCACCACGCTATCTTTAAAGGCGCTGGCCTGAAAACCCATACCTACCCCTATTACGATTCTGCCAATGGCGTTTTGCTATTTGACGACATGAAGCAAGCCTTCCAGACCATGCCTGAAGCCAGTATTGTGCTATTGCACCCCTGCTGCCACAATCCCACCGGCGCTGACCTGTCCAACGCGCAATGGGAAGAAATTGCCAACATTATTGTTGAACGCAAACTGATCCCGTTCCTGGATATTGCCTATCAGGGTTTCAGCAACGGCCTTGATGAAGATGCCTTTGCCGTCCGTTTAATGGCATCCAAAAACATTCCGATGCTGGTCGCCAACTCTTTTTCCAAAAACTTTTCTTTTTACGCCGAACGCTGCGGTGCCCTTTCGGTGATTTGCCAAAACACCACCGAAGCCGACCGGGTACTGGGACAAATCAAGCTGCTGGTTCGCTGCATTTATTCCAATCCACCCTTGCATGGTGCCCGCATGATTTCTGACGTGCTTAACGACCCGGAGCTGTTTGCCGTATGGGAGCGCGAAGTTAATGAAATGCGCACACGTATCAGCAATATACGCCAGAAAGCCTACGATATCCTGAAAGCACAGGCCCCCCATTTTGACAGCGCGTTCATCATTAAGCAAAATGGCATGTTCAGCTACACTGGCCTAAGCCTGGCACAAATTGAAAAGCTGCGCACCGATTATGGTGTTTACCTGATCGATTCGGGACGAATTAGCGTACCCGGCCTGAACGAAGACAACGTCACCTACTTTGCCGAATCTGTCAGCAAAGTGGTCTAGAAAAATCAAGCATTTACCTAATAACTGCCCATTCAAAACACCAATAAGGACTGAAGAGAAATGAGTCAATATGAAGCACTGAGTCTATATATAGATGGCGAGTTTGTTTCCGGTGGAGGACGCAAAACCCAGGATATCATTAACCCGGCCACCCTTGAGGTACTGGGACAACTGCCCCATGCCAGCGACGCTGACCTGGATCGCGCCCTGTCCGCTGCCCAGCGGGCTTTCGACTCATGGAAGCACAGCTCTCCCATAGAGCGTTCGGCCATTTTACGCAAGGCGGCCCAATTGTCCCGTGACCGTGCCGGGGAAATTGGCCTGAACATGACCCGTGACCAGGGCAAGCCCCTGGCCGAATCCGTGGGCGAAGTCACCGCATGCGCCGACCACTGCGACTGGCATGCCGAAGAGTGCCGCCGCATTTACGGCCGGGTCATTCCACCCCGCACCCCCAATGTGCGCCAGATCGTGGTTCGTGAACCGATTGGCGTATGCGCCGCCTTCACCCCCTGGAATTTCCCTTATAACCAGGCTATCCGTAAAATTTCGGCGGCCATCGGTGCCGGTTGCTCTATTATCCTGAAAGGCCCCGAAGACTCGCCCAGTGCCGTCATGGCCATTGCCCGCATCTTCCATGATGCCGGCCTGCCCAAAGGGGTGCTGAATATCGTCTGGGGTGAGCCCGCCAAGGTATCCGACTACCTGATCCGCTCACCCATCGTGCGCAAAGTATCGTTTACCGGCTCGGTGCCGGTTGGCAAACAGCTGGCAGCCCTGGCTGGCGCCCACATGAAACGCATTACCATGGAACTGGGTGGTCATTCTCCGGTACTGATCTTTGATGATGCCAATATCGAACAGGCAGCCAAAAGCCTGGCTAAATTCAAAATTCGCAATGCCGGCCAGGTCTGCGTCTCACCCACCCGTTTTTATGTCCAGGAAAAAGCCTATGACCAGTTCCTGGATATTTTTGTAAATACCTTAAAAAGCATTCAGGTAGGCGATGGCACGGCCCAGGGAACCGACATGGGCCCCTTGGCCCACGAACGCCGCATTGGCAGCATGAACGCCTTTGTTGAAGATGCCAGGCAGCGTGGCGCCACCATTGAACTGGGCGGCAACCCACTATCACAAACCGGTTACTTTTTTCCGCCAACCGTTATCACCCATCTTAACGATGATGCAAAGCTCATGACCGAAGAGCCATTTGGGCCAATTGCGCCCGTGGTGAAATTTAGCGATACCGATGAAGTCCTGGCCAGGGCCAACAGCCTGCCTTTTGGCCTGTCTTCATATGTATTTACCAATTCACTTCAAACCGCAACCAAAGCGTCCAATACACTGGAAGCCGGCATGGTCAACATTAACCACTTCGGTTCTGCCTTGCCCGAAACGCCCTTTGGTGGCGTGAAAGACAGTGGCATCGGCAGTGAAGGCGGTACCGAAACCTTTGACGGATATTTGGTCACCAAGTTTATTACACACATATAACAAACAAGCGGTTTTTACACTTTCACCGCTATTGAAAAATTATATATTTATATCTAAAACCGCGAAAAACCTTGTTTTTCGCGGTTTTTCTCTTTTCTACCCGCTTTAATCTTAAATCCTTATGGAAAGCACCTATAGCGAGCCAATCTGTTTCTAACGCATACTCATCCTGTACCAAAGGCATGGGGAGACACCTGTGTTTTCAATCACTATTTTTTAAAATTAATGCATAACATGAGTGATTTAATCTTAGAAACAAAAAACCTGACCAAGGAATTCCTTGGTTTCGTGGCGGTAAATGATGTAAACCTGCAGGTGCAGCGCGGTCATATTCATGCGCTCATCGGTCCCAACGGCGCAGGTAAAACCACCTGCTTCAATTTGCTGACCAAATTCCTGCGTCCCACCGCTGGCAATATTCTTTTTAATGGCACCAATATTACGGCTGAAAAGCCGGCTCAAATCGCACGCAAGGGCATTATCCGCTCCTTCCAGATTTCAGCCGTTTTCCCCGAGTTGACGGTGCTGGAGAATGTACGCATCGGTCTGCAACGCCAGCAGAACAATTCTTTTCACTTCTGGAAAAGCAACAGATGCCTGCATGAGCTTGACGACCAGGCCAGGGAATTGCTGGCCGAAGTTGACCTGCTTGAATTTGAAAATGAAATCACCTCCAACCTGCCTTACGGGCGCAAACGGGCATTGGAGATTGCCACTACGCTGGGTATGAATCCCGAACTCATGCTGCTGGACGAACCTACCCAGGGCATGGGCCATGAAGACGTGGATCGGGTAACCCAATTAATTAAAAAAGTCAGCGTCGGACGCACTATCCTGATGGTTGAACACAATATGAACGTGATTTCCTCCATTGCCGACAAAATTACCGTTCTGGCCCGTGGCGCCACGCTGGCCGAAGGCAATTATCAGGAAGTTTCCCGCAACCCTGCCGTGATGGAAGCCTATATGGGCACTTCCGAAGGTCAACTGGAAGGGGCTCACTAACATGACAGCACTTGCACTTGAGATCAAAGACCTGCAGGCCTGGTATGGTGAATCCCATATCCTGCACGGCGTCAATATCAGTATTCCCAAGGGACAGGTCATTACCCTGCTTGGCCGTAATGGTGCAGGCCGCACAACCACTTTGCGGGCATTGCTGGGCTTAACCGGTACCCGCAAAGGCTCGGTCAAGATCCATGGTGTTGAAGCCATTAACCTGCCCACCCATAAAATCGCCCATCTGGGTATTGGTTATTGCCCCGAAGAACGCGGCATCTTTGCCAGCCTGAGCTGTGAAGAAAACCTGTTGTTACCCCCCCAGCTCAACGGCAGCACCGCCGGCGACCAAGGCATGTCTCTGGCGGAAATCTACGAGATGTTCCCCAACCTGCAAGAGCGCCGCAACTCGCCCGGAACCCGCCTGTCAGGTGGTGAGCAACAAATGCTGGCGGTTGCCCGCATTTTACGCACCGGTGCCAATATCCTGCTGCTGGATGAAATTTCTGAAGGTCTTGCCCCCGTCATCGTCCAGACGCTGGCCCGCATGATTACTACCCTGAAAGCAAAAGGTTTCACGATTGTCATGGTCGAACAAAACTTCCGCTTCGCCGCACCACTGGCCGACCATTTCTATGTCATGGAACATGGCGAAATTGTTGAACAATTCCCGGCTTCCGAGCTGGCTGCCAAACAGGATACCCTGCATACCCTGCTAGGGGTCTAAGCTATTTTTCATTTAATCCCCGGAGACAAACATGAAATTAACGAAATCAACAAAATTGAAAAAAACAGCCTTGGCTACGGCAATTACCCTGCCCAGCCTGGGCCTTGTCCATGCCCAGGGTATTTCCGATGACGTCATTAAAATCGGTTTTATTACCGATATGTCCGGCGTTTACTCCGACCTTGACGGCCCTGCCGGTGGTGAAGCCATTAAAATGGCGATTGAAGCGGCTGGCGGTGAAGTTAATGGCAAAAAAATAGAGCTGATTACCGCCGACCACCAAAACAAAGCTGACGTGGCCTCAGCCAAAGTCCGCGAATGGATCGACCAGGACAAGGTTGACCTGATTATTGGCGGCACCAACTCTGCAACTGCCCTGGCTTCGGCTGCCGTTGCTGCTGAAAAGAAAAAACCCTATATCTCGATTGGCGCCGGCTCAACCGCACTTACCTCTACCCACTGCACCCCTTTCACCATTCACTATGCCTACAACACCAAAGCACTGGCCAATGTGACCGGTGCCGCGGTTTATGAACAAGGCGGCAAAAGCTGGTTCTTCATCACTGCCGACTACGCTTTTGGCCATTCCCTTGAACAGGACACCATCAATGTCGTGAAAGCCGCCGGCGGCACCATCAAAGGCACGGTTCGTGTGCCATTAAGCACCACCGATTTTTCTTCTTATATGCTGCAGGCCCAAACCTCTGGGGCCGAGATCCTGGGTCTGGCCAATGCGGGTGGCGATTTCATCAACTCCATCAAGGCGGCCAGCGAATTTGGCGTCACCCCCGGCATGAAACCGGCCGGGCTGCTGGTATTCATCAACGACGTTCACGCACTGGGCCTGCAAGCCACACAGGGACTATACCTGACCGCCCCCTGGTACTGGAATCAGGATGATGAATCGCGTGCCTGGTCAGACAAGTTCGAGGAGCGTATCAAGCGCAAACCTTCATTTGTCCAGGCTGCCGACTACACCGCTGCTGAAACCTACCTGAAGGCTGTTCAGGAAACCGGCACCGATGACGGTGAAACCATCATGAAATGGTTCAAGTCCAACACCATCAACAACTTCTTTGCCAAGGACGCCACCGTCCGCAAGGATGGCCTGATGATCCACGACATGTACCTGATGCAGGTCAAAACACCTGAAGAATCCAAAGCACCCTGGGATTACTACAACGTTGTTGATAAGGTTTCAGGAGAAAAAGCTTTCGGCCCCGAAAGCGAATCCGCCTGCAAACTGTAAACGGCACTTCAGACAGATTAGCACTGTAGTCATGACAGCCTCCACCCGGGGCTGTCACAACACCAGTTAAAAAATGTTATCAATAAATAAACTGAACGTTATGCATTATGATTGATATTTTCGGCATCCCTATTCAAGCCTTTCTTGGCCAGATTCTACTGGGCCTTGTAAACGGCTCTTTTTATGCAATTCTCTCATTGGGTCTGGCCGTTATTTTCGGTCTTCTCAATGTCATTAACTTCGCCCACGGCGCTTTATACATGCTGGGCGCCTTCCTGGCCTGGATGGGAATGCAATATCTTGGCCTTAATTACTGGGTCATGCTTATTGTCGCCCCCATTCTGGTTGGCATTTTCGGCATGATTCTAGAGCGATTGCTGTTGCGCCATTTATACAAGCTCGACCACCTTTATGGTCTCTTGCTTACCTTTGGCATTGCCCTAATGATCGAAGGTATTTTCCGCAGCTTTTATGGCGTCTCGGGCCAACCCTACCCAACCCCTGACAGCCTGCGTGGCGCCGTCAACCTGGGCTTCATGATTCTGCCAATTTATCGTGGCTGGATTGTCGTGGCCTCTATCATTGTGTGCCTGTTTACCTGGTTCATGATTGAAAAAACCCGTCTGGGTTCATTATTGCGCGCTGGCACAGAAAACCCCAAGCTGGTTGAGGCATTTGGCATTAACGTGCCACTCATGATTACCCTGACCTATGGTTTTGGTGTTGCCCTGGCCGGTTTTGCCGGTGTCCTGGCAGCGCCCGTCCTGCAGGTTTCCCCCCTCATGGGTGCCAACCTTATTATTGTCGTGTTTGCAGTGGTGGTAATTGGCGGCATGGGCTCTATCATGGGTTCTATCGTAACCGGCCTTGGCCTGGGCGTTATTGAAGGGCTGACCAAAGTATTCTGGCCAGAAGCCTCCAGTACGGTTGTCTTCATTATTATGGCCATTGTTTTATTACTCCGCCCTGCCGGACTTTTTGGGAAAGAAAAATGAACCGACAAATCCTGGGCTATGCATTATTTGCCATTGTGGCAGCCTTATTGCCTTCGTTCGGCATATACCCCATTTTCGTCATGAAAATCCTGTGCTATGCCCTGTTTGCATGTGCATTCAACCTGCTTCTGGGCTACGTTGGCCTGCTCTCTTTCGGTCACGCTGCTTTCCTTGGCAGTGCCGCCTATGCGTCAGGCCATGCGATTAAAGTATGGGGACTTTCTCCCGAACTGGGCATCCTTTACGGCATGCTGATTGCCGCCCTGCTTGGCTTTGCTATCGGCGGCCTGGCTATCCGGCGCAGTGGTATTTACTTCACCATGATTACGCTGGCCATGTCACAGATGGTCTTCTTTTTCTTCCTCCAAGCGCCATTTACCGGTGGTGAAGATGGCCTGCAAGGCGTACCCAGAGGGTATCTATTTGGCCTGCTCGACTTGAAAAACGACCTGAATCTTTATTATGTGGTGGTTGCCATCTTCATGATTGGTTATTTCATCTGCTGGCGAAGCGTCAACTCGCCTTTTGGCCAGGTACTGAAAGCCATCAAGGAAAATGAACCCCGCGCCATCTCCCTTGGCTATGATGTAGACAAATACAAACTGCTGGCTTTTGTTCTTTCTGCGGCCATTGCCGGACTGGCCGGCGCCACCAAAACACTGGTCTTTGTATCGGCCACCCTGTCCGATGCCATGTGGCAAATGTCGGGTATGGTCGTGCTCATGACACTCATTGGTGGTGTGGGTACCTTTACAGGCCCGGTTCTGGGTGCTTTCATTGTGGTCATGCTTGAAAACAAGATTGGCGATTTTGGCCGCATGATTGCCGATACGACCGGTGTACAGTGGTTTTCATCGCTGGGCGAATCGGTAACCATCGTCATGGGACTGATCTTTATTATCTGCGTGATGGCTTTCCGAAAAGGAATTGTAGGAGAACTATCACACTTTTTCACTGCCAGACAAAGTAAAAGCCAATAGTTACAAATGCCCCATCAACCTTGCAAGCCACTTACAAATTTATAAGCAATTACCCTTATTTTTTGAATTTTAGCTTGCAAGGCGCTGCTTGTTCTTACTATTATCTGCCTACATCGAAATAGAGTATTTTTATAAACATATTTTTGAAATAGTATTTACAAATTTCCAAGGAATTTATATGAAAAAATCCTTCCTGGCTACAGCATTGAGTACTGCCGCCATTATGGCCGGCACCTCCGCATACGCTGCTGACTTTCCTACCAAACCCATTCGCGTGATTGTTCCTTTTGCGCCCGGTGGCTCTACTGATATCGTCACCCGTGTCGTTACCGCTAAAATGAGCGACATCCTGGGCAAACCCATGGTGGTTGAAAACAAAGCCGGTGCCGGTGGTGCAATTGGCGCTTCCGAAGCCGCCCGTGCCAAACCTGATGGCTATACGCTTTCTATCGCCACCGTTTCAACCCTGGCCGTAAACCCGGCCTGCAAACCCGAAGGACTGGGTTACGATGCCCTGAAAGATTTTGCGCCGGTCACCAACTTCGCCAACGTTCCCAACATTCTTGAAGTCAACCCCAAATTCCCGGCCAACGATTTCAAGGCATTCCTGGCCGAAGTTACCGCCAATCCCAATAAGTATTCTTACGGCTCATCAGGCACCTGCAGCGTGCTTCACCTGTTTGGCGAAGCCTTCCGCATGTCTACCGACACCGATATCGTTCATGTTCCCTATCGTGGTTCGGGCCCGGCCGTTACCGATGCCGTTGGTGGGCAAATTGCCATCCTGTTCGATAACCTGCCTTCCTCTTTCCCGCAAATTGACGCCAAGAACCTTCGTCCCCTGGCTATTGCCTGGGAAGAGCGCCTGGACAGCATGAAAGATGTGCCAACTTTTAAAGAACTGGGCTATCCCGAATTGAACCAGCCAGTATGGTATGGTCTGCTGGCGCCTGCCGGTACACCCGAGGATGTTATTGCCACCCTGCATAAAGCCGCTGCCGAAGCGCTGAAAGAGCCTGCCGTGATTACTGCCCTGGAAAAACAGGGAGCCTTCCCTTCAGGCAACACACCTGAAGAATTTGCCAAGGAAATCCAGCAGCAGTATGACTGGGCCAAGGATGTTGTGGAAAAAGGCAATATCGAATTGCAGTAAATCCACCTGCTTTTTAAAAAGCGGATGAAAGCCTCATCCGCTTTTTTGCTCTATTTATTAGAAATCTCACACATATTTAACTAAGGTTTTAAGTTATGCACATTAAGAATCAACAGGACTTCTGGTCCGGCTTGATGTTCATCGCTCTGGGGGTCGGCTTTGCCCTGTTCTCCACGAGCTATGACATGGGTACGCCCGCCCGCATGGGACCCGGTTATTTTCCATTTTGGCTGGGTGTCGTTTTAGCCCTGCTGGGTGGCATTGTAACAATCAATTCCCTGCGCGGTGAAGAGGGTGAAGATCACCATATTGGTAAATTCGACTTCGACATTCTGGCCCTGATCATCGGCTCGATTGTGGTGTTCGGCGTCATGCTCGACAACCTGGGCCTGTATATTTCACTGGTCATCCTGGTTATTTTCAGTAGCCTGGCCAGCCACGAATTCAGCCTTAAAATCGCCATTGGCAACGCCATCTTCCTGGTAATCTTTACCTGGCTGGCCTTTGTCCGGGGCCTGGGCCTTATCTTCCCGTTGTGGCCGGTTCCCATTGCCGAATGGCCCACCTACGCCATGATCATCATTCCAGTGTCAATCATTATTGGCGTTATTATTTTGATCAGCAAGCTGAAAGGAAGTAAATAATTATGATGGAGCTTTTTGAACATCTCTCCCTGGGCTTTTCCGTCGCCTTTACCCTGGAAAACCTCTCTTATGCTTTTCTGGGCTGCCTGCTGGGTACCCTGATTGGTGTGTTGCCGGGTATTGGCCCCGTTCCCACCATTGCCATGCTGCTGCCACTGACCTATGTGCTGCCGCCTACCGCTGGCCTGATCATGCTGGCCGGTATTTATTACGGTTCGCAATATGGCGGTTCAACCACCGCCATTCTGGTGGCCCTGCCTGGTGAAACATCGGCCGTGGTAACGGTACTTGACGGACACCAGATGGCCAAAAATGGCCGTGCCGGTGCCGCGCTGTCCATTGCTGCGCTCGGCTCGTTCTTTGCCGGCTGTTTCGCCACTATTTTGCTGGCTGCTTTCGCTCCGCCATTGGCCGAAGTCGCCTTCAAGTTCGGTCCGGCCGAATATTTCTCGCTCATGTGTCTGGGCCTGATCGGTGCGGTGGTACTGGCTTCCGGTTCCCTGCCTAAAGCGGTCTGCATGATCATCCTGGGTCTGTTGCTGGGCATGGTTGGTACCGACGTGAACTCGGGTGTGGCCCGCTTTGACTTTGGTATTCCAGAACTGCAGGACGGGATTGACTTTGCCGTGGTCGCCATGGGTGTGTTCGGTCTTGCCGAAATCATGAATAACCTGGCGCAAAAAGAAAACCGGGTTGACATCACCGACAAACTGGGTTCGCTGTATCCCAACAAACAGGAATTCAAGGAAGCGGCCCCTGCCGTGTTGCGCGGTACCATGCTGGGTTCGGCCCTGGGTATCTTGCCTGGTGGCGGTGCGGTCCTGTCGTCGTTTGCCTCTTACACCCTGGAAAAGAAAATTTCCAAAAATCCCGAGCGTTTCGGTAAGGGTCACCCGGCCGGTCTGGCCGGCCCTGAGTCCGCCAACAACGCGGCGGCACAAACCTCGTTCATCCCCTTGCTGACCCTGGGTATTCCCGGTAACGCGGTGATGGCCCTGATGGTGGGTGCCATGACGATTCACAACATCCAGCCCGGTCCTCAGGTCATGAGCAGCCACCCCGAGTTGTTCTGGGGTCTGATCGTGTCCATGTGGATTGGTAACCTGATGCTGGTGGTGCTGAACCTGCCGCTGGTGGGCCTGTGGGTCAAACTGCTCAAAGTGCCTTACCGTGTCCTGTTCCCGGCCATTTTGCTGTTCTGCACGATCGGTGTGTACTCGCTGAACTACAACGCGTTTGATATTTACGTCATGGGTATCTTTGGCATCATCGGTTATATCTGGACCAAGCTCAAATGTGAAGGCGCGCCTTTGCTGCTGGGTCTGGTGTTGGGCCCGATGATGGAAGAAAACTTTCGCCGCGCGCTCTTGCTGTCCCGTGGTGACTTCCTGACCTTTGTCGAACGTCCATTGTCACTGACTTTGTTGCTGATGGCACTGGGCCTGGTGATCCTGGTGGCATTGCCATCCATCCGCAAAAAACGTGAAGCCACGTTTGTAGAAGAGGATTAATTTTTGAAAAAAAAAGGCAGGTCAGTGTACCTGCCTTTTTATTTGTTTAAAACATTCATTATTTAAAATCAATAAATACATTCAGGATCAAGTTTAAACTTCTAGTTTACATAAGTCTTGCTTCATAAAACTAAAACCATCACCTCTAAATAAATAGTTACACTACCTGCTTCTATTTTACAAAGGCATTTAATTGCCTGCCATTTCAATATCTCCGGAGACCCAAATGACATCCAAATTCCTGAAGCTGACTGGCCTTACCATTGCCTTGTTTGCCATGGGCACAGGTGCGGCACACGCCGAATATCCCGAGCATCCCATCTCGCTGGTTGTGCCTTTTTCCCCTGGTGGTCCTACCGATATTGTCGCCCGTTCACTGGGGGCCGAACTGACTAAAATCCTGAAGCAAACCATTGTGATTGAAAACAAACCCGGTGCCGGTGGCACGGTTGCCGCCAACTATATTGCCAACGCAAAACCCGATGGCTATACCTTTTTCCTTTACCACAATGGCATGGCAACAGCTCCTGCCCTGTACAAAAATCTGAAGTACGACCCGCTTAACAGCTTTGAATATGTCGGTGAAGTGGTTGACGCTCCCATGACCTTGCTGGCACGTGCCGATTTCCCACCCAACAACTTGCAGGAATTCATTGAATACGCCAAGCAAAATGGCGAAGACATCAACCTGGCCAATGCTGGCCCGGGCGCGGTTTCACAATTATGCGGCTCATTGTTGCAACAAGCCATTGGCACCAAATTCACCACCATCCCTTTCCAGGGTGCCAATCCTGCCATGACAGCATTACTAGGCAAGCAGGTTGATATCCTGTGTGACCAAACCACCCAAACCCTTCCCCATATTGATGCAAAAACCATCAAGTTTTACGGTGTCACCACCAAGGATCGTATCAGCAAACTGCCCGATGCCCCCACGCTTGACGAGCAAGGCCTGAAGGGCTTCGATTTTAAAGTCTGGCATGGTATTTATGCACCTAAAGGCACACCTGAACCGGTCATTACCAAGTTCAATGCCGCTCTTAAAGAAGCGCTCAAATCAGAACCCTTCAAAAACAAAATGACCGATCTGGGCGTTGAAATTGTCAGCGAAGAAAGACAGACCCCTGAATCCCTGAAAAACTGGGTAGATGCCGAAATCAAAAAATGGGGCCCTATCCTGAAATCCGACGGTATGAACGTTAACTAATCGTGCCACGGCCTTTGGCAGCACCCGGCGGCGAGTAACTCGCCAACCCCGCTGCTTACTGGCAGCAACCGGCATCAAAAACACCCGGGCACTTAATGATAAATGCCCGGGTGTTTTTGATGGTTTCCGTGTTTGCGTTCTATAGCAACACAATAGCCATCAGTTCAAGGCCTGGATTTCAATATTCGCTTCACCCTTGCTTGAAGAAACCCAAACCGTGCCATCTTGCACATTAAAATGCAACGTCATGTTCCGGTCTGCCAGAGCAGCCAGCTTCTGAGTTGATTCCACCGGCAGCACATAGACGTTCAGATTACGGGCCCGTTCAAGCTTACTGACCATACTTGCCCACCAGGTAGCCGCATTGCGCCCATAAGCCAGCACGATAACCTGCCCGGCACGCCCACAGGCCTTCAACAGGCGGCGCTCATCGGGCAGGCCGGTTTCTATCCATTGCAAAATAGTACCCGTCAAGTCTTTACGCCATAAATCGGGCTCGTCCGCTTCACTCAGGCCCCGCGTAAAAGCCAGCATTTCATCGCCATTTTCATACAATGCATAAGCCAGGATCCGAATCATCAGCCGTTCTTCAGTTTCGGACGGATGCCGGGCCACGGTAACGGCATGACTGCCATAATAAGACCGGTCATTATCGGCAATATTTATTTCTGCTTTATATATCGTTGCACTTAATGCCATGAATTAATTAATCCTTATACAAAACCGGGGTCAGGCTGAACCGGGTATTCACGATTTGCCCTGGCAAGACATCCTGCCCACCCACTTCCCGGGCCGCATGGGTCTGCCGCAAGTTAAAGCAATCAGTCACATTGCTAAAAGGCTCGGCACAAAACCAGGGTGCCCCTTCAGGGCTGTAGACAATCAGGAAATCAAACGGTGCATCAGCGGTCATCATCAGCTTACGCTGCTCATCAGGCCAACTGATTTGCGCCTCATGATC
>JAVESC010000085.1:0-11013 GCA_034006805.1 Advenella sp.
TGCTGCAATCATGCCCACCATATTGGACGCAATACCAATCTCAACGGCATTATCCAGCCCCAGGGTGTCAACAAAATGCGAGGCCCAGGCCATAGTGGTACCCACCCCGCCGGTTAATGAGATGGAGCCGGCCATTAAACCAATTCTGGGGTCCATGTCAAAGTACTGCGCAATACTCATGCCAAGCAGGTTTTGCAGCACCATGAAAATTGAGGCAACAATCACCAGGATAATTAATGCACGGCCCCCTTGTTTTAGCGTTTGAATATTAGTATTAAGACCAATGGCCGCAAAGAAATACAGGAGCAGCATGTCGCGTACGCCAAGGGTAAAGGAAATCCGCAGATCCAGTAGATAATAAGCCATGCAAACCATAACGGTGCAGACCAGCCCGCCAATGACGGGTTCTGGAATACTGTATTTCTGTAGCCAGGTAATACGATTGCTTAAGCCTTTGCCAATAAACAAAAGCAGAATAGCCAGCGTGAAACTGGCGATGGCATTAATTTCTAAGGAGTGTTGCAACGAATTTGCCTTTAACAGATAAGAATTGCAGGTAGTTGTTTGATACCCGGATAAATTTGTTACGAATTATAGCCCTCAGAATTTGTTTTAGGTTATTTTGCCAGCTCAATGGCTTGCAAAGCGTGGCTATTTGGGCCGGTAAACCTCTATTTTTTGCACCGCAATAACTAAAATTTCATCAGGCTGGCAGCCATACGCCTTGACCGCTTTTTTTATGGCATCACCCCCGCTTTTGGCAAGGATCTGAACCGTTTTTCCATTGCTGAGTTTTAATGTATATTTATGCATTTTTTTCAAGGTAAGGTTGGCAGGCTGTTGTGTTTTAGGCAGACTGGAATTGCTTTTTATCGGGAAGCGTTAATGAGATGATGGCGGCAAGCAGCAAGAAGACACCGGCTGAGCCGAAAGAAATCCAGTGGGTATGGAACGTTTCATAAGCCCAGCCGCCCAGCCATGAGCTGATCATGCCGCCTACTTGGTGCCCCACATAGGCCAGGCCATATAAAACGCCCACCAGTTTAACCCCATAAATATCAGCCAGAATGGCGGAAGAAAGCGCAATGCTGCCAGCCCAGACCACACCACCCACGGTGGCGACGCCAAAAAGTTGCCAGTTAACGGCAACCATGACAAGCCCGAAAAAGCCCAGCCCGCGCACAAAATAAATAACGGCCAGCATATAGCGTCGGGGCAGGGTATCGGAAATGCGTCCCAGCACCAGGGTACTGAAAATGGCAATCAGGCCAATCAGGCCGATGCCCAGTGCACTGCTGGCCGAATCAAAGCCGTGATCCATCAGCATGGGAACGCCATGGGCGCCTAACAGGTTCATGCTATAGCCACAGGCAAAAAGCCCAAGTACGACTTTCCAGAATGGGGCGGTGCGCAGGGCCTGTTTCAGGCTGAGAGGGGCCGTTTGCAAGGCTGGTTTGGTAGCGGCGGTTTTTTTGGCAGGGGGGCTATTTAACAGGTCTGCGTGTTCGGGCGGGTGTTCACGGATAATAAAAAAGGCGGAGAAAATGGTAATAATGGCAAAAACAGCGGCAAAGCCAAGGATGGTTTCTTTCCAGCCAAACGTTTCATTGGTATAGGTAAACAGGGGCGTCATGATGGCGATGCCCGCCATGGAGCCTGTGGATAAAAAGAACAGGGCCATGCCTCTTTGCCTGATGAACCAGCGGCTGATGACTGGAGTTAGCGCTACCTGGCTGGTAAAGGCCAGTCCGATAGACAGGAAAATGCCATAGGCAAAGAAAAAATTGGTCAAACTGCTTGCCATGGTTGTCCAGATTGAAGAAGCAACCACAATGGCTGTCCCTGACAAAAGCACAAAACGGGTACCCTTGGTACCCACCAAATGGCCGGCAACGGGCATGCCAAGTCCGTAAAAAAGCATGCCGATGGCAATAACTCCTGACAGTTCACTGCGGGTAAATTGCAAGTCATTGATAATAGGTAAAAAAAACGGGCCTATGCCCAGTCGCATGCCCACAGTCAGTAAGGTCAGAATGGTAGCGGCCCCCACAATGTTCCAGCCGTAATACCATTGCTTGTTTAATTGTTTGTCCATTGATGTTTTTGTTATAAAAAAGAGATTATTTGAGGGTAACAAGTTTAATGATAATTGGCCAGTTTGGGTAAAAAATTTAAGACTGTCAAGTAAAGGTACATAAAGGAACCCGGCGTATTGGCAGAGTGGCCGGCTTAAGCGCAAGGGTGCGTTCAAATAAACAGGTAAAAGGATCGTTCTGGTAAAAAGGTCACCTTGCTGGATGGAAAAATATTGAATGTAAGCTATTTGATTATTTCAATAATACTTGTACAATCAAACAATGGAAAAACAAATTGCAACTACAATTTTTGAGTCATTGGCCTCTGGCATTCGCTTGGATATATATCGTCTCTTGGTTAAAAAAGGGGAAGAAGGCATGGTAGCGGGTGAAATAGCAACCATGCTTGATATTCCTCCTACCAATTTATCCTTTCATTTGAAGGCGCTGGTTCAGGCCGGGTTACTGGCGTCCGAACAAGAGGGGCGTTTTCAGCGCTATCGGGCAAATATTACGCTTATGTTAGATCTGATTGCCTACCTGACAGAAGAATGTTGTGCCGGGCATCCTGAACAGTGCGCAACGCCACGCGTTGATTCAATTTGTTCTGGTTCCCTGTTGCCACCCATTTCCCCGGTCGTATAAGGATAGTAGTGGAGTAGCTGTTTATGTGTTGTTTTTTGGTTTTTAATTCAATAATAGTTGGAGAATCAAAATGATGGCAATTCAAATATTTGACCCATGCCTTATGTTGCAGTACGGGTGTATGTGGCGTTAATGTAGACCAGGCATTGGCAGGCCGTTATCCCGGCAGGACAGAGTTGTCGCGCAGGGCGGGCATGACTCCGGAACAGCATGAAGAAGCGGCACAAAGTGGCTGCTGTTCAGGTGGAAATGCTGTTAATGTTTTAATGTGGCAGGTGCAAGGCAGTCCTCTTTATTAAATAATCAGCAAAAAGGATCATCATGAAATTTTTGGATAATCTTCCCCATTTTCTTTTTTTTACCGGTAAAGGTGGGGTGGGTAAAACCTCGATTGCCTGTGCAACGGCTGTTCAGCTGGCGGAATCCGGTAAAAAAATACTGTTGGTCAGTACCGATCCGGCATCCAATGTCGGTCAGGTATTCAGTACGAGTATTGGCAACAGGATTACGCCAATAATCCAGGTTCCCAATTTGTTTGCGCTGGAAATTGATCCTCAGCAGGCTGCCCAGGCATACCGTGACCGTATCGTGGAACCGGTACGTGATTCACTGCCAGAAGCGGCAATCAAAAGTATTGAAGAGCAGTTGTCAGGAGCCTGCACTACAGAAATTGCGGCTTTTGATGAGTTTACAGCCCTCTTGGTGGATTCCGCATTAACCAAAGACTATGCGCATATCATTTTTGATACGGCACCCACGGGGCATACGATTCGTTTATTGCAGTTGCCGGGGGCCTGGAGTGGTTTTCTGGAAGCAGGCAAGGGAGATGCCTCATGCCTGGGGCCTTTGGCCGGACTGGAAAAACAAAGAGCCCAGTACAGGGAAGCGGTAGAGGCTTTGAGTGATCCATTGCGTACTCGCCTGGTTTTGGTTGCACGGGCACAGCGCGCAACGCTAAGAGAGGTTGCACGGACGCATGAGGAACTGGCCGCAATTGGTCTTACCCGCCAGTATTTGGTTATTAATGGTGTGTTGCCCGTTGATGAGGCAAACAATGATGAGCTTGCTGCGGCCATTGTGTCTCGGGAACAGGCCATGTTATCTTCCATTCCGGAAAATATCCGCACCTTGCCCATGGACCAGATTGCGTTAAAACCGTTCAATTTGGTCGGGTTGGATGCCTTGCGCCAGTTATTGAAAAATGGTCTTCCGCTGGAAAACCAGCCAGTCAGTATTCCCGACAGGGTATTGCAGGCCCCCAATTTATCAACATTGATTGATGATATTGCCATTGACGGCCATGGCCTGGTCATGCTGATGGGAAAAGGGGGGGTTGGTAAAACAACCATGGCTGCTGCCGTGGCCGTTGAGCTTGCCAGGCGCGGGTTGCCGGTACATTTGACCACCTCTGATCCTGCAGCCCATTTGCTTGAGACACTGGATGGCACTTTGCCTGGCTTGACACTTAGCCGGATTGACCCTCATGAAGAAACAGAGCGTTATCGTCAGCATGTTCTGGCAAGCAAGGGGGCAAAACTGGATGCTGAGGGGCGTGCTTTGCTTGAAGAGGATTTACGGTCGCCATGTACCGAGGAAATTGCCGTATTCCAGGCTTTTTCAAGGGTGATCCGCGAGGCTGGGAAAAAGTTTGTGGTGATGGATACTGCACCCACCGGCCATACCTTGCTGTTGCTGGATGCTACCGGTGCTTACCACCGGGATGTAGTCCGGCAAATGGGAGATACCCCGGTTCATTTCACTACGCCAATGATGCAACTGCAGGATCCTCGCCAGACCAAGGTGCTACTTGTTACGCTGGCAGAAACCACGCCCGTGCTGGAAGCGGCGAATTTACAGGCAGATTTGCAGCGGGCTGGTATCAAGCCCTGGGCCTGGATTGTCAATAACAGTGTGGCGGCAAGTCAATCAACATCTGCTTTGCTTCGGCAACGGGCATTAAATGAATTGAAAGAAATTGAGGCGGTGGCAACGTTACATGCCCGGCGTTATGCGGTTGTACCGTTGTTGAAGGAAGAACCGGTAGGGATTGAGCGGCTCCAGGAGCTGGCCGGATTTTGCGCTGAGAAAGTGTGATTTAACAAATAAAGAGGAATAATATGGCTAACAAAAAATACAACGTTTTGTTCATTTGCACAGGCAACTCGGCAAGAAGCATTATGGCCGAAGCTATCATGAATAATATCGGTAAAGATCGTTTCAAGGCATATAGTGCCGGTAGTTTTCCGCGTGGAAGTGTGCATCCCATGACACTGGCAGTGTTGTCTGGCAATAACTATGACCTAAGCGGTCTGAGAAGCAAGAGCTGGGAAGAGTTTTCCGGGCCGGATGCGCCAAAAATGGATTTTGTTTTTACCGTTTGTGATCAGGCAGCAGGGGAAGTGTGTCCTGTGTGGCCGGGGCAACCCATTACCGCTCACTGGGGATTTATTGATCCGGTTGCCGTTCAGGGCGATGCAGATGCACAGCGCAGGGCTTTTGATAATGTGCTTTTTCAGGTGACCAACCGGATTAGACACTTAATGAGTCTGCCGTTGGAGACCTTGGATAGAATGACTTTGCAGCAACAGTTAAGGGAACTGGGTAAATCCTGATGCCCCAACCGAACATGGCTTTTAATAAATAGCCGGGGCAGGGTCTGTGGCAATTTTATGAAGGACGGCAAAGCAGCCAGCAAATTTGCGACAACTGCTTTGGTTGATTGTATCCAAGCTGCAATCAACCCGGGGCCGTCCACCTTTTCAGGTGCTGCGATTATATGATAGTTACTTAATACTTAAAATATAAATATGTAAGTAATGGTTGTGATTTTCGGCTAATGGGTAAAAACACCACAAGTCAAGCTTAAGGATTTCATTTATCATGAATTATGCCTTGATTTTACAGGAAAAACCATCATGCCAGAAATCGTAATTGAAACACGCCGCCATGATCTTGGTGGTGGATTTGAGGTGGGCAGGGTGTTGCCTTTTCGCAAGTGCCGATCGGTAGGTCCTTTTGTTTTCTTTGATCGAATGGGGCCTCATGATATGGTGGCGCCCATTCCACTTGAGCGTGATGTTAGGCCTCACCCCCATATTGGTCTATCTACCGTGACTTATCTGTTCGAAGGTGAAATGACGCATCGGGATAGTCTTGGTTATAAGCAACTTATCTTGCCTGGTGAATTAAACTGGATGACAGCGGGTGCAGGTATTAGCCATTCAGAGCGTTTTGACGGCATGCGTGCTACCGGAGGGCGTCTTGATGGTATCCAGGCCTGGGTTGCCTTGCCCGAAGAGTATGAAGAAACCAAACCTTCCTTTGTTCATTACAATGCGTTTGAGTTGCCGGTCATGAGGGAGGAAGGCCTGTGGGCCCGACTTATTGCCGGTAGCGCTTTTGGGCTGGAAAGCCCGGTAACGGTTCACTCTCCGTTATTTTACCTGCATATGGAAGTAAGCATGGGCATGCGGGTACCGTTGCCTCGGGCTTATCCTGAAAGAGCGCTCTATATTAATAGTGGCAAACTGCAGATACAGGGGCAAATTTATGTGGCTGGGCAAATGCTGGTTTTTGCCAGGGACAGCTTGCCTGATGTGATGGCGCAGGAAAACACCCGTCTAATGCTTCTTGGGGGCGAGCCGTTGGGGCCACGGCATATGTGGTGGAATTTTATATCTTCCCGGAAAGAACGGATAGAACAGGCAAAGGCGGATTGGAAGGCCGGGAAATTTTCACTTCCGCCCGATGACAATACTGAGTTCATCCCTCTGCCTGAAACAATGGCATGATAATGTTGAGCAGGATTTAACATTAAGGATAAAAAAATGAAAACCTTATTATTGGTTCGTCATGCAAAGTCAAGCTGGAGCGATCCTACCCTGCCGGATCGTATCCGTCCATTGGCGGGCAGGGGAAAGCATGATGTAGAGAAAATGGGGAAACGTTTGGCCAGTCGTGGGGTCAAACCTGACCTGGTGTTAACCAGTCCGGCGGTGCGTACTGCGGAAACGGCAAAAGCCCTGGGCAAATCGTTGGGCTACAAGCACAGGAATATTACCGTGAATGACCGTTTGTATGCCTGTCAGCCTGGCGATATTCTTGAGGTCGTGAAAGATTTTGATGATGGTTTGTCTTATGTCATGCTGGTAGGTCACAACCCTGAGATAACGGATTTTGTCCATTTATTTACAGATAGAGTTGCCTATATGCCTACCTGTGCCACGCTTGAATTACAGTTTGATGTAGAAGCCTGGGCGGATATTGCCCGTGAGAATTTGCATCAGGCCTTGTACGATTCTCCCAAGAATGAGCACCCGGTGGCCTAACGGATTAGGCCGCGTTACCCATGTATTATTTGGGCGGTTTTGTAATATACTGTCTGTGTCAGTACGTTTCTTTGTGGTTCATGCAGTTTTTAACAGAAGGAATCATCATGGCAAAGATTTTAGTACTTTATTATTCTTCCTACGGTCATATAGAAACCATGGCGCAAGCGGTTGCCGAAGGTGCGCGGGCGGTGCCAGGTACAGAGGTCGTGGTTAAACGGGTACCTGAGCTGGTTCCTGAAGAGGTTGCCCGCAATGCGCATTTCAAGCTGGACCAGCAGGCACCTATTGCCACCACGGCAGAGCTGGTTGAATACGATGCCATTATTTTTGGCACGCCAACCCGCTTTGGCAATATGGCTGCCCAAATGAAAAACTTCCTGGATCAAACCGGCAGTTTATGGGCTTCAGGGGCCTTGATCGGTAAAGTGGGCAGCGTCTTTACCTCTACCGCCACCCAGCATGGCGGGCAGGAAAGCACTATTTTATCAACCCATACTGTGCTGTTGCACCAGGGCTTTATTGTGGTGGGCTTGCCTTATTCATTCCAGGGGCAAATGATCCTTGATGAAGTCACTGGTGGCAGCCCCTATGGTGCTTCCACCATTGCAGGGGGTGACGGCGCCAGAAAACCCAGTAAAAATGAGCTGGATGGCGCGCATTACCAGGGTAAGCATGTGGCTGAAATCACAACCGCATTGCTCAAGGGCAGGGCGGTTTAAAGCCGGGGAAATTTGTCCACATGGCTGAATCTGTCCACAAATTTTGTTGAGATCATTGTGGATAACTATTTCATAAGATTGAAATATTTTTATAAGCCATTGATAAATAAATATTTATTTTGGTTTTAATAAGTTTTGATCGTTTAATAAGCGTTTTGTCTTTTTATAACGGAATTGCCGGTTTATGGCAGCCTGCTAATGTGATTGGTTTTAAAGGAAAAAAAGCGCTGGTTTTCATTCCAGCGCTTTGAATGACATGAAAACCGCTGGTTTATTTCAGAAAGCTGGCGCCACCATCGGCTTCAATCACCAAGCCAGTTAGGTAGGATGCTCTTGCCGAAGCCAGAAAAGTGACGATGTCAGCGATTTCTTCCGCTTCGGCAGGGCGGCCAAAAGGCAGGTGCTCAAGCAGTTCCTGCCAGCGTTCTGGGTCATTGAATTTGGCTTGTGCCCGCGATTTGTAAAGGGTTAGCAGGCGATCGGTTTTGGTCGGTCCCGGGTTAAGACCCAGCACGCGTACGCCGGCTGTACTGCTGTAGCCGCCTACAGCCTTGGTGAAGGCTATAAGTGCCGCATTGCCGGTAGAACCCGCCAGATATTCATAGCGAGGATTGCTGCCAGCGGCTCCAATCACATTAATGATGACCCCTGATTTTCTTGCCATCATGAAATCCAAGGCCAGTCGGGTCAATTCTATATAACCATGTACTTTCAGATCCCATGCTTTGCTCCAGCGTGCAAAGTCAACTTCCTTGAAGCCACCACCGGGAATGGCACCGGCATTGTTAACCAGGATGTCGGTGTTTTTCAGAACCGGAGCCAGTTGTTCGCGGTTTTCCTGCAGGGATAAATCCAGGGCCGTGGTTTGTGCTGTTGTACCTGTTTGTGTTTTTAATTCATCGGCTGCTTTTGCCAGGGTTTGGGCATTGCCTGAAACCAGATGAATATGGGCACCCTCTTTGGCCAGGGCAATGGCGCTGGCCAATCCGATGCCTTTTGAACCACCCGTGACAAGTACCTGTTTGTTTGAAAGTTCCAGATCCAATTTTTCCTCCTTGATGTTTGGCTTGTCCTTAGTTTTACATTATTTTTTATCTTCTCTATATAAATTTTGGTAATATTGAATCAATGAATTAGTTGTTCTTTTTTTTAAAGAATCGGCCTATACTTTTTCGCAATTCAATTTTTATGCTGAAATTCTTCAGCTATTTTTTTGTGGGTATTTTTATGGCTAAATGGTTTTCTGATAACGCACAGGCAATAGGCCGCACACCTTTGGTTAAGTTGAATCGTGTTACCGATGGTGCTGGCGCAACGGTTCTGGTGAAAATAGAAGGGCGTAATCCCGCCTATTCGGTCAAATGCCGGATTGGTGCTGCCATGGTTGCTGATGCAGAGCAGAAAGGGGTTTTGACGGCCGGAAAAGAAATTGTTGAGCCGACCAGTGGCAACACAGGGATCGCGCTGGCATTTGTCGCCGCCGCTAAAGGCATTCCCATTACCCTGACCATGCCCGACACCATGAGTCTTGAGCGTCGTAAACTGCTGGCGGCATTTGGTGCCAAGCTGGTCCTGACAGAAGGGGCCAAAGGCATGAGTGGTGCGATTGCCAAAGCCGAGGAAATTGTTGCTTCAGATCCGGCTAAATATGTCTTGCTTCACCAATTTAAAAATCCTGCCAATCCCGCCATTCACGAGGCTACCACGGGTCCTGAAATCTGGAATGATACCGATGGTGCGATTGATATTCTGGTTGCCGGTGTTGGTACCGGTGGCACTATTACCGGTGCCACCCGTTATATAAAAAATACCAAAGGCAAGAAAATCCAGTCGGTTGCCGTAGAACCCACGGCAAGTCCGGTTATTACACAGGCCCGTAACGGCCAGGAAATCAAGCCTGGTCCACATAAAATTCAGGGTATTGGTGCCGGTTTCATTCCCGAGGTACTTGATCTTTCCTTGATTGATGCCGTAGAGCAGGTTGGCAATGAGGAAGCTGTGGAATATGCACTGCGTCTTGCCCGTGAAGAAGGTATTCTTTCCGGTATTTCATGTGGGGCAGCCGTTGCCGCTGCTGTTCGCCTGGCCAAACTGCCCGAGAATGCAGGTAAAGTCATTGTGGCTATCTTGCCCGATTCTGGCGAGCGTTATTTAAGCTCGATTTTATTCGAGGGCTTGTTTGATGAGAAAGGCCTGGCGGTTTCCAGTTCAATAAATGGTAATAGTGTGGCCTAATCGCCAAAACAGGCTTTTATTATTTCTTGAACATGCTAGAATCCGTTTACTTCATTGGGGAGTAGCCTCTCTGTTTCCAGAGGTTTGCGTCAACATGCTTGGCATTCGCCATGGCGCAAACGGTTTGTACAAAACTTGGCAAGACCTTTGATTATCGCGCTTTCCATATTGGCCGGAGAAGTGCGGTAGTCATTCGTCTCTTTCCGGCCAAGGTGTATTTTATGGAAGCGCTTCTTGTCTCTACCGGCGTGGTAGCCCTGGCTGAAATGGGCGATAAAACCCAATTACTGGCGTTTATTCTTGCCGCCCGCTTTAAAAAACCCCTGCCCATTATCCTTGGTATTTTTGTTGCCACAATCGTTAATCACGGTTTGGCTGGCGCCTTGGGGGGCTGGATTACCTCGGCGGTCAGTCCCTATGTTTTACGCTGGGTACTGGGACTTTCATTTATTGCTATGGCCATCTGGACCCTGATTCCCGATAAAATCGAAGAAGAGGAAACCACCATTGCCGGCAAATTTGGGGTTTTTGGTGCAACGCTGATTACTTTTTTCCTGGCGGAAATGGGTGATAAAACCCAGATTGCCACGGTTGCCATGGCTGCGCATTATTCGGCACCGGCTATTGGCGCTCATTATGTAACGCTTATGATGGTGGTTATTGGTACCACGTTAGGTATGCTGATAGCCAATGTACCGGCCGTATTTATTGGCGACAAACTGGCTGACCGGATTCCCATGAAGCTGGTTCATACCATTGCTGCCTGTATTTTTCTTGCACTGGGCGTGGCAACTTTGTTGGGAGTGGGTTCGGATCTGGGTTTTTAACAATTAAATGAATTATAGTTAACCCTGTGTAAAAAATGTTTGATAAGTGAAAGATAATATGCGTTACGGTTATTTTCAATGTGAATCATATGCAAGCTGAATTTCTGGTTACCGAACAGCGGGCAGATGGCGATTATCTTTGTATTCAGGGCAACTGGACACTGGATAATTTTGCTGCATT
>JAVESC010000005.1:0-58202 GCA_034006805.1 Advenella sp.
AACGGGTTGTTTATATAAGACAGTAATCAATCATTGTTGTAAGGAAATGAAAAGTCAATAACTGTCATTAAAATTAGAAAAATTCGTAACCCATTGATTTGTAATGAGTTATTTTTTATTGTACAAAACAGCAGGAATAGCCATAAAAGTAATTTAATGTAAGTCCTTCATTTTTTTTATATGATTGACAGGAATGGTCAGCTAAGACAGCGAAAACTCGTATCTGTCTGGTATTAAAAAGGATTTAAGGATGAACAGGATTCACAAAAGCATTTTTAATGAGCAAACAGGAACCTATGTAGCAGTTTCTGAAAACACAAAAAACAAGGGCAAAAAAGGAAATAAAGTACTGGCAGCAACAGTGGTGTCTGCTGTGTTGGGGCTGGGGGCGATGGGGTCTGTGCAGGCGCAGGATGCAAATGGTTTGGTCAATGCGTGTACAGGTATAGGTTTACCACCAAGTGCGGTTACAGGCATCTTGGGTCAAGTACTGGTGCCGGTTGTCACGCCTGTGGAAACATTGTTAGGGACTCTCCTTGGCACTGTTGATCTTGGTCTAGCTGGTTTTCTGCAGAAAGCGGCCGACGGAGAGGCTCTGCAAGTTGGGGTGCTTGGGATGAAAGATGGGAAGCTATCTGTAATTGATGATGCAGAGTGTAACCTTGCCGCAGATACTATCGGTTTAAATACTGAAGGCGGCATCGCCATTGGTGGTAACAAAATCTCCGGCCTAGGTGCAAATGGTCAGGAAGCCACAGCGGGCCATCTAACAGCAATTGCTTTTGGAAATAATGCAAATGCAGAAGCTGCAAACTCAATCGCTTTTGGTACAGGTGCAGAAGTTAAAGTCAATGCTACAGGAGCAGTTGCGCTTGGTGCAGGCTCACTTGCTACGGATGAGTGGACAGTTTCAGTAGGTAATGACGGTTCAGATGATCCGGCAGAGGAGCGTCAGCGCAGAATAACCAATGTGGCAGATGGTACTGGTGATAATGATGCAGCTACATTTGGTCAGCTGTCAGAAGCCATTAATAATATCACTACCTCCGGTCTGGTTCAGCAGGCATCGTCAACATCTACCATTACAGTAGGTAAAGATACGGCAGGTTTGGAAGTGGACTTTACTGGAAAATATCTTGATGGTGGTGGTAACGAAGTTGCCCGGAAGCGCAAACTGGTTGGTGTTGACGATGGGGATATTTCCAAAGCAGACAGCGATGAGGCGGTAACCGGTGGCCAGTTGCATGCAACCAATCAATATGCTGCTGATGCTCTGGGCGGTGGTGCCACTGTTGAGCCGGACGGTACGTTAACAGCACCTGAGTATGAACTTACTTATGGTGCCTCTGGCTTGGCAGGCGCCAAACATGGTGATGTGGGTTCAGTGCTGGGTGAGTTGGCAGGTCATGTAGGCAGCAATGCTGTCAATATTGCGAATAATACTAACACTATCAACCAACTGTTGGGTGGTGCAGAAGGTATTGTTAAATATGATGACACTGATCTGCTCAATCCGAAAATTACCGTTGGTAATGACGCCAAGTTTGATGATGCAACCTCTGTAGACTTTACCGCTAATAATGGTGAGGTCCGTAAATTGACGGGTCTTGCTGCTGGTGAGCTTTCGGGAGCCAGTACCGATGCGGTGACAGGCGCGCAGTTGTTCACCACCAATACCAATCTGGGTAAAACGCTGGATGTATTGGGGGCTAGTATCGACCCTATAACTGGCGAGTTTAAGGACCCCGAATATAAGCTGGATAGTGACAAAACTACAGAGAAGACGGTGGGCGGTGCCCTGAGCAATCTTGATGGTCGTGTCACTGCCAATACAGGCCTTATTACTAATATTACGGGTGATATTCAGTCCATCATTAATGGTGAGACAGGTATTGTGAAATATGATAGTGCCACCAGTACAATTACTGTAGGCAGTGATGGTCCGGCAGCAGGTGCTACGACTGTAAACTTTGCCGGTAAGGATGCCACAACAGGTGACGCAGTCAACCGTAAGCTCACTGGTATTGCCAATGGTAATGTAGTGGAAAACGGTAACGAAGCCGTAACCGGTGGTCAGTTGTTTACAACTAATAAAGCGATTGAAAGCGCTTTGGGCGGTGAGGATGCCAGTGGTAATACCGCCTTGAAAACGGGTACTGGTGTGCTTGATGCCGATGGCAATTTGATATCCCCAACCTATACCTTGACAGCAATTGATGATAAAGGTGGTGCTGCAGATGTTGACACCACAGGTGTGGGTGGCGCGTTATACAGCCTGAATACATCAATGGGTAATGTGAATTCAATTGTTAATAATTTGCAAACCCAGTTGAATAGCGGCACGATTGGCCTTGTACAGCAGGATGTCGTAACACGCAACATTACGGTAGGCGCTAACACCGACGGTACGATTGTTAATTTTGCCGGTAAAGATGGCACAACAGGTGACGCAATCAACCGTACTTTGAGTGGTGTTGCTGCGGGTACTGCTACTACTGATGCGGTGAATGTATCGCAGTTGAACGCAGCTGTTGGTTTGCTGGGTGGCGGTGCTAAAGTTAATGATGACGGTACGGTAACTACCCCTACCTATCAATTGGATGACGGCAATGGTAATAAAGTTGATGTGGTTGGTGTAGAGGGTGCATTTAAGCAACTTGACGGTCGTGTAGCTGACAATACTTCGGCTATTACACGCATTGATGGGGATATCAATACCATTAATGAAAATATCACCCAAATCCAACAGGGTGGTGCCGGAATTGTTAAATACGATCAGGCTAGTGAAACAATCACGGTGGGTAGCGAAGTAGTTGCTACATCGGTTGACTTCGCTGGCAAAGATGCAACGGGTGCCGTTGTTGATCGTAAGCTTACCGGTGTGGCGGCAGGTACCGCATCTAATCATGCGGTTAACCGTCAACAGCTTGACAGAGTTGCCGCTGCCCTGGGCGGCGCTAAAGACGCCAATGGCAATCCAACCGGCGTTTTCAATGACGAGGGTGACTTCACCAACCCGCTGTATGAATTAAATAACGTTACCAACAATGGCGTAAGCACCACAGAAAAAACAAAGGTAACGGGTGTTGGCAGTGCGCTTACGCACCTGAATGATTCGGTGGTTAGCCTGCAAAATCAGGTCAATTCATCTATTGGCCTGATTCAGCAGCCCGGTACAGGTGATCAGACAATTTCCATCGGTGGCAATACGGGCGGTACAGTCATTAACATTGCCGGTACAGATGGTGATCGTCAAATTACTGGTGTGGCGGCAGGTACAGCGCCTAACCATGCCGTTAACAAGCAACAGCTTGACGAAACAGCGGCTGCGTTACGCGGTGATATCCGTCGTGCCGAAAAACGTTCCGAAGCCGGTATTGCCGCTGCCACTGCGGTAGCTACACTGGGCCAGGCTTACCAGCCAGGGCAAAGCGCCTTCTCTATGGGTGGCGGTACATGGCGCGGTGAAACCGGTTATGCGATGGGTGTTTCTACCGTATCCGAGAACGGCAAATGGCTGCTTAAAGGTGCGGTTAGCGGCTCAGGTCGTGGCGGTGCCGGTGGTGGTGCCAGCGTTACCTACTTGTGGTAAACCGTTGGTAGGGTCGGGTGTGGTGTAGCCCGGCTTGCCAGGCATGCCCAAGGGCTTGCTGTTAATATGCAAGCCCGTAACAAAAACCGGTTCATGCGTTTTTTTAAGCATGAACCGGTTTTTTTGTACTTGGGGTAAATGTTGTTGATTAAAAAAGTGGGGCGGGTTTGGCGCGTTTTTCCCTAAAACGCCTTGCGCGTACCCAATAACAATAACAGCGCAATGCCAAGCGGGATCAGCAAGAATAAAAAGCCATAGGCGTAACTGCCCATGGATTCAGAGACCAGGCCAATTAGCGGGGGACCAATGACCACGCCCAAATACGTGACTGAAAGCGTTACGCCCGTGATAGAGCCGGATTTGCCCTCGGGCGATTTACGGGCCACTTCGGTCAGGTAAACACCGTTCCAGCCAATACCCATGGCACCGTATAAAATAAAAAACAGGGCAATGAACAGGGTGCTGGTATCGGGGTTAATGGAATACACCGCTAATGAGGCGGTAATCATGCCCAGGGTCAAAAATACCAGCATGCTCCACGGAGAAAAAAACCGGTCGGCCAGCCAGCCCCAGAAAATCCGCCCGATGACGCTGGATACCTGAGAAAAAGACAGTAGCAGGCCGGAAATAACCAGCGCAAAACCCAGTTCTTTATTCAGGAACGTAATGGCGTAAGTCATTAAGGTAAGCTGGCAGATGGAAAAGCAGAAAGAAGACAAGGCCAGCGTACGCAAAGCGGGGGTGCGGAAAACGGTTTTCAGGGCATTAATAAATTCGGCCTTGAAAGAGGTGGAAATAACCGTGTTTTCGGGCTCCCAGTCTTTGGGGGTAAACAGGGCAATACACACAAACACAATTAGTACCAGCAAAATAACCAGCATGGCTGAGTGCCAGCTCATGACCGCCAGCAGGGCCGGTATTAATAGCGCAGCCAGTACGCCCCCCAGGGGGACGCCGGTTTGTTTGATGGAAAAAATCAGGTTAAGCCGGTGTTTGGGGGTGTTTTTAATTAAGATTTGCGAGCTGCAGGGGGTAATGGGGCCGTAGCCGGCACCAATGAAGGCACCCATCAGCAGCAGGGTAGGTAAAGACGGCAGCAGCAGGAAAAGCAGCATGCCGATGGCGCAAGAGGCAATGCACAGTATGCTTAATCGAATGGGGCCGGTAATGGTAAGCAGCATGCCGGTGCAAACGCTCATGGTCATTGCGGTCAGGTAAGCGCAGGCAATATATAGGCCCAGGTGGCTGGTGGAAATGTTGAGATCGGTGCTAAGGACCGGAATTAATACAGGCGGAATCAGCAAGACCATAGACCCCAGGGACTGGATGGTAAGCGTCAGGATAAGTACCAGCCAGGCTTTTTTGTTTTCAGTGATTGTGCTCATTTATTAGTGTTTTATTGTTAATTTAAAGGTAAGGTGAAGCCAGCCAGACGATTTTATTCCTGAGCTGTTTGATAAAGCTGATTGATTTTAGCGTTTCCCGGGTGACTGGGACAGCCTTTTCAATTTCCCCGTCTATGTGTTGCCCAATGCGGGTGCTGAAGGCCCGGTCATACACTTCTATATCTACTTCAAAGTTCAGGCGCAGGCTGCGGGCATCCCAGTTTGAGGAGCCCACCAGGGCCCAGCCATTATCTATCGTGAATAGCTTGGAATGGTCAAAAGGGCCGTTGCTGCGCCAGACATGGCAACCCGCGTCCACTACCTGGTTGAGCTGGGCCATCATGGCACAATTGACCAGATACAGGTTGTTTTTACCGGGTATTAAGATATCTACCCGGATACCCCGGCGTGCCGCGGTATTCAGGGCACCCAGCAAGACCTGGTCGGGCAAGAAGTAGGGTGACTGGATGCGGATATGCTTTTGCGCCACCGCGCAGGCGGCCTGAATCAGCTGGTGGGTACTGGTAATGTCGTTATCGGGCCCCGATGTAATGCAGCGGGCGGCAATGTTTGATTGGGGCAGGGTTTCAGGGGTGGGTATCCAGTTGGCAGGCATGAGTTTTTCATGGGTGGTAAATGACCAGTCATGGAAAAACACCAGCAGCAGCTGAAACACCAGCGGGCCTCTTATTTGAAAATGAACGTCTTTCATGGGGGTGCCCCGGCTTATTTCAGAGGTAAAGCCTTCCCTGATGTTCATGCCACCGCTAAACGCAAGCTGGCCGTCAATGACCAGGATTTTGCGGTGGCAGCGCAAGTTGGAATAGGGCATTTTGAAGCTGAAGAAATGCGCCTCAAAAAGCGCGACATCAATGCCGGTATCCCTGAACAGGGTCGTAATGGAGGGCCGGGAGTATTTAGCACCAATGGCATCAATTAAAACTTTAACGGTGACCCCTCTTTGGCGGGCACGAACCAGGGCCTGTACGATGCGTTTGCCAATCACGTCATTGTCAAAAATATAACTTTGCATGGCAATGGTATGGGTGGCGCCGTTAATAGCGGTAATCATGGCGGCATAAGCGTCATCACCGCCCAGTAGTGGGGTAATACTGTTGTTGCTCCAGATGGGAAAGCGGCTTAACTGGTTACCGGCTTTTTTCAGGGACTCGAATTGGGGGCCGGATATGTCGGCAATATTGCCGGTTTCCCGGTATTTGTTGTTTAAATGGTCTTGAAGCAAATGTTCATTGTGTTGCAGGCGCCTGCTGCGGTTGATTCGGTTAATACCGACCAGAAAATATAAAAATGCCCCAAAAAAAGGCGATAGAATCACTACGCCCACCCAGGCAATGGCAGCCCGAACATCCCGTTTGGTCATTGCTGCATGAATGGCGGCCAGCAATCCAATCAGTAAACCCGAACCAAATATCAGGTGGGTTTGGTATTCAAGCAGAAAGGCCCAAAAAGCGGTCATAAGTTCAATAATCCAACAAAAAACAACAGAAATGTACTTTATTGTAAAGCGGACTTGCCAAATCTGAAAGAGCTTGCTATAGTTTTATCTTTATATCAGTGGTGACCGTAGCTCAGTTGGTAGAGTCCCGGATTGTGATTCCGGTTGTCGTGGGTTCGAGCCCCATCGGTCACCCCAAAAAAATTAGCCGCCTTGTGCGGTTTTTTTTCGTCTTTAGATTTTATACTTCAGTTGGTTTGCTCCCATGCAAGGAGTGAACTGTCCAACTTTAGGGGGTCAGTTCACTTGCGTGGGAACGCGTATATGCCCTATTATTTCTGCCCAAAAAGATTACGCAATTTATACAGCGCATCCAACGCCTCACGCGGGCTCAGGCTGTCAGGGTCAAGATCGTTAATCGCTTCTCGCAGAGCCTGTAGCTCAAGCTGGTCATCGCTGGCCTGGTCATTGGCTGGGGCGGTTTCGGCAAATAAATCCAGTTGTGCCGTGTTGCTGGCCTGGTTTTCAAGGCGTTCCAGCTCACGCTTGGCCTGGCGGATAACCGCAGCGGGAATGCCGGCCCGCTGGGCAACCTGAATCCCGTAGCTGCGACTGGCGGGGCCTTCCTGGACTTCATGTAAAAACACAATGCCACCGGGTGATTCGGCCGCGGCCAGATGAACGTTAACGGCCGCCTCGTTTTGTTCGGGCAGGCGGGTAATTTCAAAATAGTGGGTGGCAAACAGGGTGAGTGCCTGGTTGTGGGTTAACAGGCGGCAGGCAATTGACCAGGCCAAAGACAGCCCGTCATAGGTCGAGGTGCCGCGTCCGATTTCGTCCATCAGTACCAGGCTGTGTGGCGTGCTGGCGGCAAGAATGGCCGCGGCTTCGGTCATTTCCATCATGAAGGTGGAGCGGCCACCGGCCAGGTCATCGGCAGCGCCAATGCGGGTGAAAATACGGTCTATCGTGCCAATGCGGGCAGACTGTGCCGGTACGAAACTGCCCATGCGGGCCAGCAAAACAATCAGGGCGATTTGCCGCATGTAGGTGGATTTACCCCCCATATTGGGGCCGGTAATTAGCAGCATGCGCCGGTTGGGGTTCATCTGGCAACTGTTGGGGGTAAAGCGTTCTATGGTGCGTTCAACCACCGGATGGCGGCCACTTTCAATTTCTATAATGGGTGCTTCGCATAATTCAGGGGCCACCCAGTCATTGTTGCGGGCATGTTGCGCCAGCGATAAGTACACATCAATTTCAGAAATGGCCTGGGCGCATTGCTGCAGCACCGGTACGGCCTGGGTCAATTCTTCCACCAACTGTTCATACAGCCATTTTTCCCGGCTTAATGAGCGGTCTTTGGCAGACAGCACTTTGTCCTCCCAGGACTTTAGTTCGGGGGTAATGTAGCGTTCAACGTTTTTAAGCGTCTGGCGGCGGCGGTAATCATCAGGGACTTTGTCAATTTGCCCTTTGGATACTTCAAGAAAGAAACCATGTACCCGGTTGTACTCAACCCGCAAGTTGGCAATGCCGGTGCGGGTGCGTTCCCTGGCTTCCAGTTCCAGCAGATAGGCGCCATTGTCACTGGCCAGGGTACGCAACTCGTCAAGTTCGGCATCAAAGCCGGGGGCAATCACGCCACCTTCACGAATAAGTGCAGCGGGTTCCGCATCAATGGCCTGGTGCAGGCGGTGTTGCAAGGCCGGGTCTATGGCCAGGGCTGCAAACAGCGTTTCCATGCGCGGGGTAGAGGCAATATGCTCGTGGAGCAATTGGTACAAATCGGGCAGGCGGGCCAGGGCATCGCGCAGGCTGGCCAGCTCGCGCGGGCGAACCGATTGCAGGGCAATCCGGGTGGCAATGCGTTCCAGGTCTGGAAAGGATTTGAATAACTGGTTGATTTTTTCCAGTACGATGGCCGGGTGCAAGGGGCTGTCAGATCTACCCAGCAGGAAAGCCTGCACGCAGGCCTGTCTGGCCGCAACCGCTTCATTGGCGCGTAGCGGGTGGTGCAGCCAGCGGCGTAGCAGGCGGCTACCCATGGGGGTTTCGCAGGCATCCAGTAAAGAAAACAGGGTTGGGCTTTCTTCACCACTAATGGTTTCTGTAATTTCCAGGTTTTTGCGGGTTACCGGGTCTAGCACCAGGTAATCGCTGGCCTGGTCAACGCTAATGCCCTGCACATGGGACAACGACTGGGTTTGTGTTCTTTCGGTGTAACGCAACAGGGCACCGGCAGCGGTGACTGCCGAAGGCATGTCGTGAATACCAAAACTGGCCAGCGAATCAATGCCAAAATGCTGGCATAGCAAGGCGTTGCCTTCGTTCTGGTCAAAGTGCCAGTCTGCGGTGGTGCTTAAGGTGCCTTGCCAGCTGGTTTCTGGCTGGAAAGAGTCGGCATGCACGATTTCGGCTGGGGCTATACGGTGGATTTCGGAATCCAGTGAAGCCACATCACATTCGGTCAGGCGAAACTCGCCACTGGCCAGGTTCAGCCAGGCCAGGCCATATTTGGGCTGGCGGCCTTTATGGGGCAGGTAAATGGCCATTAAAGGGCGGTCAGACTTGGACGGCAGCAAGGTTTCATCAGTCAGGGTGCCGGGCGTCACAATGCGAACGATTTTGCGTTCAACCGGGCCTTTGCTGGTGGCCGGGTCGCCCACCTGTTCACAAATGGCCACCGATTCACCCATGGCTACCAGGCGTGCCAGATACTGTTCCATGGCATGAACCGGTACACCGGCCATGGGAATTGGCTCGCCATTGGAGGTGCCACGCTTGGTCAGGGTCAGATTCAGCAGGCGTGCCGTTTTAATGGCATCGTCGTAAAACATTTCATAAAAATCGCCCATGCGATAAAACAGCAATATTGATCCGGCTTCTTCTTTAAGCGCAAGATATTGCTGCATCATGGGGGTGTGGCCGGCAAAACGGTTACTGTCTGTTTGGGCTTTGGATAATGGGGGTTTTGTACTCATAGGGGGTTATTGTAGCCGCCGTCAAACTAAAAATTCTTTGCTTATTTGAAAGCGGTTTCGATAAAGCTGCGTAGTTTACGCGATTGCAGGCGTTCGCTGGGCATTTCACGCAAAATTTCCAGCGCGCGCATGCCAATGTATAAATGCTGGTTAACCTGGGTGCGGTAAAAATCGGTGGCCATGCCGGGCAGTTTCAGTTCGCCATGCAGCGGTTTATCTGATACGCACAGTAAAGTGCCATACGGCACCCTGAAGCGGAAACCGTTGGCGGCAATGGTGGCCGATTCCATATCCAGCCCAATGGCGCGTGATTGTGACAGGCGCTGTACCGGCTCATCGTGATCACGCAGCTCCCAGTTGCGGTTGTCAATGCTGGCGACGGTGCCGGTGCGCATAATGCGTTTGAGCTCCCAGCCGTCAAGGCCGGATACCTGGGCCACGGCCTGTTCAAGGGCAACCTGTACCTCGGCCAGTGGCGGAATAGGTACCCATAAAGGTAAATCGGCATCCAGCACGTGATCGTCGCGTACATAACCGTGTGCCAGCACGTAGTCGCCCAGCCGTTGGGTATTGCGCAGGCCCGCACAGTGGCCCAGCATGATCCAGGCAGAAGGGCGCAGTACGGCAATGTGGTCGGTAATGGTTTTGGCGTTGGAAGGCCCAACCCCCATATTGACCAGGGTAATGCCAAGGCCATCGGGGCGTTTAAGGTGATAGGCGGGCATTTGCGGCAGGCGTACCGGTTGACTGCCTGCTTCGGGGGTATGTGCGGCGGTGGTAACCAGGTTGCCAGGCTCAACCAGCTCACTGTAGCCGCTGTTGGGGTCACGGACCAGTTCGCGGGCTTTGTTGCAGAAGGCGTCTACATAAAACTGGTAGTTGGTGAACAGGACAAAACCCTGAAAGTGATCGGGAGCCGTTGCTGTATAGTGCTGCAGGCGGTGCAGGGAATAATCAATGCGCGGTGCGGTAAAAGGGGCCAGTGGCTCTGGTGTGTTGGCTTCCGTTTTCAATGTGCCGTTAACGATGGCGTCATCCATGACCGCCAGGTCGGGTACATCAAAATAATTGCGCAGGGTCAAGTTGTTGGTGTCGTCATAGACCCTTTCCACATACTGGCTGCCCGTGAAAGAAAAATGCAGGGGAATAGGCGTTTTGGATTCGCCAATTTCAACCGCCAGCCCGTGGTTTTTAATGAGCAGGCTGATTTGTTCCAGCAAATAGGATTTATACAACTCGGGCTGGGTAATGGTGGTGGCGTAAATACCCGGTTCGGTGGCATAACCGTAAGAAAGGCGCGAGTCAATTTCCTTGTGATCGCTAACGCGCAGGCGAATGGCCGGGTAAAAGGCCCGAACGCTATATTCGGGTGGGCTTTCATTGTTGATGAAATGGCTGAACGCTGTGCGAATAAACTGGGTGTTGCGTTGATAAATATACACCAGTTGCTCATATGCCTGTTCGGCATTATCAAAAGCGGTAAAAGCAATATGCTCGGGTGTGGAGATGGCTTTGGGGGGAAGGTGAGTATGTGTCATTGCTGTAACAGTGCCATTTTGTTATTGGAATTAAAGGATATGTCCTGTTTACACAGTATAGCGACATATTATGACAATGACAGCACCCGCCTTATTTTTTGCTGGCATGCTTGATGATGTTGGTGCAAACACCGCGCATCATGTCCACCTCTTCCTGGCTCATGTGAATGCGGGTAAACAGGTAACGCATGCGGGGCATGAGTTTTTTGGGGTGTGCCGGGTTCAGGAAGTCAATGGCGACCAGGGCTTGTTCCCAGTGTTTAACCAGGGCCTCTACTTTTTCGCTGGGCGCATACGTAGCTTCAGGTGGGATGTCATTGGCCGGTGTGACAGCCGGATTGTTTTCCATGAGGGCGTAACGCAATTCCCAGGCGGCCAGTTGCAAGGCTTGCGATACATTCAGGGAGCTGTAGGCCGGGTTGGCCGGAATGTGGCAAATGCGGTGGCAACGGTTAATCTCTTCATTCTCAAGGCCGGTTCTTTCCGTGCCCAGCACCACCGCCACGCGGTTTTCAGGGGAAGTGGCCAAATGCAGGGCGCTTAGACTGGCGCTTTGGCGGATGTCCAGGGCGGGCGGGCCCATGTCCCGGTTACGCGACGTTAGTGCAAATGAAAGCGTGACCGGCGCCAGGGCCTCATCAAGGGTGGAAACAAGATGGGCGTTGTGCAGGACATCGGTCGCGCCACTTGACAGGGCAATGGCCTCGGGGTTGTTTTTGATGGCCGGATCTTTGGGAGACACCAGCACCAGCTCGTTAAAGCCCATGGTTTTGATGGCCCTGGCAGCAGCGCCGACATTGCCGGGGTGACTGGGTGCCACCATGATGAAACGGGTATGGGCAAAGCTGGAAAGCATGATATTCCTTCAAAAGCCATATATTCTAATGAAAAATGAGGGTTTGGCTAGAACTTGGGGCGGTTGTCCTTTAAAATAAGCGTTTTACCCAACTAGACTAAAACAGAACAAATATGCATCCAATGCTCACCATTGCCATCAAGGCAGCAAGACGTGCCGGCGCAATTATCAACCGCGGCAGTCTTGATATTGATAAAATTCAAATCGCCCGTAAAGGCCATAATGATTATGTGACTGAAATTGATCACGCAGCAGAAGAGGCAATTATTGATGTGTTGCGCGATGCTTACCCTGATCATGCCTTTCTGGGGGAAGAGTCTGGATTCGTATCTGCACAAGATGGCGAAGCCAATGCCGCGCCCGAATATCAATGGATTATAGATCCGCTTGATGGCACCAAGAATTTCATTCATGGCTTTCCCAACTATGCCGTTTCCATTGCCCTGGCGCATCGTGGCGTCATTACTCAAGCCGTTGTTTATGACCCGGCCCGCAATGAAATGTTTACGTCTACCCGTGGTGGTGGCGCTTTCCTGAATGACCGTCGTGTTCGTGTTGGTAATCGCACGCGCTTTGCCGATGCCATGCTGGCAGGCCGTTTCCCTTCTATTACCAGTTCCAATCGTAAAGGGGCCGAGCGTTTTTACCCCCTGATAGATGAAAGCACAGGCTTTCGTCGTTTGGGTGCCACAGTGCTTGAATTGGCCTATGTGGCGTGCGGGCGTCTTGACGGCTTCTGCGGTGTCAACCTGAAGCCTTGGGATATTGCCGCAGGCAGTTTGCTGGTTCTTGAGGCCGGCGGCCTGATTGGCGACTTTGAAGGCGAGCAAACCTGGATGAAAACGGGTAATTTGCTGGCAGGCAGCCCTAAAGTATTTACGCAAATGATTGCAGCTTTGCAAGAATAACGGCAAGAAAACCTGAATGGAACAGTTTATTTATTTACTGAAGGCGGCCTTCCTGGGTGTGGTAGAAGGCCTGACCGAGTTTTTGCCTATTTCAAGTACGGCACATTTGTTAATTATTGGTGACTGGATCAATTTTGATTCGGGTGATTTCAAGGTTTATGAGATTGTCATTCAGCTGGGTTCCATTCTGGCGGTCATGTGGATTTTCAGGCATCGCCTGTGGCAGGTCATACGGGGTACGTTTACCGGTGACCGCACCGAGCTGCTGTTTACACGTAACTTGATCCTGGCGTTTTTACCTGCCGCGGTTATTGGCCTTATTCTGATTAAGCAAATTACCCAGTTGCTGGATGGCAAGTTTATTATTTATGCCTTTACCCTGGTGTTGGGGGGCATCCTGATGTTGTGGGTTGAGCGTCGCCCCGATATGGCCAAGCACGCCTCACCCGAGGAGCAAGCCCAAAGTACAAAGGTACAACGGCTGGAAGACATTACCTGGAAGCAGGCGCTTATTGTTGGATTTGCCCAGTGCCTGGCCATGATTCCCGGAACTTCCCGTTCGGGGGCAACCATTATTGCCGGCATGATGTCAGGTATTCACCGTAAAACCGCGACCGAATTTTCTTTCTTCCTGGCCATGCCTACCATGCTGGGGGCCACGGTTTTAAGCATGTATAAATATGGTGGCGAGCTTAGCGACAGTAATATGCTGGCGGTGGTTATCGGTTTTATTGCGGCTTTTGTTAGCGCCCTGTTGCTGGTTCGTGCCTTGCTTAAGTTTATTAGCGTTTATTCTTATCGACCGTTTGGCTGGTACCGTATTGCGCTGGGTCTGATTGTAGGCGTGTGGGTGTTGTCAGCAGCCGCTTAAGGTTTTTTACGGCAACCCGGGGTTTTCTGGCTTCCATGCTTCTGCGTGGAAACCGCCTCAGTTAGTTCGAATCCCTGCCAGAGCCTGGAACGAGTAAAAAATCCCCCTGAAACTTGGTTACAGGGGGATTTTTTTACGTCTTTTTGGCTTTCTGTCTCCCGCGCTCCTGCCAGCATTAATCCCCAAGCATAAGTCAAGTCTGCAAATACATCACGAACAAGGCCGGTATGGCCCAGATGGCTGACGCTACGGATAAGTTGGCGGTGTTTTCCAGTTTAACCACCACTGCCAATGACACCTTAAAGCTTTGCCAGCGCGATATCTGTGGATTTTACAAACGCAATAACTTCCGAGCCAGTTTTCAGTTCAAGCTTGGCAATAGAGCGGGTGCTGATAATTGAGGTGATAAGACCGGTTGGCGTTTCAATATCCACTTCGGACACAACCGGTCCGGTAACGATTTCAACGATTTTTCCATGAAACTGGTTGCGTGCGTTGATTGATTTGATAGACATGATGATTTCCTTTGATGGAAAATAAATAATAAAAACGGGTAATGATTGCGTGCTGCTGTTCTTTTCATCATAAGAAACCTGGGTTCAATTTCCAAAGACATTTTTATCTTATTGATATCACCTCAGGAAATTAAATCTTATTTTATTTCAAATTAAAAATAAATTTAATGTTTTTCAATAATCATATTTCCTTAAATAATATAAGTACATACGCGTAAATAAACCTTTATTGGCAAGATAAAAAATAAGAATAAGGCATATGGAAATATTAAAAAAATTGTTTAGAAATGAATCCGGGTCTGCCTATACTTTGCTTTCAATTTAAAAATTCCGCGGTATAACTCATCGGAATTTTCATCAATGTCACCTTTTATCTGGAGATTTTATGAACGCACGTCTTACCCCTGCTCAGGCATCCCGCTCACTCGCCGTCAAAACCGGTCTGGATTATCCGGTTATTGATACTGATGTCCATGTAAACGACTATAATCCCGCGCTGGAAGAGTATGTGCAGCAATACGGGGGCGGTGAGCTGGTTGATGCCTTGCGCAAAGTCCTTGGTTCCCGTTTCAAAACACGCAGCAATGGCAAGGACTGGTACCAGCAGACACAGGAAGAACGTCGTTATTATCGTACCTTGCGTGCTCCATGGTGGGCACGGGTTACCCGTAATACGTTTGATCTAGCCACGTATACCTTGCCCGAGCTATTGGCAGAACGCCTGTCAGAACAGGGCGCTGATTACTCGGTACTGTTCCCCAATGATGTATTGGCGCCGCTGGGGGCGGGTAAGCATCGCCAGGCTTTGCATCGTGCTATTAATCACTTTCATGCGGATTTATACGGTAAATACAGTGATCGCCTGACACCCGTAGCCGGTATTCCATTGCATACACCAGAAGAAGGAATAGAAGAGCTGGAGTTTGCCGTCAAGACTTTGGGGTTGAAGGTGATCAACATTGCCGGTGGGGTGCGTCGCCCTGTGCCTGCAGTTGCCGACAAATATCCATCGGCTCATCATCCGGATGTGGCCAAATATGCGCATTACACCGATTTTTATGGCATTGACAGTGACTATGACTATGACCCGTTCTGGGCCAAAGTGGTGGAGCTGGGTGTGCCTGTCACTACTCATTATGGCAGTCAGGGCTGGACCGGGCGCCATTCCGTCAGTAATTACATGTTCAACCATATTGGGCACTTTGCAGATGGTTCCGAGGCATTTGCCAAGGCGCTTTTCTTTGGTGGCGTGACCAAACGTTTTCCGGGGCTGCGTGTGGCCTTACTTGAAGGGGGCGCAGACTGGGGAGCCAATGTGTTTACGCACTTGATTGATCGCTGGGAAAAGCGCAATCGCGTGGCGGTACAGAATTACAACCCGGCCAATGCCGATCTGGACTTGCTGGAAAACCTGTTCCAGCGTTATGGCCAAGACTTTATCAAGGGACGCAAGCTTGATAAGAACACCTTGTTGCTTGATAGCCTGGGCGTATCGGCTTTCCCGCACAGCCGTGAACCGAATGCCGAAGAGCTGGATGATTTTGCATTGGCAGGCATTGAGTCACCAGAGGATATTAAAAAACAATGGGCAGACAGTTTCTACTTTGGTGCCGAGTCGGACGACCGTACGGTTGCGGTTGCTTTCAATGAAAAACTTAATCCGCTTGGCGTTAAAACCAAAGCGATCTGGTCTTCCGATATTGGTCACTGGGATGTGCCCGATTTAACGGAACCATTGGCAGAAAGCTGGGCTCTGGTAGAGCAGGGCGTGATCAGCGAAGACGATTTTAAAGCGCTGGTTTTTGGAAACCCTTACCGCTTTTATACAGAAGCCAATCCGAACTTTTTTGCAGGTACATCCATAGAGAAAAAGCTTTCTTCGGATAAAAAGGCGGCTTAACCGGTAACGCGGACTTATTTTACATAAACCTTATTTTAACTGGCTCGGGTGTGCCAGGGTGTGAAAGGGTCCGCCCGATTTTTAACCAAACGGATTCATGCAGGAATATTTATGATGAAATATAAAAAAATACGCCGGTCTTTATTGAAAACCATGCTGGGTGGATTGGTGCTGGCTTTTGCCGTTACACCGGTATATGCAGAAAAACTGTCAAAAGTACGGATTGGTGTTGCCACTGCAGGCGGTGGCGAGCCGATTACCTGGGGAGGGTCACCCGGTGCCGTCGCGCGAATTAATGGCTGGGTTGAAGAGGCCTTCAAGGAAGATGGGATTGAGGTTGAATGGGTGTTTTTTAAAGGGGCGGGCCCGGCCGTTAACGAAGCCTTGTCCAATAAACAGATTGACTTTGCCTATCATGGGGATTTGCCCTCGGTGGTTGGGCGTTCCAATGGTCTTAAAACACGTGTGCTGCTCATTAGTGGGGCTCGTAATAATCTATATGTTGTGGCACCTGTCGGTTCCGATATCAAGTCAATTAACGATCTGAAAGGTAAACGGGTGTCTATTTTTCGTGGTACCAACGGTCATCTTGTTGCCAATAATCTGCTGGCGGCACATGGCCTGAAAGAGCGCGATATAAAAGGGATAAATCTGGATTCGGGCAGTGCACAGGCAGCGCTGGCATCCAAAAGTGTAGATGCCGCTTTTGGCGGGCAAGAGTTGTTCAAGCTGCGTAATCAAGGGCTGATTGATATTGTTCATTCGACTCAGGGCAAAGATCCCGTTTTTACCCGCCAGGCACATCTACACGTGAGGGATGAGTTTGCCAATGCGCATCCCGAAGCTGTCCAGAAAGTGGTTGATACCTTTGTCAGGGCTGCCGATTGGGCTTCGGATGAGAAAAATCGTGAGGCGTTGTTCAGGTTGTGGGCCCGTAGCGGCACGCCCTATGAGTCCTATGTGGCTGAGTTCGAGAATCAGGATCTGGCTGTACGTAATTCTCCACTGATTGATGATTTTATCGTGGGTCGCTATAAGGAAGTGGTCAGTGACGCGCTCGAGTTGAAACTGATTCGACGTGATGTGTCGGTAGATGATTGGTTTGATACCCGTTTTCTGCAAAAAGCACTTGAAACGCAGGGCTTGACCCATCGCTGGACCCGCTTTGATGTGACTGGCAAGCCTCAGCAGCAAGCCAAGGTTGCCACTGTCGCCAGTGGCGGCTAAACAGGGGGACGTTATGACACAAAGTAGTCTGGCCGTGATTCCGGTTGACACGGATGAGAAGGATTCTGTCCGAAAGTTTGGCAGCCTGTTTCTGTTGCGCATGGGTGATCGACTCTTACCCTGGCTGTTGCCTGCGGTCCTGCTGGTTTTATGGCAGACCGGGGTAGATCAGGGATGGATTTCTCCTCAGGTTCTGCCATCGCCCGCCTTTGTGCTTGAAACGCTGGTGGATCTTGTTAAGAGTGGTGATCTGTGGCTGAACGTCTCGGTCAGTCTGCAGCGGGTATTGCTGGGCTTTCTGGCCGGGTCGCTGTTAGGCGTGTTGCTGGGTTGCGTGCTGGGCTTATCACGCCAGATCGAGTCATATCTGTTGCCCACTTTTAATGCACTGGTGCAGATTCCGGTTTTGGCCTGGATGCCATTTGTTTTATTGCTGGTGGGTATTGGTGAGCCACTTAAATATATCCTGATTGCCAAGGCGGCTTTGGTGCCGGCAACGCTTAATACCCTACAAGGTTTTCATCAGGTGCCTCCTTCCTTTCGTGAGGTGGCCAGCGTTTACGGTTATACCCGCCGGCAGGAAGTATTTGAGGTGATCCTGCCACTGGCGGCACCCACGATTTTTACCGGTTTGCGACTGGGTTTCACCAAGGCCTGGTTATCACTGGTGGTTGTGGAACTGGTGGCTTCCAGTGAAGGACTTGGGTTTTTGATTGTTTATGGGCGTCAGTTATTCCAGCTGGATCTGGTGATGGCGGCGGTCATTGTGGTGGGGGCGATTGGTTATCTGATTGACCGGTTTCTTGATTTTATTGAATCCAGGTTGATGGGAAAACGTCATTTACCTGCATTCAGGAGGGTTCAATGAGTAAATTTGCTGCGTTATCTTCTGCTGTTGCGGCTTCCGAAACCACGGCACCTTTACAGGTTCGGTCTAACGGGCGATGGAAAGGTTTTGTGTTGCCGGTTTTTGCCCTTGTCCTGTGGTGGGCAAGCTCAGAGCTGGACCTGGTTAACTCCGCTTTGCTGGTGTCGCCACTAAAAGTGTTGGAAACCGCCATTGAGCAGTTTTCTTCGGGCAAGATCTGGATTGCCCTGGGTGCCAGTCTGGGACGTGAAGCGGCCGGTTTTGCAATTGGAACGTTTGCCGGTCTGATCCTGGGAGGACTGTTGGGTTTTGTGCCTTTATTCAACCGTATTGTAGGCCCCAGTTTTAATACGTTTAAACAAATTTCCCTGTTTGCCTGGATTCCACTGCTTTCCGTGTGGTTTGGTTTGGGAGAGGTGGCCAAGGTGGTGTTTCTGTCGCTGGCCGCTTTGCTGCCGGTAGTGGTTAATACTGCTGATGGCATCAAAAACACGCCACCCAAACTGCTTGAAGTAGCGCAGGTGTACGGTTATACGCGCTGGCAAACCATTACGGGTGTGATTTTGCCTGCCGCCATACCCTCTATTTTTACCGGTGTTTATCTGGCCCTGATCTATTCGTGGCTGGCAACCATCGGGGCAGAGTATTTGCTGGCTGCCGGTACGGGTATTGGCAATACGCTGGTTGATGGCAGCGAGCATTTTCAAATGGATCTGGTGATTTTCGGGATGGTGGTTATCGGGTTGGTGGGGTGGCTGATGAATGCCTTGGCACGGCTTGTTGAGCGCCGTATCAGTCTTGGTTATGGCCGCTCTTGACCCTTTATCAAAGGTATGGAATAAGGAGAATAAATAATGACGCAATATCAATTCAGGGATCGTGCCGATCACGCACTTGGGTCAGGGGGTAGTTCGGGCCCATTAGTACAGGTACTGTCAGATCAGAATCCAAGAACACCGCGGCAATCCAATAATCTGGAAATTGTCGGACTGGGCAAACGCTATGCCAGCCAGCAGTCCAGTGATGGTGTTTTGCAGGTTCTG
Source organism: Advenella sp. (assembly GCA_034006805.1). Lineage (GTDB taxonomy): Bacteria > Pseudomonadota > Gammaproteobacteria > Burkholderiales > Burkholderiaceae_B > Advenella. Next base: position 19,144 of record JAVESC010000005.1, read on the forward strand.
GAAAATATTAATTTGAATGTGCAGGCAGGGCAGTTCGTTAGTATTGTGGGGGCCAGTGGCTGCGGTAAATCCACCCTGTTACGGCTGGTACTGGGGCTGGATAGCGAGTATGAAGGGCAGATTCTTATTGGCGGCCAGGCTATATCGGGTACGGGGCGTGACCGTGGCATTGTTTTTCAGGATCATCGCCTGTTCCCGTGGTTGACGGTTGCGCAGAATGTTGGCGTAGCTTTGCGCAATGCCCCATTTAATGCGGCTCAGAAACGCGATCTTATCGCCGAGCATATTGCCCTGGTTGGTTTGGAAGGGTTTGAACAATCTTACCCGCATCAGATTTCGGGCGGTATGGCGCAACGGGTGGCGATTGCCCGTGGTCTGGTTAATCGCCCAAGCATGTTATTGCTGGATGAGCCTTTGGGTGCGCTGGATGCCCTGACACGATCACGTTTGCAGGTTGAGTTGCAGCGTATTTGGGAAAAAGAAAAAATTACCATGCTGCTGGTTACCCATGATGTTGATGAGGCTGTATTTCTGGGAGACAGGGTGGTGGTGATGGAACCCCATCCGGGGCGGATCAAGCGTACGGTAGAGATTGATTTGCCACGTGAGCGCAATCGTAGCGACCCGGATTTTATACGTTTGCGCGATGATGTGTTGAGTGATTTTCTGGATATTGATGTTAACCAGATTGACACACAAGCGTTTAATCCATCTTCCTTGCCCCGTTCTTTTGCAGACTTGAGAATGGCCTGGTAAGTCTTTCATCAACTTGCGCGGGAAACCTCGCCCTTCAGGGCGGGGTGATTGACGCGGAACTTGCCCGTCGTGCCGACAGCAACTTTTGCTGGATTTGGCACGACGGGAAAACCTGACCATTCGCCAACTTTACTGGTTCAGCTTGTATTTGCTATCCAGCTTGAACTCGCGCAGGATTTCTTCAGTGTGCTGGCCCAATAAAGGCGGTGCCATGCGATATTGAATGGGCGTTGCTGAATAGTTGATTGGGTTAGCCGTGGTGGGGGCACTGCCGGCAACCGGATGTTCAACCGTTTTCCAGATGTCTCTGGCCTTGACCTGGGGCATTTCAAAAACCTGGTCAATCGTATTGATTGGGCCACAAGGTACGCCTGCTGCATTCAGTTTGGCCAGCCAGTTGTCCCGGGTATCGGTACGCATGATGGTTTCCAGAATGGCAATCAGTTCTTTGCGGTTTTTTAAACGGCTGCTGTTGGTGGTGTAGCTGGGGTTTTCTGCCAGGTCGGGCCTGCCAATTGCCTTGCTGTAGGAGACAAACTGCCTGTCGTTGCCCACAGCGACAATTAAATGGCCATCGCTGGAAGCAAAAACCTGATAAGGCACTACATTCTGGTGAGCATTGCCGGCCCGTTTGGGGGCAACGCCTGATGTCATGTAGTTCAGGTTCTGGTTAGCCAGCATGGCAATGTGGCTGTCTAGCAGGGCTACGTCTATATGCTGGCCAAGGCCGCTTTTGTTGCGTTCCTGCAAGGCGCCCAGGATGCCAATAGTGGCATACATGCCCGTCATGAGATCGGTAACGGCAACGCCGGCCTTTTGCGGGCCACCGCCAGGCAGGTCGTCGCGCTCACCGGTAATGCTCATAAGGCCGCCCATGCCCTGGATAATGAAATCATAACCAGGGTCTTTGGCCATGGGACCGGTTTGGCCAAAACCGGTAATAGAGCAATAGATAAGTTTCGGGTTAATGGCCTTGATACTGTCGTAATCAAGACCATATTTTTTAAGGCCGCCTACCTTGAAGTTTTCAACCAGGATATCGCATGATTTGGCCAGATCACGAACCAGCTTGCTACCTTCTTCGCTGGCAATATCAATCGCGATAGAGCGCTTGTTACGGTTGGCACTTAAATAATAGGCGGCCTCGGAGGTGTCGTTACCCTGTGCATCTTTAAGATATGGAGGCCCCCAGGCCCGGGTGTCGTCGCCCGTTTCGGGGCGCTCAACCTTGATGATATCGGCACCCAGATCGGCCAGGTTTTGCGAGCACCAGGGACCTGCCAGCACACGCGACAGGTCAAGTACCTTGATGCCTTCTAATGGTAATCCACGTTTAGTCATTTATTTAATCTCGGCAAAGCCATTACTTAATACAACAATATTCCGTTCTTTGACTTTAGCCTGAAACTGGATTTCGTTTTCATTGCGTTTCCACATTTCACATACCAGTGTTTCGCCCGGATATACCGGGGCTGAAAAACGGGTATCAAAACGAACCAGTCGCGCAGGATCATAGTCGCAGAAGGATTTCATAATAGCATGGGCGGCTACACCATAGGTGCACAAGCCATGCAAAATGGGTTGCGGATAGCCTGCTGCCTTGGCCACGGCCGGATCAATGTGCAGCGGATTTGGATCGGCATTGAGACGATACAAAATAGCCGCCTGAGGCAGGATGGGCAATTCGCATACCTGGTCGGGCGCGGTTTCAGGTACTTTTGGCAGGGCTGGTGGCGGTTCATCGCTAACACCAAAACCGCCATCGGCACGGCAGAACGTGGTTTGTTCGATGGTGGCCAGCAGGGTGCCTGCTTCATCGTACAGCTTGCGCTCGGTAATCACCAGGGCACCTTTTTCGGCGCCTTTGTCAATCACGTGGGAGACCCTGATTTTACCCGTTAGCTTGCCGCTGGGCGGCAGAGGCTGGTGAATGGTGGTGCGTTGCTCGCCGTGAACCAGTTTTACCCAGGTAATACCGGCCGCCGGATCTTGCATCCAGAAACCGGGATAACCCAGTACAACCGCCATGGTGGGGAAGGCCTTGATGTTTTTTTCGTAAACGAATTGCAGCTGGTTTTCATCAAGGGGGTCTTGCCCCAGGCCAATGCCCAGCGCATACAGGATACTGTCTTTAACGGTGTATTCCTGTACGACGTCGGGGAAGGTCCAGTTTTTAATAAGGTTATAGTCTAAAGGCATGGTTATCTCCTGATTGTGCAACGGGGATTAAATGGGGTCCCAGTTGATCACTTCAGGAGAACGTTCCAGTTTAAAGAAACTGCCTTTCAGTGCGGGTGCGGCCACTTCGGCAATCAGTTCGGGCGTCCAGCCGGTAGACATGTGAACCGAACGGATGGGGCGAGGCTGGCTGAACAGCATGATTTCGTTGGCGCGCACACCAAAGATCTGGCCGGTTACTTCAGAAGCGGCGTCACTGCCCAGATAAACGGCCATAGGGGCAATTTTGTTGGATTCCATTTTTTGCAGTTTTGCAACGCGTGCTTTTTCTTCGGGCGTTTCTGCCGGAATGGAGCTGGTCATGCGGCTCCAGGCAAAGGGAGCGATACAGTTTGAACGTACGTTATAGCGGGACATGTCCAGGGCGATTGATTTGGACAGGCCAACAATACCCATTTTTGCTGCTGAATAGTTGGACTGGCCGAAGTTGCCAATTAAGCCGGAGGTGGATGTCATGTGTACAAAAGCACCAGATTCCTGCTCGCGGAAGTAAGGGGCGGCGGCACGGCTGACAAAGAATGAACCGTTCAGGTGAACATCAAGCACCTGACGCCATTCTTCTTCGCTCATTTTGTGAAACAGGCGGTCACGCAAGTTACCGGCATTATTAACAATAATGTCAATCTTGCCAAAGCTGTCAATGGCGGTCTGGATGATGTTGTTGGCGCCTTCGTAGCTGGCCACGCTATCCAGGCTGGGGACGGCCTGGCCGCCTGCCTTGATGATTTCATCGGCAACGGTTTTGGCCGGGCCATCGCCACCGCCTTCACCGGTTAGGGAAACACCAATGTCGTTAACGACAACTTTGGCACCTGCATTGGCAAAAGCCAGGGCAATATCACGGCCAATACCGCCACCAGCGCCTGTTACAACAACTACTTTTCCGTCTACGATTCCACTCATTCTTGCTCTCCAAGGTTTTTTTAGGATATAAATAGGGGTTCAACCCTAACAACACGATGTCTTCAGGGTTTACACATGTGGTTGGAGTATAGTAGGCCATAACGTGAATTTTATTTATTCATATTTTTTAACTACCCCCTTTCAATTTATTTAAGATGCGCTACGATTTAACAGATTTAAAATTATTTATTAATATTGGCGGGACATCCAATCTGACTCGTGCAGCAGAAAGAACCTTTCTTTCTTTGCCAGCAGCCAGTGCGCGAATTAAAAATCTTGAAGAATCGCTGAAGGTGCGTTTGTTGATCCGCCAGGTTACCGGGGTAAGAATGACGCCGGCTGGCGAGATCCTGCTTAAATACGCCAAAGGTGTTTTTCAGCAGCTGGAATGCCTGCATTCCGACTTGCAGCCTTTTTCAACCGGTATCAAGGGAAAGCTGCGGATTCTGGCCAACATGACCGCCACCCATTCTTTTCTTTCAGAAGCCTTATCTTCTTTCCTGCTTGAAAACCCCGATGTGGATATTGAGCTGGAAGAAAAACTGACCAAAGACATTGTTTCGGCTATTCGGGCCGGCTCTGCCGACTTGGGTATTGCGTCCGGTAGCGTGAACCTGGATGGTCTGGATATTGTTCCGCTATTTAAGGATGAGCTGGTGGTTATTACCGATCTTGAACATGAGCTGAAGGATGTTGAAGAAATCCGGTTTGAGGATTTGATTGAAAAATATCAATTTGTGGGGATTCATCCAGAAAGTGTGATCCAGTCATTCCTGGAAGAAAAGGCCTATAAACTGGGCAAGCGCCTTCGCCAGCGTGTGTATGTGGGCAGTTTTGAAACGGTCTGTCGTATGGTAGATGCCAAAATCGGCCTGGCTATTGTGCCTATTGAGTGTGCGCGTAATTACAGTAAACCAGAACGTCTGCATATAGTGCGCATTAGCAATGAATGGGCCAACCGTGAGCGCTTTATCTGTCGCCGTGGCGGACGGGACATTCCTGCTTTTGCAGAAAAGTTCATTGAACATGTGATCAGGATTGCCGGCAATATAAACGATACCAATTAAATGGAAACCGTATCCCGGTTTTTTCGGGGAGCATTTACGCACTTTTTAAGTGATTGCAATTTTTATTATGGTATTGGGCAGAGTGTAAAAGGTGCTGTTAACAGGCATAAAGTAAAATAATTGAATGGGTATTTTCCCTGAAGAGCCTTTGTATCTGGTGAGGTTGTTCTTTCTCAAAGAATTATATAAATAATAATGAATAAGCCTGATAATGACTTTTTAAATAAAATAACAGGAGATCAAGTCATGTCAGGCTTATTCATTCAACGTCGGCAAACCATGAAGATGCTTGCTGCTGCTATCCTTTCATGCGTACCGTTTGCGGCCAGCTGGGCAGATGCAGGCAAGTGGCCGGAACAGGCGGTTAATTTTGTGGTACCCTTCCCGCCTGGGGGGCCGGTTGATACAGCGGCAAGAATTGCCACGGCACCATTGGCAGAACAATGGAAACGTCCTGTTGTGATTGATAATAAAGCAGGTGCCGGTGGTATTGTGGGGGCCCGTTATTCGGCCAAGGCCAAGCCCGATGGCTATAATTATTTTTTCACGGCCATTCACCATGCCATTTTGCCAAGCCTGAATGACAATCTTGGCTACGATGCCCAGAAAGATTTTGAGCCGGTGGGCGGCGTCGGTCGTTTTCCTATTATTCTTATTGCGCATCCTTCACTAAATGTTAAATCGGTACAGGAATTAATTGAGCTGGCAAAAGAAAAGCCAAATACGATTGCCTATAGTTCCTCGGGCACCGGGGGCGGTACGCATTTGGCCGGAGAACTGTTTGCCAGTCTGGCGGATGTCAAGTTGCAGCATATCCCTTATAAGGGCAGTGCACCTGCTGTGCAGGATCTTGTAGGAGGACAGGTGCAGCTTATGTTTGCCGATGCCACTTCCGCACTGCCGTTTATTAAGTCCGGCAAGGTGATTCCGCTGGGGGTGGGTAATACAGAACGTTCTGTCCTTGCGCCTGAAATTCCAACCATCGCAGAGTCGGGGGTGCCCGATTATGAGGCTTATTCCTGGAGTGGCCTGTTTGCCCCCAAAGGTACACCGGCTGATGTTATTAAAAAAATGAATGCCGACCTGAATGCCAGCCTGAATATACCCGAAACGGTAGAGAAAATGAATGGCTCGGGCTCTGAGCCTATGCCTATGTCACCGGAAGCGTTTGGCCAGTTTTTGGATGTGGAAATTAAAAAATGGCGCGATACAATCCAGAAGGCAAATATTAAAGTGCAGGGTTAATGTTAAATTTGTGATGCGCAATAAAAAATCCGGCCTGGCCGGATTTTTTATTGCTTGTTGCTTATTTATCGGATTTGCGCGTAAAACCCCGTCGTTCAGGGCGGGGATGTAAGCGCGGACGGTGAAGCCGTCCTTCCCGTTGTTGTCATTAATTAAGTTGGATGTTGGCCTTTTCAATAACTTCGCCCCAAAGTTTGTGTTCACTATTAAGACGCGCTTTCAGGTCGGCACCGTTGCTGAAGGTACGGGTGTAGCCACCACGTTCCATCAATGCATCGAACTCGGGGTTTTTGTCAATGTTTCTGAGTGCCAGTTCCAGGCGCTGGGTGATGTTGTCTGGCAAGCCTTTGGGGGCAGCCAGGGCATACCAGCCGGTAACGGCATAATCTTCAATGCCCGCTTCAATCATGGTGGGTACATCGGGCAGGGCACTGTTACGGGTTTTTGAGGTTACGGCCAATGGGCGTACTTTACCGCCCTGAATGTAAGAAGCGGCAGTGTTACTGATATCAAACATGAACGAGATTTTGCCGCTAATTACATCAATCATGGCGGGTGAGTTGCCCCGGTAGGGTACGTGTAGCATGTCTGTATCGGTTTTCTGCTTCAGCAGTTCGGCAGAAAGCTGATTGGATGAACCGATACCGGCTGAGCCGAATGCAACGGTATTCGGGTTATTGCGGGCATAATCAATCAGCTCTTTCACTGACTTGATTGGCAGGTCATTATTGACCACCAGAACGTTGGTGTAATCAACAATATTACCAATGTAAGTGAAGTCATTGTCAAAATCAATTTTGACTGATTTCTGAATGTGTGGGGCAATGGTGGGTACAGGGCTGGCCAGAAAAGCTAGGGTATAGCCATCCGGGTTTGAACGGCTAACGCTTTCTGCACCAATCATGCCGCCGGCACCGGTTTTGTTTTCAACAACAACAGACTGCTTGAGCTCATCTGACAGGAATTTGGCAAAGGAGCGGGCGGTCGTGTCAACCGGGCCACCGGCTGCGTAACTCACAACCAGTCTGATAGGGCGTTCAGGGTACTCAGCCGCGAAAGCGGATACTGAGGCTGAAAGGGCGGTTAGGGCTGAGGCTGCCACTAATAGTTTTTTGACTAACATTAGGTCTCCAATAAATACAATCTTAAAATAAAAGCCTTAAGAAGGTTTAAAATTTTTGATGTGCCAAAAGTTATTGAACTTTGGCTCCTGATTTTTCAACCGCTACTTTCCATTTCTGGATTTCGTTGCTGATATGCTGTTTAAATTCGTCCGGTGTGGAACCGGCGATTTCGTAGCCGTAGCTATTGAGCTGATTTTTTATTTCCGGATCATTGGCTGCATCAACAAAAGCCTTGTTCAGTTTCTGGACAATGGTGTCGGGAGTGTTGGCCGGAGCAATAATTCCGTACCAGCCGTCAACCGTAAAGTCGGGCACACCTGATTCGCTAACGGTAGGGACATCGGGCAGAACATTGGAGCGATTTTTTCCTGTGACGGCCAGGCCTTTGAGCTTGCCGCCTTTGACGTGCGGCATAGAAGTGGAAATACTGTCAAACATTAACGATACTTCACCGCTTAGCAAAGCGACGACTGCTGGGCCACTACCTTTGTAAGGGATGTGAATCATATCGGTATCGGTAGATGCCTTGAACAGTTCTGCGGCCAGATGGCTGGTATTGCCATTACCCGCAGAAGCAAAAGTGAGGGCGCCCGGATTTTTTTTGGCGTAGTCGATTAGTTCATGAATATTGTTGGCAGGTGTCTTGTGCGGGGCAGTCACCAGCATGGGCAAGGTGGCCAGCAGGGATACCGGTGCAAAATCCTGTTCGGTGTTGTAAGGCAATGAGGAATACATGCTTGGGTTGATTGCATGTGCGGCCAGCACCATTAGCACGGTATAACCATCGGGTTTTGATCGTGCCAACTGGGAGGTGGCAATACTGCCACCTGCACCTGGTTTGTACTCAATCACAATGGGCTGGCCCAGTGCTTTTTGCATTTGTGCGGCAACCGGGCGCGCCAGCATGTCGGCACTGCCACCCGGCGGGTAAGGAATAAGCAAGGTGATTGGCTTGGTTGGGAAGTTGTCTGTTTGCGCATTGGCAACCGTTAAACCACCACATAATAATACGGTCCCCATGCCTGCCAGCAATTTTGCAACGATCGTCTTTGAAACTTTCATTTTATGTCTCCTCGTTATGCTTTTGTTAGATCCGTTTAGTTTTTGTAATAAGGTTGTTGGTTCTCATCAAGGGCTATCTTTTTGGGCGGCGTATCCGCCACCAGTTTGCCTTCGGTTTTGGCCTGCAGTTCTTCAAGGCTTAAACCATCTACCATGGCATGGACATGAAATGCATTGTCTTTTACTTCAATAACTGCCAGGTCTGTATATACCCAATTGACAACCTTGATCCCGGTTAGCGGGTAAGTGCAGGTAGTGAGCAGTTTAGGTTTGCCATCACGGGTTGTATGATCCAGCATGACAATCACATTTTTTGCACCTACCGCCAGATCCATGGCGCCACCAATGGCGGCAATGGCATCGGGTGCATCGGTAATCCAGTTGGCCAAGTCTCCATTAACGGCTACCTGAAAACCGCCCAGAATGGAATAGTCCAGATGGCCACCACGCATCATGGCAAAAGAATTGGTGTGCTCGGTAATAGAGGCGCCTTCCAGAAGAATGATGGGCGTGCGGCTGGCATTGATAATGTCATAATCAATTTCATGGTCAATGGCGGTGCGGCCCATGCCCAGAATACCGTTTTCACTGTGAAGAATGATCTCCCTGTCTTCGGGCAGGTAATCGGCAACCAGGGTAGGCATGCCAATACCCAGGTTTACGTAGGAACCGTCGGGCAGGGTTTGTGCTACCAGTTTGGCAATTTGGGCCCGGTTCAATGAAGTGATACTAGACATTGCCTGCTCCTGCCAGAACAATTGATTTGACAAAAATGCCCGGTGTCATGACGTGTTCGGGGTGCAGTTCACCCAGTTCCACGATTTTATCGACCTGGGCAATGGTGTTTTTGGCTGCCGTACACATGACCGGGTTGAAGTTGCGGGCGGCCCAGCGATAGGTCAGGTTCCCCCAGCGATCACCCAAATGGGCTTTAACCAGGGCAAAATCACCACGCAGGGGTTGTTCAAGAATATAGCCAACCCCATCAACAACACGCGCTTCTTTGCCTTCGGCAACACGGGTGCCGTAGCCAGTGGGTGTAAAGAAGGGGCCCAGGCCTGCACCCGCTGCACGCAGACGTTCGGCCAGCGTGCCCTGCGGCATGCATTCAAGTTCAACCTGGCCGGCCCGGAAGGCGTTGGCAAACACGTCGGATAGTGGTGGGCGTGGGTGCGAACAAATGATTTTGCGAACCTGTCCGTTTTTAATCAGGCCGGCAATACCGTTTTCACGGGTACCGGCGTTATTGCTGATAATCGTGAGATCTTTGGTGCCCATTTTCTGAAGGCTGGCAAGCAGCTCGAAGGGAATGCCTGCATCTCCAAACCCGCCAACGATGACGGATGCACCGTTGGGGATTTGTTCCAGCGCTTCAAGATGGGATGAAACGATTTTATTGATCATGCTGTGTGTTAGTCCATTTTCAGATTGGCCGCCTTGACGGTATCTGCCCATAAAGCTTGCTGGTCTTCAAGGAATTTTGCAAATTCAGCAGGAGAATTACCTCCTGCCTGACCACCCATACCGGCAAAACGGGCTTTCACATCTTCGCTTTCCAGTGCGTTTTTGGCTGCCGTATTGAGTTTGTTAATGACGTCTTCGGGTGTACCGGCGGGGGCCAGCAAACCAAACCAGGCAGTCACCACCATGTTGTCAATACCGGCTTCTTTCATGGTGGGAACGTCAGGCAGCTCGGCGACACGGGCGTCACTGGTAACCGCCAGTGCCTTGAACTTGCCCGACTGGATGGAAGGCAGTGAGCTGGGCAGGTTGTCTATCATGAAGGTGTATTGATTGCCCAGCAGCGCGCTAACGGCAGGGCCCGCGCCTTTATAAGGAATATGTTCGGCATCCAGGTTGGCACGTTGCAGGAACATTTCTGCCGACATATGCGGAGACTGTCCTTTGCCGGATGAACCGAAGTTTTGGCGGTCTTTGTTTTCTGAAACGTATTTGATCAGCTCACTCACTGTGTTGACGGGTGTTGCTTCATTGACAACCAGTACATTGGGTACGGAAATAACCAATGTGATGGGCGTAAAGTCGTCTTTCTTGTAAGGCAGCGAGTCGTACAGGCTGTAGTTGATGGCGTTGGGGCCGATATTACCCATGATTAAGGTGTAGCCATCGGGCTTGGCGCGCACCAGTGCCTGGGTGCCGATAATACCGGCGGCACCGGCCTTGTTTTCAACCACGACGGTTTGGCCCAGTTCCTTGCCCATCTTTTCACCAATAATGCGGGTAACAATATCAGTGGTGCCGCCGGGGGCGGCGGGAACAATAATGGTAATGTTTTGTTCCGGCCATTCTGCCAGTGCGGGTGTGCTGAACAGAATGCCCAGGGATAGGGCCAGTGCGGATTTAATACGTTTCATCATTAGTCTCCAGTATTGGATGCCGGGATCACCGGCTTAAAATTGGATGAGCGGAATCACCGGCTTACAGTGTTTCTGCCGTACCCAGAATAGCGGTTGCCTGGCTTGACAGGGTGCCGCCATTACCATGAACGACAGCCAGTTGGGCGCCGTCCACCTGGCGTTCACCGCAGCTGCCGCGTAATTGTCGAACTGCTTCAATTAGAATAAAAATGCCATACATGCCGGGGTGAACGCATGACAGGCCGCCCCCGTTGGTGTTAACCGGTAAAATACCGCCCGGGGCAATATTGCCATTGCTCACAAACGCGCCGCCTTCGCCTTTTTTGCAGAAACCAAGGTCTTCAAGGAACAGGATGGTATTGATGGTGAAGGCGTCATACACTTCAACCACATCAATATCGGCAGGCTTGACACCGGCCATTTCAAAGGCGATTTTGCCTGATTGCTGGGCTGCGGTGACTGTCAGGTCATGCATGGAAGAAATTTGACGGTTCCAGATGGCCGTAGAGTTGCCCAGTACATAAACCGGTTTCTGTTTCATGTTTTTGGCGCGATCGGCACGTACCAGTACATAAGCACCGGCACCATCGCTTACCAGGCAGCAGTCACGCACGGTTAGTGGGTCTGACACCATTTTTGAATTCAGTACGTCTTCAATGCTAAGCGGGTCGCGCATGCTGGCTTCAGGGTTCATTTGTGCCCATTTGCGTGCGGCAACCGCCACTTCGGCCAGGTTCTCACGGGTGGTGCCATATTGGTGCATGTGACGATTGGCTGCCAGCGCATACGAGCTGAGCGGGCTTAATGGGTTGTATGGGTTTTCATACGGTTGCGGGTCCATCATTTTGCGCATATTGCCAACGGCAGCGCGGTTAACGGTGGATGTACGCTGTGTACTGCCGTAGCAAACCAGCACCGCATTGCATTGGCCTGATTCCAGTGCCTGGATGGCCGGCATTAAATGGGCCACAAAGCTGGAGCCGCCAATCATGGTGCTGTCAATAAAAGTGGGGCGAATGCCAAGGTGTTCAATCGCTGGCATGACCCACATGGTGGCGGCCACGCTGGCGGTTGCAATGCCGTCAATGTCCTGCATGGTTAAACCGGCGTCTGCGACGGCACGCTGGGCCGCCTGCACCATGATTTCCATTTCGCTAAAACCGGTCGCGTCACCCAGACCGGCATGTCCAACACCCACAATCGCAGCGGAGCCTCTTAGTTTTTTATCAATCATTTTTATTCTCCTGCCACTGTGAAAATTACAATATTGCCTTCTTCGGCTGTTTTGACGCTTGCCTGGACTTTTTGGCCAATCTTGACCTCAGCAGGGGCAATGCCTTCAACCCGGCTCATCATGCGGGGACCTTCCTCCAGGTCAATCAGGGCAACATTGTAATCACCACCTGCTTCAGGTTTTTTGCGTACGGTGGTGGTGGCATAGACGGTACCCTTTCCGGAAGGGGCATACCATTCGATGTCACCGGAGCCACAGTGCGGGCAAATCATGCGTGGAAAGAAAATACTGGTGCTGCATGCCTTGCAGCGTTGAATCAGGAAATGTCCCTGTGCAAGTTGTTCGTGGAAGTACTTTTCAGCCCCCACGGTTAATGTTGCATTGTCTTGTGCCATAAATAATTCTCGCAAAATGATAATAACGAATCGGTATAGTATTTATTCTGACGGCTGTAAATGCAATCTTCATTTTATGAAGTACGTCTTCATTCTGAATGAATGATGGTTTCTACTAATAGGCAGGAAGGTAAAGTGCGAGGGCAGGCGTTCAGTTAAACCGCTGTTGAATGGGGGCTTCCAAAAAAGTAAATTGTGAAACCCTTCTTTTTGTAGTGTTATAGCATTAATTAAAAAATGGAGGACATATGGATCTGAATTTAACACAGGAAGATATTGCATTTCGTGAAGAAGTAAGGCAGTTTGTGGCAACCGCCTTGCCCCAGGATATTAAAGACAAGGTGTTTAAACACCAACGCCTGGAAAATACGGATTATATTCGCTGGCATCACGCCCTTGATGATCATGGCTGGGGGGCACCCAGCTGGCCGGTCGAGTTCGGTGGCACTGGCTGGACTGCCTTGCAAAAACTGATATTTGAAATTGAGACTTTTAAAGGGGGCGCTCCCCGCCTGCTGCCATTTGGCTTAAGCATGATTGGCCCGGTGTTAATGAAATATGCCAGCCCTGAAATGCAGCAACGCTTTTTGCCGCGTATGCTGCGGATTGAAGACTGGTGGTGCCAGGGATATTCAGAACCCGGTTCGGGCTCTGACCTGGCTTCACTGAAAACCCGTGCCGAAAAAACACCTGAAGGTTATGTCGTTAACGGGCAGAAAACCTGGACAACCCTTGGGCAATATGCCGACTGGATGTTCTGTCTGGTTCGTACCGATCCGGATGCCAAGCCACAGCGTGGTATTTCCATGCTGTTAATTGATATGCGCCAGCCTGGTGTTACCGTACGTCCCATCAAGACCCTGGATGGTGGGCATGATGTGAACGAAGTCTGGCTGGAAGATGTCAAGGTTCCTTACGAAAACCTGGTGGGTAATGAGAACGAAGGCTGGACTTATGCCAAGTACTTGCTGGGCCATGAGCGTACCGGGATTGCCGGTATCGGGCTGTGCTATCGCGAGCTGCAAATTCTTAAAGACCTGGCTGCCGAAGTGCAGTGGAATGGTAAACCGGCCAATCAGGATAGCCGCCTGAAAGACAAAATTTCCCTGATAGAAGCAGATATTATTGCCCTGGAAATGATGTTGCTGCGTATTGCATCAGACAGCACGCAAGGCCCTGGTCCACAGGCCTCCGTATTAAAAATCCGGGGTTCTGAAGTCCAGCAGGATCTGGCCAAACTCCAGCTTGAAGTAATGGGCCTGAACGGCTGGCCTTACAGTCCTTCCTGGCTGGAAGCGGGCAGTGACGTGTTTGGCCCTGGGCACGGGTTTGCGGCAGCGGCATCCGCCAATTATTTTGATATGCGTAAAACCACGATTTATGGTGGCACGACAGAGGTGCAGAAGTCCATTATTGCCAAGCAGATTCTGGATGTGTAATTGTTAACGGTCATTGAACCCAAAATTAAAGAAAACTGGAGGAATAATGGATTTCGCATATAGTCAAGAACAGCAAATGCTGACAGAAAGTTTAAGTCGTGTCGTTAAAGAAGACTGGAGTTTTGAAAAACGCCGCAAGCGGCAGGAACAGGCAGAACTGGACAGTGCCGCCTGGAATACACTGGCCGAGCTGGGCGTGCTGGGTTTGAGCGTGCCAGCAGAATATGACGGTTTTGGTGAGTCGGCCGCCTCTTTGCTGGCCATTCACCAGGAGCTGGGCCGTGGCCTGGTGTCAGAGCCGGTGGTGCCCAGCGCCGTTATGGGTGCACGGATTCTGGCCGGGAGCGATAACGAAGCGCTTAAGCAGGATTACCTGGGCAAGCTTGCCAGCGGCGAAACCATCTTTTCACTGGCCTATGAAGAAGGCCAGCGTAACGATAATCTGGCCGATATCAGCACACAGGTGCAGAATCAGGACGGCAAGCTGGTTTTGTCGGGGCAAAAGCAGGCTGTATGGCATGCGGGGGCAGCCAATGTCTTTATTGTTAGTGCCTTGTTAAATGGTGAGCTGGCCCTGTTGCTGGTGCCATCTGATACTGACGGCATTGTGGTGCAGGACTTCCCCTCCATGGATGGTACCCGTTGCGGCAATATCGTTTTTAACCAGGTTAATCTTGATGCCACGGCCTTGTTGGCAAGCGGCCAGCAAGCACTTGATTTATTAAACCAGGGGCTTGATGATGGCATTGTGGCCTTGTGTGCCCATGCCGCCGGTGCGATGGATGCGTTGCTGGGTATTACGGTTGAATACCTGAAAACCCGTCAACAGTTTGGCAAGCCGCTAGCCCAGTTCCAGGTGCTTCAGCATCGTCTGGCCGATATGTATGTCCAGAAGGAAGTGGCTTTGTCCATGGCCTATGTGGCGGCTGCGGCAGTAGGAGAGGCCGATCAGGCCAAAAAACGTCGCATGCTGTCATCAGCCAAAGTCAAAGTAGCCATGGCGGGTCGTTTAATTGGCGAGAGTGCCGTCCAGCTGCACGGCGGTATGGGTATGACCCATGAGCTGGAAGTGGGCGATTACTTTAAGCGTTTAACGTTTATTGATTATTTGCTGGGCGATACGACGTATCACCTGAAACAGCTGGAGGCTCTTGAATGAATACCAGAAAATATGAAACGATTCTGTTCAGCTACCGGGAAGGTATCGCTTCTATTACCCTGAACCGCCCCGAACGCCTGAACAGCTTTACCAGCCAGATGCACGAAGAGCTTAAGGATATACTTTCCCTGCTTGAATCCCGGGTGGATTTGCGCGGGGTTATTCTGACCGGTGCCGGACGGGGGTTTTGTGCCGGTCAAGACTTGAGTGAGCGTAAACCCCTGCAACCGGGTGAGGTACGTGATTTGGGTGAAAGCCTTGAAAAAAATTACAAGCCGCTGGTCATGCGCTTGCGTGCCTTGCCAGTACCGGTGGTGTGCTTTGTCAATGGGGTAGCAGCCGGGGCCGGGTTTAGCCTGGTGTTGGCCTGCGATATTATTTACGCAGTCCAGTCGGCTAAATTCATTCAGGCTTTTGCCAAAATTGGCTTAATTCCCGATGCCGGATCAACCCACTTCTTGCCACGGTTAATAGGCACTCAACGCGCCATGGCCGCTTCTATGCTGGCCCAGCCGATTTCTGCCGAACAGGCCCAGGCGTGGGGAATGATCTGGAAATGCATTCCGGATGAATCCTTGCAGGACGAAATTGCGCAAATGCATCAAACCCTGTTAAATGGGGCTACCAAGGCCCTGGCGGCCACCAAACAGGCCATTTATGCCAGCAGTGAGAATACATTGGAGCAGCAGCTTGACCTGGAAACCGAGTTGCAGCGGGAAATGGGGGCAACCAAAGACTATCGAGAGGGCTCTGTTGCCTTTATCGAAAAACGTTCTCCCGTATTCCAGGGTGCTTAGTCTTTATTAATTTGCCAAGCTTCAGGCATTGGCAGGCCAGTTAAAGCGGTGTAAACAAACACCGCTTTTTTTTATTTCTATATAGCCACCGCGAAACGGTGCCTGATCATATTCCCAGTCGGGCAAGACCCAGCGTTCATAGGTGGTGCCATTAAGTATGCTTGTGTGATGCCCCGGCTTGTGGGTATGGCCGTGGATCAGGGTACGGACCTGGGGGTCTTCAAGAAAGGCCTGTTCTATGGCGGCAGAAGATACGTCTACCATGGTGTTGTTTTTATATTGGTGCGAATCTTTGCTTTTGCGGCGTATGTGGTTGGCAATACGATGGCGCAACCTGCGGGGCAGGGCAAGGAATGTAGCCTGAACAAAGCGGTTGTGCACGATTGTTCTGAAACGTTGATAAGCCGGGTCATCGGTGCAGTATTCGTCTCCGTGGCTAAGGCGTATGGGGCCTGCTGCCGACTTTATCATAACGGTGTCTGCCAGAAGTGTGGCATTGACCTGCCTGGCCAGTGCGTCCCGTAAAAGAAAATCACGGTTGCCATGCATTAAATACAAGGGGATTTGGGCGGCCGTTTGTTTTAGCTGGTTTAGGGCTTCCTGTAACCAGGGTTCGGATGATGTCAGGGCGATGTCGTCACCAGCCCAGAAATCAAAAATATCCCCAGCCAATACCAGCGCATTGGCATGCGCGCGGGCATTGTCCAGAAAGGCATAAAATGCCTGTCTGGTTTTGGGGATATGCTCGCCCAGATGAATATCCGAGGCGAGCCAGAGCGTTCCGTCTAGCGAAAGTTTATTCAACAATGCTTGCTTTCTGGATAACCACTTCATCGGCAGGGACATCCTGGTGGAAGCCACGATTGCCGGTTTTTACGTTTTCAATCTGGTCAACAATGTCGGTGCCTTCAACGACTTTACCAAAAACGGCATAACCCCAGCCTTGTGCGGTAGGTGCGGTATGGTTCAGGAAGTCGTTGTTATTGGAGTTAATGAAAAACTGGGCCGAGGCAGAGTGTGGATCGTTGGTGCGCGCCATGGCAACGGTATATTTATCGTTTTTCAGGCCATTATTGGCTTCGTTATTGATGGGGGCACGGGTGTTCTTTTCTTTCATGCCAGGCTGCATGCCGCCGCCCTGGATCATGAAGTTTTTAATAACACGATGGAAAATCACGTTGTCATAAAAGCCTTCTTTAACATAGTTCAGAAAGTTTTCTGCGGTGACCGGGGCTTTTTCTGTATTCAGTTCAATCACGATATCGCCGTGGTTGGTTTCCAGTTTGACACGGGGTAGTGTGCTCATTGTTGATTCCTTTGTTGTTGGAGAAGTTTCAGTAGCCAGTGAAGCAGGCACGATGGCAAGCCCACTTAGCAATACGAGTGAACGGGCAAGCAGGCTTGCCCTGGAGAATAAATGCATGGCTAGTTTCCGTTGATGATTCGTTTTGTTGCGGCGGCCTGTGTGGCAGCATCGGTAATACCGTTTAGCACAGCCTGATCAAAAGAATGGTTGGCCATAATGAGTTGAACCAGCCCCAGGTTACGATGGGCAATACCATATTGGGGATTAATACTAATGGCCATTCTTAGGGACTCATTAGCCAGGTCCAGCAAGCCGTCCTTCAGTTGCAGGGTGGCCATGTTGTTCCAGGGTTCGGCAAGTTCAGGATATTTGCTGGTCATGTCCTGATAAACGGCAATGGCTTCGGCGGTTCTTCCCAGACCGGTCAAGGCGCGTGCCCGCAGGAAACGCAGCTGCACATCGGTACCGGGTTGTTCCATATAAGAAACCGTTGGCTGTTTTTTTTCAATTTCGTTCAGGGCTTGCTGGAATTTGCCACTGGCAATTAGCTGGTTGATGCGAATGCTGGCCTGCACCGGCGTTTCGGGCAGTGAGGTGTCAACCGAGGGCTCGAGCTTTTTCAGGATATCGGCCAGGGCCTGCCAGCCACCGTCGGGTTTGGCGGCAGAGGGTTCTTGTGCGCTTGCACTATGCATGAATAATGATAGTGTAGCGATGGCGGCCCATTTGAAAAAATTTAATCGTTGTCTCACTGATTATCCAAAAAATAATTGATCCATAAATTAAACCAGGTGCAGATATGCAGATGGAATTGCTATACTTCCGATATTGCGTATTTTAGCCTCAGTTCAGATTAGAACGTATTAAACTCTCACTGAACCTGATTAAATTCTTCGATTAACTGCATCTGGTATTTTATGCCGGATGATTTTCTGTCTCTTTTTTCTATGCATATCTATAACTCTCTATCCCGTACGAAAGAGCCGTTCAAGACGGTTGAACCCAATAAGGTGCGCATGTATGTATGTGGGATGACAGTGTATGACTATTGTCATTTGGGTCATGCCCGGATGCTGGTCAGCTTTGATGTTGTGCAACGCTGGTTGCGGGAAAAAGGATATGAAGTTACCTATGTTCGTAACATTACGGATATTGACGATAAAATCATCCGCAAGGCAGTAGCCACCAATCAAACCCTGGCCGACGTCACCAGTTTCTACACCAATGCCATGCATGCAGATGAAAGGGCATTGGGGGTCCAGGCACCTGATCATGAACCCCGTGCCACCTTGCATGTGCCGGGTATGCTGGAAATAATCCAGCAGTTGCAAGAAAAGGGGCTGGCTTATCAGTCAGATGACGGTGATGTTAATTTTGCCGTGCGTAAGTTTGAAGGCTATGGCAAATTGTCTGGCCGTTCCCTGGATGACATGCGTGCGGGTGAGCGGGTGGCCGTTTCCTCAAGCAAGCAAGATCCCCTTGATTTTGTATTGTGGAAGTCCGCCAAGGAAGATGAGCCCGATGACTCCAAGTGGGCGTCGCCTTATGGGTTTGGACGTCCAGGCTGGCATATCGAATGCTCGGCCATGAGTAAAGCGTTGCTGGGCCTGCCCCTGGATATCCATGGTGGCGGCCCTGATTTGAAATTCCCCCACCATGAAAATGAAATTGCTCAGACCGAAGGCGCTTATGGCGGCAGTCTGGCCAATGTCTGGATGCATTGCGGTCCTTTAATGGTGGATAACGACAAAATGTCGAAATCGCTGGGTAACTTCCGTACCATTCGCCAAACCGTAGGGGCCCGTGATGGGGCCGGCGAGTCGGCAGATTATGAATGGAACCCGCGAGAAGCCGAAATGTTGCGCTTTTTCATTGTGCGTAATCATTATCGCAGCCCGCAAAACTTCACCCCCGACAACCTGTTTGATGCCCAGGCGGCTATTGACCGTATTTACCAGACGCTTAATAACGTGGGTGTACAGGAAGCCGACATAGACTGGTCTTCCAGCTATGCAGCCGCTTTCAAGGCTGCCATGGACGATGATTTTAATACGGCGGTTGCCGTCTCGGTGCTGTTTGAAATGGCTACCGAAGCCAATCGTTTGCAGTCAAAAGAACTGGCGGGCCAGATCAAGGCACTGGGTGGCATTTTAGGGTTGCTGTCACACGATCCTGAAACCTATTTGCGTTCTATAACGCGTTATACCCGCAAAAATCTTGGGGCGGCGGATGTTGACGTGCTTGCTGAAGAACAGATCAATACCATGGTTGAGCAACGTTCACAGGCCAAGAAAGACAAGGATTTTGCCTTGGCCGACCAGATTCGCAACACGCTTAAAGAAGCAGGGGTGGAACTGGAAGATAAACCGGCTGGGTTGACGCAATGGCGCAGGGTATAGGGGTAAAAAATGACACAAGTAATACCCGGACAGGCCTGTAAACCTGACTACTGGGATGAGGCAGTTAGTTATCTAATGAGACGGGATCGCATTCTTCGTAAAATCATTCCTGCCCATGATGGTGTCTGGCTGGCCAGTAACAAAACGCCTTTTGTTACCCTGGCGCGTGCCATTGTGGGGCAGCAGGTGTCGGTTAATACCGCTGAAGCGACCTGGAAAAAATTTACCGCCTTATGTGGCAGTCGCCCTACACCGGTTAAAGTGCTGGAATACGGTGTCGAGCAGCTTAGGACAGCCGGTCTGGCCAAAAGAAAATCGGAATATATTCTTGATTTGGCCATGCATTTCAATGAAAAGAAGGTGCACCCGGCAAAATGGTCTAAAATGAGCGATGAAGAAATTGTTGATGAGCTGTGCAGCATTCGCGGCATTGGTCGCTGGACGGCAGAAATGTTTTTAATATTCAATTTGCATCGGCCAGATGTTTTACCGATTGATGACCCAAGACTGTTAAAAGCAATCTCAATGCATTATTTTAGCGGAGAGCCGGTATCCCGCTATGAAGCCAGAGAGGTGGCGCAAACGTGGCAACCCTGGCGTACGGTGGCAACGTGGTATTTATGGCGTAGCCAGGAATCCGCAGCCAATTAAGCCCACTTCCAGCAAGATTCATATTAAAATCAAAACCATGAAATTTACATTTTTAGACTTTGAAAAACCCATTGCCGAGCTTGAGCAGAAAATTGAACAGCTGCGTCACGTCTCTTCTGATTCTGCAGTAGATATTTCAGAAGAAATCGGGCGTTTGCAGCAAAAAAGCGAAGCGCTTACCACCAATATTTATTCTAAGCTTACTCCTTGGCAAACGGCATTGGTGGCCCGTCACCCCCAGCGTCCCTATACATTTGACTATGTTCGTGAAATTTTTACCGATTTCCACGAATTGCACGGTGACCGGATGTTCAAGGATGACCAGGCCATTGTAGGCGGGCTGGCTCGCTTCAATGGCGAGGCCTGCATGGTTATCGGGCACCAAAAAGGGCGGGACACCAAAGAACGTGCCAAGCGTAATTTTGGCATGCCACGCCCCGAAGGTTATCGCAAGGCCTTGCGTTTAATGCGCCTGGCTGAAAAATTCAATTTGCCGGTATTCACTTTTGTTGACACCCCTGGCGCCTATCCGGGCATCGATGCCGAAGAACGTGGCCAGTCAGAGGCCATTGGTCATAATCTGTATGCCATGGCAGAACTTAAAGTGCCCATTATTGCCACTATTATTGGTGAGGGCGGTTCAGGGGGCGCTTTGGCCATTGCTGTGGGTGATGTGGTGCAAATGTTGCAATATTCCACCTATAGCGTTATTTCGCCCGAAGGGTGTGCTTCTATTTTATGGCGCAGTCCTGATAAGGCCCCCATTGCTGCCGAGGCCCTGTCCATCACGGCAAACCGTTTGCTTGAACTGGGCCTGATCGACCGGGTTGTGCCCGAGCCGGTCGGGGGCGCGCATCGCGATGTCACGGCGATGTCCCGTGGCTTGCGTCGCGCCTTAAGCGAAGCATTGCGACAGGTTGCCAATGTAGATCCCCAGGAACTTGTTAATAAACGTCTGGAACGCTTGCTGTCGTATGGTCGGGTCCAAGAATAAACAGCCCGGTCAAGCAAAAGCGTCTTTTCTTAAAGACGCTTTTTTATCAGCCCCCTTGCATGCGTTTTTTCGGATGGCCAAACGCCAGCATATACCGGTGGTGGTGGGCGTTAGTGGCGGGCCCGATTCAGCCATGTTGCTGGTGTATGCCACCCATATTGCCCGCCAATACCAGGTAAGGGTTCAGGGGGTGCACGTACACCATGGTTTGCAGGCTATTGCCGATCAATGGGTTTCGCATACGCTGGCGCTGGCTAAAATACTTCATGTGGATTGCAGTATTGAATACGTCAAGGTAGCGGCCGCATCAGGCCTGGGCACCGAGGCAGCGGCACGTAATGCACGCTACCAGGCCTATGAGGATTTTGCGGCCAGAACCGGCATCCGGCATTTTTTGCTGGCCCACCATCTTTATGATCAGACTGAAACCGTTTTGCTGCGCCTGTTGCGCGGTGCCGGCGTGCAGGGCATGGCGGCCATGGGGTCACATACACAAAGAGGTGAGCTGCATTTTTATCGTCCCTGGTTAGCGGTAAGCCGGCAGAACATTCTGGATGTCGCTCAGCAGTTTGCCCGGGAAACCGGCTGGCAAGCCGTGTACGACCCCACCAATACTGATCCCAAATATACCCGTGCTGCCGTGCGTGAAATGCTGGTGCCCGCGCTAGATGAGCGCTGGCAGGGTTGGCGTAAAAACCTGGCTCGTCACAGTCGCTTAATGGCAGAAAATGCCCTGTTATTAAAAGATCTGGCGCAAATGGATTATGCGGGGCTGGAAGCTAATGCTGATAATCGCAGTTTTGCTTTAGGTAAATGGCGCGAGCTACCTGGGCATCGCCAAGCCAATCTGATGCGTTATTGGCTTGATCTGCAAAATATTGCCATGCCAACCGAAGCAAGACTTAGCGAGTGGATAAAGCAGTTGCGCCAACTTCACCAACTGGGATCTGACCGTAACCTGCGGCTACAACATGGCAATCATGAAATTCGTGTGGTTAATGGCAGGGTTGTCATGGTCTCTGGCATACAGAAGGATTAAAATGAACCTGGGCTTTTCGTTAAGGTAAATACGGTAGTCAGGTTTTATGCAATTATCTTTGTTCAAATCTTTTCCCCTTAATACGCTTGGCCGTGATTTTGCAGTAGGCGACATTCACGGCATGTATTCCCTGCTGGAAAAAAAGCTGGCCGCGGTTCATTTCAATCCACAAAAAGATCGCCTGTTTTCGGTAGGAGACTTGGTGAACCGGGGGGCGGAATCTTCCCGTGTCATGTCTTTTCTGGCGCAGCCCTGGTTTCATGCCATCAAGGGTAATCATGAAGATATTGCCATACGTTCGGCAACCGATCCAAATTATAGGGATTTGATGCTAAAAATTGGTGGTGGCTGGTTAATGGATAAGCCTCAAAAAGAGCAAGCCATGATTCGACAGGCCTTTGCCGCCTTGCCGTTGGCCATAGAAGTGCAAACACCAGCCGGAAAAATCGGCCTGGTTCATGCTGAATGCCCCTTGGACTCATGGGATGACATGATTTTTCTTTTGAAAGCGGGCAAGCAAGGTGCCTTGCATCTGGAAGAGAAATTGTGCTGGTCCAGAAGACGGTTTAAAGACCGGGATGAAACCCCCATACAGGGCGTTCACGCCTTGGTGGTTGGACATAACGTGGTTGAGGGCGTGCAGCTAATGGGTAATACCTATTACATTGAAACCGGCGCTTTCCTGCTGGACAGGGAGCATGGCATGACATTGCTGGAATTGGCAACCTTAAAGCCGTTATAAGGCTTTGTGTTTCATTGCTGACTGTTGGGCAGAAAAAGGATCAAGCGTTGCAATCCGTGCGATGTAAGGCGCCAGGACAGATGAGTTATCTTTGCGGGCTGTCCTGATGCAGGTGTTTTAGCCGGTTCTTTTTATCGGATTTGCGCGTAAAACCCCGCCCTTTAGGGCGGGGAGGATGTCAAAATGCGTTTTTTGCTTCTTGAACCGGTGTGAACTTAAGTCAGTTTTTCAGGCATTGCTGGCTGATTTTTGTAAAAACGTCATCCAGTTTTTTGCGCTCTGCACTTTGGTCATTGGTGGTAATCATCTTTTCGTAAAGTTTCATTTTTTCCAGCGGCAGTGCTTTCTCGGTTTCATTGGTGAAGCATTCACAAATGGCACGACCTTCTTCCTGGGTGTATTGGCCTGCGCTTGATGATGCGTAGCTGCTAATACATTGATTGGTCATGTTGACCCTGACTTCTTCGGGGTAGGGCGTTAATTCAGTTTTTTTGTCACAGCCGGCCAATGTCGCTGCACTTGCTAATATCAGACTTAATAGAATGTGTTTTTTTTGCATGATGACTCTTGTCGGGTTGTTTTAGACAAAAAAGAGTGTAACTCATTGTCTAGGTGCAGACTATGTTTATCGGTTTTGCTGGCAATTCAGGAGGTTTGTGTTATTGCCCAAAGAGGGGGGGGCATGGTTGTTGTGCTGCCTGGCTGCTTGCTGAAGGGGTAGGCAGTAAAAAAGCCACTTCATAAGAAGTGGCTTTTTTAGGAATACTGGTGCGCCCGGCAGGAATTGAACCCACGACCCCTTGGTTCGTAGCCAAGTACTCTAATCCAACTGAGCTACGGGCGCGTTTTTAAAGATTTTGGTGCGCCCGGCAGGAATTGAACCCACGACCCCTTGGTTCGTAGCCAAGTACTCTAATCCAACTGAGCTACGGGCGCATCTTTAAAGAAAGCTATTATGACTAATTTTTAAAGAATAAGCAAGAAAATTATTAGGGGAAGAGGAAATAACAGGAAAAAATCGTTTTTTTTGCATGATTGTTGTTTTTTTGTTTTGTTTTCACAACGAATTGAAAAAAATATTGCTAATTTCAGGCACGCAGAAAAATTGGGCAAATATCGCACTATCGAACTGTTTTAGCGGTCATTCTTGTAAATGCCACGGGCGGCACATACAATGACAGGCAATTAAATGCACAAATATCTTTGTGCCGTATCAAACATTAATCCAAGAATCCAATAATAATGCAAATCCTTCCGTTGAAACAATTAAGATTGATGCTGGCTTTTCTGTTAACCGGCTTTATTCTTAGCCAGGCATACCGAACTGTTGGTGGTGTGCTTTCAGTTCCCCTTAAAAACGAGTTTCAGCTTGATAATGAAACCTTAAGCAGCATTGTCGGCTCATTTCACGTTACTTTTGGCAGTCTGCAATTGCTGATTGGTATATGGGTTGACTGTTTCGGCATCCGAAGAACAATTCTTTCTTTTGCCCCCTTCACCGTTATTGGTGCGGTGTTGTCAGGAATGGCCACTTCACCCGGGATGTTGCTGCTTGGGCAGATCTTGCTGGGTTTGGGGTGTGCACCGGCGTTTCTGGTTTGTATTGTGCTTATTTCCAGAAATTTTCCGGCCCAGAAGTTTGCGCCCATGTATGGCATTGCGCTTGGGTTGGGCAGTATCGGGCTAATATTTACGTCTACCCCAGTGGCCATGATTAGTGATGCGTTTGGCTGGCGCGCCTGTTTTTATATTTTGGCAGTGGGCAGCTTCCTGTCGTGGCTGCTTATTTATTTTACGGTCAAGGATATTGACGATAGCGTTGATTTTTCTTTAAGTTTTAAACAAAAAATGCTTAATGCCCTGCGTGCGGTCTCTGGTTATAAAGTGCTGTTTAAAATGAGACACACCTGGGGTATTTTTTCCTTGCTGTTTGTCTGTTATGCCGCTTTCCTTACCCTGCGTGGCCTGTGGCTGGGGCCTTTGCTGGTAGAGCGTTTTGGGCAAAGTCTGGTGTTTGCCGGAAACCTGGCGCTGGTGCTTTCCATTATTTCCCTGTTCAGTCCTTCACTTTTTGGGCGCTTTGATCCGGGAAGCGGCAATCGTTATAAATTCCTGTGTCTTGTTCCGTGGGTGATGGTGGTTGGTTTTATTGTGCTGGCTTTCAGTCCTTCGCTGTGGGTAAGCGTGGCCTGTACCATTGTGATTGCCATTGTAAACAGTTGCAGTGTCTGGCAAGTGGCTGATATCCGGGATATTTACCCCAAAGAAATGCAGGGAAGGGCCCTGGCTTTGGGTAACAGTGCTTTCTTTTTAGGGGTATCGTTCATGCAGTCCCTGTCAGGAAATGCGCATGCCATCTTGGGTATTAATGGCCTGGATGTCTTTGCATCCGTTTTCCTGATGTGTGCGTTGGTAATGACGGCCGGCATTGCGGGGTATATTCTGTTGCGAAGATAGCGATTAATTTTCTTAAGCCGGTATACAGGGTCAGGAGACATGGTTTGCCATGTCTCCCAATGCCATACCGGGTTTGTCTGACGAATGCATTCAGGTTACTGCTACTGAAAAGCGTGATAGTGAATGGTTATTTTCTGATTTAATTCAGGGCTTCCTTGGCCACTTCTTCGGGCGTCAATCCTTCGTAGAATTGGTCTGTGAACCATTCGGCATTCTCTTCGATGTAGTCTTGCGCCTCACGCAGGGTTGCGCCTGCCTTTACCAAAAAGCCTTCAACTTCAATACACCATTCAATTAATGCCATTTCGTCCGGATCGGGCGTGCTTTTTTTGTTCATGTTTTTCCTTTGCTTGAAACTACACCAGGTTTGTCAGGGCGTCACACAATCAATGCAACGTTATATCGAGCGCCTACATCATACAGAATATATAGAATAAAACGCGCGTATGCTACAATTTGTACGCTTTTTTCGCGGCTTCCTCCTCTTTGCAGATCAAGCCCTTCGTTCTGTCATCCCTCCGTTTAAACGCCAGCCGGTCTCGCTAGCGTTTTTTTGTTCACCTGAAAATAAAGATCCACCCTCAATGATTATCAGGTTTATCTGTTGGAAGAGGCTAAACGTCAGCGGGAAGCCCCGGCCGTATCAACTGGCCTCATTCTTGAGATACACGGTACGGGACGGGAAGGCAAAGTCGCCGCCGTGCCCATGGACGATATCGACGATTTTCAAGTAAACTTCTTCTTGGATCTCCAGCCATTCGGCCCACTTAACCGTTTTGGTGAAGCAATAAATCAGGATATTCAACGAAGAGTTACTAAACTGGTTGAAATTCACCAGCAGCGTCTGGCTGCTGTCGATCCCGCTGTGTTGTTGCAGCATCGTCCGGATATCGTTAACAATGGCGGCTATTTTGTTGGCATCTTCATAGCGCAGGCCGATTTCTGTCTCGATGCGGCGATGGGTCATGCGCCCCGGGTTTTCTACAGTGATGGTGGAAAAAACCGAATTTGGCACGTACAATGGCCGATGATCGAAGGTAATAATTTTAGTCAGGCGCCAGCCGATCTCGGCTACCGTGCCTTCGATGTTCCTGTCAGGAGAGCATACCCAGTCGCCAATATTGAAGGGTCGGTCAAAGTACAGCATGATGCCTGAGAAAAAATTGCTTAAGATATCTTTGCCCGCCAGGCCAATGGCAATGCCACCGATGCCGCCAAAGGTCATAAGGCCAGACATACTCATGCCGAAATGCTCACCAAATAGCAACATGATGACAAGGAAAGTCGTTAGCTTTAATACCCGCGATATCATGCGTGATGAAGTCTGATCCTTGCCCTTCTGTATCTGGTTGTGCTCAAGGCGATTAATCAGCAAGAATAGTTCCCGCATCACAATGAAGACAATCAGCAGGACTGCCAAAAAATCCACATCTCTATTAGAAATATATTTCCAGTGAAAGTCTGTAATCGCCATTTGAGTGTATCGCTTCACGACGAGTACCAAGCTGCACCGCACGGCGATCTGCATTAGGTGAAAAACAATGCTGCGATTTAATTGGCTATGACGATGGACGTAAAAACGCAGGCCGATGGCAACCAGCAGGCAAACAAGCGCCAACACAGCACCAATAGCATACTGGCTGAGGAAATCTTCTGGAGAGTTCAAAGTAAGTTTGTCCATTTTTTGCCAGGAATTAAATTAATATCCGTATGGGCATTGTTTTTTTGCCATACCACCGTCAACTATTAGCAAAAGTCGCTTTGCGTTTTTGTGTAAAGGCAAGAATACCTTCCTGTACATCCTCCTCACTTGCACTTTCAACAATAAAGTGACGTTCCTGTGCCAAATGGTTTTCTAATGTTCTTTGGGTAAAAGTGTGATCGAGTAAGCGCTTTACCCTTGAGATTGCTTTTGAGGGACCGCTTTGCAGCATCTTGAGCAAAGCATGCGTTTGCGTCATTAAGTCAGCTTCCGGATACACCTCATCAACGATGCCCAAACCTAAACACCTTTGGGCATCCAGGGTGGCATTGGACATAAACAATTGTTTGGCTTTACATGCACCGATACGATTGGCCAATAACCAGGAACTGCCGGCATCGGGTGATAAGCCAATCGCCGTATAGCCACAGCGTAATTTCATCGACTCTGCGGCCAGTACAAAATCAGCAACCAGGGCTAAACCGATACCCGCACCACCTACCGCGCCATTCAATGTAGATACAATAGGAATGCCAGAATCCGCCAGTTTCAAAAGCGCCTCATTTAAGGGAATAATGAGCGCATCAACATAGGCAGGCAGGTTTTCCCGTTCTTCTATAAATGCACGTATATCACCGCCCACACAAAAATTCTTCCCGGCGCCGGTCAGTAAAATGGCCCTTACCGACGCAGTATTCAAAATTTCATTTACCGCCTCAGCCAATGAGGTAACCATCTCAAGGTTGAGCGCATTTCCGTGATCTGCCCTGCTTAGCGTAATGGTGGCAATACCGGCATCAATATTAAAATGCAGTGCTTTACTATCAAAATGATGATTGCTATTAAGGTCTACAGTGTCCATTTTATCTCCAGAAGAGGTGTGATTCGATTTTGATAATCAGTCAGAAAATACGCTTTTCCCAGTGCGGCTGTTTTCAATTGTGCTGGTAGTTAGTCAAACACTACGCCTGCAAAATAGTCTGTTTACGATAGGCACCCGGCGCACTGCCTGTCCACATTTTAAAAGCGCGGTTGAAGGCGGCAGGATCTTCAAAACCCAGGTCATTACCAATCGTGGCAATGGGCGTATCGGTTTTATTTAATAAATCGATGGCGATATCCCGCCGTAGTTTGTCTTTGGTTTTCTGAAAGGTAGTGCCTTCAGAAGCCAGGTGTCTGGCAAGCGTACGGGGCGATATATGCTGGATCAAGGCGACATCATTAATGGTTACGTTTTCATGTAATCTATTCTGCAAGTAGTGCCGCAGTTGGTGGGTATGGGGCCTGTCATTGGGTGAGAAATAAAACCAGTTAAGGGGCGCGTTACGGACGAACTCATTCAGCACAGACTGGTCTTTGCGAATGGGCTCATGCAAATAAACCGGATCCATATACAGTGCCGTTTCATTTTGATTGAAGGTTACCGGACCAGGATAGAGCTGCTCGTATTCAGCCGCATGACTGGGTTCGGTAAAAGGAAAGGCGATGGATACGAAGGGTATTTTGCGCTCTATCAGCCAGGATGAAACGCCTTGTACCAGCATCAATAGTAGCTCAAGTGCCCATGTGCGCGTAAGGCCCAAATCATGCTTTTCTTCAAGTTTTATTTGAATGAGACCGTTTGGGCACGTGCTGATTTTGTATTCCACATCGTCATTAATTAAGCGGAAAAAGTTACGGAACCGGTTAAGCGCCACGCCAAGATCGGGGGCGTCCAGCATAATCATGCATAAATATTTAAGTGTTCCATTACGCAGTGGGCGTGAGAAAAGACCAGGCGTTTCATCGTTAAGCTCGATGGCTAAAACACGGTATAGTTGAGCGAATTTGCTCATGGTTATACGTGTTCCTTCAAGCGCTAAAAGAGTGGGGGATAGTCCTGTTTTGGTAATCCATTTTTTATTATAGGTAGAATGCTTTGATGCCCCCGTTAATAAAGCATTAACAAAATGGATTGAAATGGTTTGAACTTCCATGAATTATCACCTTGATTGACGCGGTTTCTACGGGTTGAGAGACAAACATGGGGTAGATAATGAATAGAATACACGACCAGGTGACCGGGTCCACTTTAGATGCTAAATACTTAGGGTAAACACATAGGGGGGCTGGAAGGTGGCAGCTTTTGCATAGTTTTAGTCTTTTTCTGTCATTTGAAAATATAAATTACTGTCCTAAAATGAATCACATAACTGAGTCAGATAAGAAATAAATCCAGACAAAAAATAAAATAATGAAGTACCAAAAAAATATATAACGGTTACGAGAGGAGACATCGTGAATCAAGCTGTTATTGAGCCATTGCTAACGCTGGGCAACATTACGCTCGCCTTTGGCGGCGTAAAAGCGTTAACTGATGTGGGGTTTAATGTTGTACTAAATACCATCACGACCGTGATTGGTCCTAATGGTGCGGGTAAAACCTCGCTGTTTAATACTATTTCCGGTTTTTATAAACCGCAGGCGGGTGAAATATTATTTGAAGGTAAAAATATTACCTCGACCCCTGCACCAGAGCGTGCGCGTTTAGGTTTGGCGCGAAGCTTCCAGAATATTGCCCTGTTTCGTGGCATGACCGTATTAGACAATATCAAGTTGGGACGCCATGCGCATTTACGTACCAACGTTTTGGATTCTTTCTTCTATCTAGGTCGTGCCAGGCGTGAAGAATTGGCGCTGCGCCGTGAGGTTGAAGAGCGCATCATTGATTTCCTTGAAATAGATCACATCAGACATCATCCAGTGTCGGCCTTGTCCTATGGTTTGCAAAAACGCGTAGAAATGGCAAGGGCCCTGGCTATCCGGCCCAAGATTCTTATGCTGGATGAACCCGTTGCCGGTATGAACCGCGAAGAAACTGAAGACATGGCGCGCTTTATTTTGGATGTACGCCAGGAGTGGGGGATTACCGTATTAATGGTAGAGCACGATATGGGTATGGTTATGGATTTATCCGACCATGTGGTTGTGCTTAATTTCGGTCAGGTTATTGCAGACGGCACACCTGAAGAAGTACAGCAAAACCCGGAAGTCATACGTGCCTATCTCGGATCGGGCGATGTGTCTGATTTGCGTCAGCGTTTGCGCCAACCCGTCACACAGTAGGTGGAACCATGGATTTTGATTGGCTATTTTTTGCGGAAATCAGTTTGGCCGGGCTTGGTACAGGGGGCCTTTATGCGCTAACTGCCCTGGCCTTTGTCATCATTTTCAAAAGCACGGGTGTGGTTAACCTGGCAATTGGCGAAATGCTGATGGTTGGCGCTTATTTGGTTTATGGGCTGGCCACCGGCTTTGGTCTGCCTATTTGGTTGGCCATCGTTGTTGGTGTACTTGGCAGTGGCCTGGCAGGTGGGGTGATAGAACGATTGGCGATTAGGCCCATGGTGGGAGAGTCACCTATCTCAACCTTTATGATCACGGTGGGTTTGGCTTCTGTACTTGTGGGGGCCGTCGAGCTGATCTGGACGGCAGATCAACGACGTATGCCACCCATTATGCCCGATGAAGCCATATTTATCGGAGAGGCGTTTGTTTCGTCCAAAGTGTTTTATGGTTTTTTTGTGACCCTCATCCTGATCTCTTTAGGGTTACTGGTGTTTAGGTTTTGGCGTGGTGGCGTGGCGTTACGGGCGACCGCTTTTGACCAGGGGGCTGCTTACTCAATGGGTATTAATGTGCCGCGCGTTTTTTCGCTTTCCTGGGTTATTGGGGCCATGATTGCGGCCGTGGCTGGTGTGATTGTTGGCGCTATTGGCGGCATCTCACCGGCGATGGGCATTTTTGGCCTGTCAGTGCTGGTGGTTGTGATTGCAGGCGGCCTTGATAGCGTGCTTGGGGCCTTAGTCGCTGGGATGGCCATCGGGCTTATAGAATCGTGGGCAAGTGGGTTTTTAGGCGGTGAGTACAAAGTTGTGGTCACCTTCCTGATACTAATAATTGTACTGATGATCAGACCTTATGGCCTGTTTGGTACCCGTGAGATCGAGAGGTTGTAATGCGTATAGGAACGGCAAAATTTACTTATAAACACGACGAAGCGTTATTTGACAGTCGTACACAATATGCGTGGCTGTTGGTATTGGCATGCAGCCTGGTCGCATTTCCCTTCATTGCCAATGAGTATTGGCTATACCTCGCGTGTTTGGTCATGATTAATATCGTTAGCGCCACGGGGCTAAATATCCTTACCGGCTACACGGGCCTGGTCAGCCTGGGGCAGGCGGCGTTTATGGGCATTGGCGCGTATGCGGTTGCCTATATGGATAACCATTTTGGTACACCTGTTATCTTTAATCTATTAATAGCAGGTGGCATCACGATGTTGGGCGGAGTTGTGGTTGGCATTCCATCCTTAAGGGTAAAAGGCCTTTACCTTGCCATTGCGACGATTGCAGCATCTATGATATTGCATTTTATTTTTGCCAATTGGGGTTCAGTCACGGGGGGGACAGCAGGTCTTACGGTGGCGCCACCGGTGCTGTTTGGTTTTTCTCTGGATACCTCTTTCCTGTTTTACTGGATGGTGGTGCCCGTTATGGTAATGATGTTATTGGGGGCGGCGAACCTGTTCCGTACCCGCATTGGCAGGGCATTTATCGCGATTCGCGATCGTGATATTTCAGCAGAGGTGCTTGGCATACCCTTGTTACGGTATAAGCTTTTGTCATTTGGTTTGTCGTCTTTTTATGCGGGGGTGGCGGGTGGCTTATGGGCGTATTTCTTTCGTATTGTTACCCCCGAGAGCTTTCCCTTAAGCATGTCCATCTTCTTTTTAACTGCCATTATTGTGGGGGGTATGGGTTCTACCCTGGGAAGTATTCTGGGGGCTGTTTTTGTGACGATGATACCCGAGGTTCTCAAGCTCATCGTAGGATGGTTGCCTGTCTCGGTAGATGCAACCCTTATTTTATCGCCCGTACGGACGATCGTATTTGGTTTATTAATTATTGGATTTTTAATTGTAGAGCCGCTGGGTCTTCAGGAAATCTGGCGGCGTATACGACGTTTTTTTCACTTATGGCCATTTAAATCATAAACGTTATAACACCAGGAGACACCATGAAAATTAAAACGATGAAAAACTGGCTTGCGGGTTCCGTTGTTGCCAGCCTGTTAGGCGTGGCTGGTATTGCCCAAGCCAATGATAAAGAAATTGTAATCGGCGGTTCCATACCAATGAGTGGCGTATTCTCCTTCGCGGGTATAGGTATTCACGCGGGTATACAGGATTACGTCAAAATTATTAATGATTCGGGTGGCATCGAGGGATACAAGCTTAGATATGTGCCAGAGGACAGTGGTTATAAAGTAGATGTCTCTGTCGCGGCATTTAAAAAAATAACCAGCCAGAATAAAGTTGATTTTTATTACGGCGATTCGACGGGTTTCAGTAAAACCATTAACCCTGAGTTAAATCGCATGAATTCTATATTAATGTCCGGGGCATCATTTGCCACTGAACTTAATGATCCGGAAAAATATCCATACCAATTTTTAGCGGGCCCGGACTATACCGAAATGTTTAGTATTTTGCTGCGCTATATCGCCCAGGAAAAACCAGGCGCCAAGGTTGCTTTTGTGTATTCAGATACAGAGTTTGGCCGTGACCCGATTGAAGCCAGCCGCAAGGTGGCAGAAGAGCTTGGACTGAAGGTGGCGCTAGAGTTGATGACACCACCCGGTAGTGTTGATGTATCTACGGAAATGGCAAAAATGCGTCGCGCCAAACCTGACTACACTATTTTCCACGGTTATATATTGGCCCCCATCCCGGAGTTTATTGAGCAGGCTCGAAATATGAAGCTGGATACAAAATTTATGGGTACGTTCTGGACTATGGATAATTCTACCGTTATGCAAATGGGCGAAGTCGGAGACGGGTTTATGGGCGTTATGCCATACCGTTACTACTATGACGAGTCTGCGCCTGCACCCATGTTGGAAAAGATTCGTGAAATGCGCCCCGAGTATCAAAACGTACCCTATATACAAGGCTTTTTATCGGCCATGCTTTATACCGAATCAGCCCGTCGTGTGTTAGCCGAAGGTAAAGAATTAACGGCAGAAAATATGAAAGCAGCCCTTAATACCATTAAAGACTTTGATACAGGCGGCCTGATTGGTGTGCCTATCACCATTAGTGGCAACTCTATACCGGTTGGCCGTATTTATCAGGCTGACGCAAGCAAGGGGCAAATGGTACCTGTATCTGACTGGATCGTTTTGGAGTAATGCCATGCAAGCGACAGCTTCCGTACTGGAACTAAACAATATTGAAGTTTTTTACAACAAGAGTATTCAGGCACTACGTGGGCTGTCGCTGCGCGTTGAGCAAGGTCAAATCGTGGCTTTGCTGGGATCCAACGGGGCAGGTAAAAGCACCACGCTTAAAGCCATATCGGCATTGTTGGCGCTTGAAGATGGCGAACTGACTGATGGACGCATTCGCTTTGACGGGAAACCAGTATCGCAAAAGCGACCGCATGAATTAGTCCGTGCCGGCTTATTTCATGTTATGGAAGGCCGTCGTGTGTTTGAAGACTTGACGGTAGAAGAAAATCTTGTGGCGGCGACTTATGCACTGAGTGGTCGTACAGGGTTAAAACCGGATTTTGATCTGGTGTATGAGTACTTTCCACGGCTTTATGAGCGTCGTCATGGTTTGGCCGGCTATTTGTCTGGTGGTGAACAGCAAATGCTGGCGATTGGCCGGGCCCTAATTGCGAAACCAAAGCTTATTTTACTGGATGAGCCGTCGCTGGGTTTGGCGCCTTTACTGGTAGAAAATATCTTTCAGATTATTGCCAGGATTAATGCTGAACAGGGCGTGTCTATGCTGCTCGTAGAGCAAAATGCATCGCTTGCCTTAGCCATCTCTCATTATGGCTACATAATGGAAATGGGCAAAATAGTGACCGATGGGTCAGCTGATTTTTTAGCGAATGACCCGGACGTTCGTGAATTCTATTTAGGTGTTGGTGGTGGGGGTGAAGCCAAAAGCTTCAAGAACATTAAACATTACAAACGCCGTAAACGCTGGTTGTCATAATTATGAATCATCATTTCATTTCACAATTAACGTTGCCGCAAATGTTGCGTCAGCGCGCGCAACAAGCGCCTGATAAAGTCGCCTTACACCAAAAAGATTACGGTATATGGCAGCCCCTGACCTGGGGTGCTTATTACCAGCGTGCGGTATGGTTTGGCCTGGGCATGAAATCACTCGGTCTTTCAGGCAATGGCCATGTTGGTGTCATTTCTGAAAACCGTTCAGAATGGGTGTTGGCACAATTAGGCTGTGGCATGGTGGGCGTGGTAGCCGTTGGCGTTTACCCAACCAGTCCCGCCCCCGAGGTGGCTTATATATTGAACCATTCCGACGCTGAAATCGTTGTGTGTGAAGATCAGGAACAGGCCGACAAAGTGGCTGAGTCTTTACATGAACTGCCGCAGCTTAAGCATGTCATTATTATTGAACCAGACGGTTTTCGTAATACTGACGAACGTATTGCCAATATGGCCGTACTGTATAGTGATGTTGAACAAGCCGGCAAAGCGTATGAAAAGATGCATGCCGGGCTTGTTGAAGAGGTGCTGGCCAAACAAACGATGCAAGACATCGGGCTGATCATTTATACCTCTGGCTCTACGGGCAAGCCCAAGGGGGCGATGATTAGCTACGCCAACATACATGGTGTGACGCCCGGCATTATAGAGCGCCTGAAGCTGCAACCAGACTCAAGCCATTTATCTTATTTGCCTTTGTGTCACGTGGCCGAGCAAATGCTAACCACCTTTGTGCCCATTTATCTGGGGTCGGTGGTTTGTTTTGGGGAATCCATACGTACCGTCCAGGAAGACTTGCGTGAACTGGCGCCTACCTTGTTTTTGGGTGTGCCGCGTATTTGGGAAAAATTGCATTCATCCATAGCGATCAAAATCACTGAAACCGGACGCTTTCGACGGTGGTTATTTAATCAAGCCATCGCGGCGTGTGAACCCTTCAGGTACAAACCAAAAAGCGCTCGCAGCTTAAAAGAAAAAGTGGTTTACGGGTTTTGGTATTGGGTTATTTTGCGTGCCTTACAAAACTTTATCGGCTTGCGTAATTGCCGGGTGGCCCTGACGGGAGCAGCACCCGTACCGCCTACCGTCGTCAAGTTTTTTCGTACCATCGGTGTACCTATTGTTGAAGTGTATGGGTTGACAGAGTCCACAGGAATGGTCACCGGGCAACCGCTTGAGGATCCCCATCCCGCCTCTGTTGGCATGGTTACCTACGGGACCGAGTACAAGTTGGCCCCAAATACGGGAGAGTTATTGTTGCGCGGGCCGATGGTTTTTGCCGGTTACTATAAAAATGAAGCCGAAACGGCCAAAACCATTGTTGATGGATGGCTACACACGGGAGACGTTGTTAACGAGCGCAATGGTCAGCTCTATATCGTCGATCGCATGAAGGACATCATGATTACAGCGGGTGGCAAAAACATCACCCCGTCAGAAATAGAAAACACGATGAAAGGCAGCCCATACATCAAAGAATGTATCGTCATTGCGGATGGTCGCCGATTTGTTTCCGCACTGATAGAAATTGACTTGGAAACCGTGTCAAAGTGGGCGGAAACACGTCAAATCGCTTTTACGCATTTTCGCTCGCTGACCGAGCTTGATGAGGTAAAAGAACTGATCGAGTCTGAAGTGGCTAAAGGCAATGCCCAGTTGGCACCCGTCGCCAACATCAGGCGCTTTCATTTATTGACGAAGGCACTGGACCATGATGATGGTGAGGTAACCGCCACCATGAAAGTAAAGCGTAGCAGCATTCATAAAACTTACGAGACAGAAATAGAGGCCATATACGCCTAGTTTTTCTACCTAGTTTACGTTCTTGATTTTTTATCATTTATAGCAGCCACAACCTGGCTGTGCGGGTGTCTGTTGCCAGCGTTTTGTGACAGGTACCCGTATTCAGGAGTAGTAAGATGCAATTTGAATTGACTGAAGAACAGCAGCAAATACAGTCCCTGGCGCAACAGTTTTCAAAGAAGGAAATACAGGGCATTGCGAATCAGGCAGATAAAGATGCACAATTTCCCATGCATATTTATAGCAATGCCTTTTCTTTGGGGCTGCTTAATTCAGTATTGCCACAGCAATATGGGGGTGCCGGTCTTGGCTGCATGGAATTGGTGCTGATCACAGAGGCGCTTTGCCATGCTTGCCTGGGCATTGGTGCTGCTTTATGTATCAATACCCTGGCTGCTGAACCTATCGTCATCGCAGGTACGCAGGGGCAAAAAGAAAAATACCTTACGCGTCTTACATCGGGAGCAATGGCGAGTTTCGCATTGACAGAGCCTTCAGCGGGTTCGGATGTGGCCGCTATTAAAACCAAGGCGGAAAAAGTCTCGGGTGGCTATCGATTAACGGGTGGCAAAATATGGATTTCCAACGCTAATATGGCGGAATTTTTTGTGGTGTTTGCAAAAACTGATGCCCAGGCAGGCCATAAAGGCTTATCCGCTTTCATTGTGGAAGCGGATAGTGAAGGATTATCTGTCGGTACGCCGCTTTCCAAGATGGGGCAAAAGGCCGCACCCACGTGTGAGGTGTTTCTGGATGGGGTATTTGTGCCTGACAGTCAGATTTTAGGTGAAGAAGGCAGTGGGTTTTCTATCGCCATGAAGGTGTTTGATCGTACCAGGCCAATGGTAGCGGCTTTTGGTGTTGGCCTGATACAGCGTTGTCTGGACGAATCGCTGGCCTATGCCAGCCAGCGTCAGTCGATGGGTAAATCCTTGATGAACCATCAGGCGATTGCTCATAAGCTGGCCGATATGCGCATGCGCCTGGAGGCGGCACGTTTGCTGACCTATCAATCAGCCTGGCGCCTGGATCAAGGGCTGAATAACACGATAGAAGCATCGATGGCTAAAGTGACAGCGGCAGATTCAGCGATGTGGGCAGCCACTGAAACCATACAAATATTTGGCGGTATGGGTTATTCAACCGAGTATCCGGCAGAAAAACTTTTCCGTGATGCGAAGGTACTGCAAATTTATGAAGGCACTTCCGAGATACAACGCAATATCATCGCGCGTGAGCTGATGTAACTCATTATATAAAGGGAAACATATGAATAAAATAGATGCTAATGAAGTGGTTATTCTGGAGGCGGTGCGCACGGCATTTGGCCGTCGCGGTGGCGCATTAAGAAATACACGCCCCGATACCTTACTGGCCACTGCGCTTGAAGCACTTGTCAGTCGCTCAGGTGTGCAGACTTCCATGGTAGGTGATGTATTGGCAGGTTGCGTTAGCCAGGCGGGTGAGCAGGGGGGAAATATCGCAAGGCAGGCTTTATTGGTTGCGGGTTTTCCTGAAAGCGTACCTGGCGTTACGATGAACCGTATGTGTGGTTCCAGCCAATATGCGCTTCATGCCGCGGCCCAGGCTGTGGGTATGCAAGACCTGGATTTTGCCATTGCGTGTGGTGTGGAAAGTATGAGTCGGGTACCGATGTTTCTGGATATGACCTTGGGGCAGCATGACTTTACGGGCTTTGATAATTTGCATCCGGACCTGGTCAAACGTTTTGCCATTCCGCATCAGGTAGAAAGTGCCGAACTTATTGCTGACCATTGGTCCTTAACGCGTTCGCAGTTGGATGATTATTCGGTCGAAAGCCACGCACGTGCCAAGGCTGCACGTGACGCCGGTTTACATGCTGAAATCGTCCCTTTACAAGGGGTAGATAAAGAAGGTAATGCGATCACCTTGGATTGCGATGAAGGCATTAGGGATGTGATTGATAGAACCCGCATGGATGCGATGGCGCCTGTTTTCAGGTCTACCGAAACGGGGAAAGTGACCGCAGCCAATGCAAGCCAGATGTCTGACGGTGCGGCGGCGGTGTTGGTGGGCCGTTACGGTGCTGCCACTGGGATGGGGCTTAAACCCAAGGCGAAATTTCTGGCGCGGGTGGTGGTTGGTTCCGATCCCGTCATGCAGCTAACCGGGATTATTCCAGCGACACGTCAGGCACTTGTAAAAGCGGGTTTAACCATTAACGATCTGGATTGGATAGAAATCAACGAAGCGTTTGCCAGTGTGGCGCTTGCTTTTGAACGCGAGTTTAAACCCGATGCAGCGATTTTTAACCCTTGGGGGGGTGCCATCGCACATGGTCATCCTTTAGGTGGGACGGGCGCGGGTTTAATGGCCAAGCTGTTAGCAGGATTACGTCACGTTGACGGTGAGCTTGGGCTGCAAGTAATGTGTATCGGTCACGGTATGGCAACGGCAACAATCGTACAGCGTCTGGATTAGTTTTTGGTTTTGGTTGCTTCTGTTCCATGCCGCAGATAATAAAAAAAGCCCTTGAAATAAATTCAAGGGCTTTTTAGTATCTTTGGCGGAGATGGAGGGATTCGAACCCTCGATACGGGTATAAGCCGTATGCTCCCTTAGCAGGGGAGTACCTTCAACCTCTCGGCCACATCTCCAAAGAAAGAGAGATTCTAACTAATATTACCCGCTTGTGTCAACAGGGTTGTCTTGGAAATGCTATTTTTTAGCTAAAAAACAGCATTTTCGCTTTTATTCTTCAGTTGCTGAGTTGCTTGGATCGCTATCCAGGTTAAACGCTTTGTGCAGGGCTCGAACCGCCAATTCCAGATATTTATCTTCAATCAACACAGAAGTTTTGATTTCACTGGTGCTGATCATTTGAATGTTGACGCCTTCTTCGGCCAAGGTGCGGAACATCAGGCTGGCAACACCGGCGTGTGAACGCATGCCAATACCCACGATGGAAACCTTGCCCACTTTCTGGTCGGAAATAACTTCACGGGCTCCAGTTTGCGGGATCACGACTTGATTGATAACGTCCAGAGTACGTTTGTGGTCGTTGCGGTTGACGGTAAAAGAGAAATCGGTCGTGCCGTCAACAGACTGGTTCTGGATAA
>JAVESC010000006.1:0-58011 GCA_034006805.1 Advenella sp.
CGGTGCTTGAAGCTATTCGCTTCAAGCCGCTCTTGGGTAACTTCAATTGCCTGCTTTTTTTAGCCATGTTCAACTGTCAATCAAATCCGCTTATTATCTCAAAAAATGCTTAACTTAATGGCAGTGATGCACTGCGTGGGAACGGTTGTTCTGTAAGGGTTTTTTGGTTATTGTTTTGGATCGGTATGCATTACCACGCGGGAGCGTGGGAACCAGTCCTGCCTCAGTTTCCCCTCAAGCAGAAAGCTTATCCTCTTCTTGTTTCCGCACATCCAGTAAACCCACTCCACCCACATACTCCGGCAACTGCACATTCTCCCGCAGCTGTTCCTGCTGCTTATGCACCCAGTCCACAATATGCTCATCCGGCTTAAACCCTTCCACCAGTAAATGAAACACATCACGTACTTTCTGGTAGTCATACGCACGGATGGAATCATCCAAAGTTGCCAGATGAAACTTGAGTTCTTCCCATTCGGTGTGCAGTTCGTTGGCGCGTTGGATCATGGGGTGCTCGGTTTTGCTGACGTTGCTGCCAATGAGCAGTTCTTCGTACAGTTTTTCACCGGGGCGCAGGCCGGTGAATTTGATTTCCATTTCACCCTCGGGGTTTTCTTTTGACTTAAGCGTTAAGCCTGAAAGCTGGATCATTTTCCTGGCCAGATCCACAATCTTTACCGGCTCACCCATGTCCAGCACGAACACATCTCCGCCTTGGCCCATGGAGCCGGCCTGGATCACCAGCTGGGCGGCCTCGGGGATGGTCATGAAGTAGCGGGTAATTTCGGGGTGGGTGACGGTAAGGGGGCCTCCGTTGGTGATTTGTTTGCGGAACAGGGGAATGACTGAACCGGAAGAACCCAGCACATTGCCAAAACGCACCATGGTAAAACGGGTCTGGTTGGAAAATTGCCCGTATTCTTCTGCCCCAAACAGTACCGGGCTGGATTCCCGCGCCAGGGCCTGCAGCACCAGTTCAGCCATGCGCTTGGTGCTGCCCATGATATTGGTGGGACGTACGGCCTTGTCGGTGGAAATCAGTACAAAATTCTTTACCCGGGCGCGAATGGCAGACTGTGCGGTATACAGGGTGCCAAAAATATTGTTTCGTACCCCTTCGGCTATATTGTGTTCTACCATGGGCACATGCTTGTAAGCGGCGGCGTGGTAAACCGTATCCACCTTCCAGCCGCTCATCACGTCAAACAGGCGGCTTTGGTTGCGAATGGAACCCAGTATGGGCACCACTTTTAAATCCAGTTGCTTGTTGCGCACATAAATACTTATTTCACGGTGAATATCGTAAAGGGCGAATTCAGAATGTTCAAATAAAATAAGTACTTTAGGTTGCAGGTGGACAATCTGGCGGCACAGTTCCGAGCCAATCGAGCCACCGGCACCGGTTACCATGACCACCTGATTTTTTACACATTGCTCAAACAGCGCCATATTGGGGGCGACGGGGTCGCGGCCCAGCAGGTCGGCAATATCCACTTCGCGCAGGTCTTGTACCTTAATTTTACCGCTGACCAGATCCATCATGCCAGGTACGGTGCGAACCAGTACCTTATAAGGAGCCAGGGCATTAATAATTTCAAGGCGACGCGCACGGGTGGCCGAAGGAATGGCCAGCAACACCTTTTCGGTTTCGGTGTTGACAATCACCTCGCCCAATTGTTGGGGGTCAAAAACCGTTACCCCGGCAATTACGCGGCCGATCAGGGTGGGGTTGTCGT
Organism: Advenella sp.; assembly: GCA_034006805.1. Classification (GTDB taxonomy): domain Bacteria; phylum Pseudomonadota; class Gammaproteobacteria; order Burkholderiales; family Burkholderiaceae_B; genus Advenella. Next base: position 1,737 of record JAVESC010000006.1, read on the forward strand.
CTATGAACCCCACCACTTTCATGTTGCTTTCCATGTTAATGCCATTGAGCAACTGGTTGCCAGAGCGGCCAGCCCCATAAATAAGCACTTTCTTGCGCTTGTCGCTTTTACTCTTGGGTTTGCCATTATAAAAAGGAATAAACACCGACAAACCGGGTGATTCTTTGCTGAAGTAATGACGCATTAACAGTCGCAGGCCACCTGTCATTAGCAGCATAAGCAGCCAGTAAATAAAAATTACCCCACGCGGTACCACTGGGCTACTGGGCCCAATATAAATAACAATACCCAGTAAAATCGTGGCAATGGTTACCCCTTCAAAAATGGTGGTGCTGGCCTGCGAACCCAGGTAACGCATGACGGCCCGGTAAAAACCTTTAACCACAAAAATGGGCAAAGACACCAACGGTGCCATAATAAACAGCCAGGCATGGCCGCTAAAGGGCTGGATAAAACCGCTCGTGCCCAGCCGCAGGTAAAAGGCCAACCACAAAGACAGCCAGATAATGGCGACATCGGCCACCACCTGCAACAGGCGTTTGTTTTTGCGGTCAAGCTGCAGTAAACGATTCCGCAGTTTTTGTTCCAGGTTGGAATCCTTTTGGGGAACGGTCATTGCCTAACTCCTGCTGGCCTGTTCCATGACACTGCTTAAAACCTGGCAGGTTTTATCTATTTCTGCCGGGGTCAGGGTGGGGTGCACCAGGAACATCAAGGACGTTTCCCCCAGTTCCATGGCTACCGGCAGGCGCTGGGCCGGGCGCAGGTTGGTATTGTCGAACGCCTTTTCCAGATACACTTCAGAGCAGGAGCCGGAAAAGGCCGGCACACCTGCTGCCACCATTTCATTAATAATACGGTCGCGGTTCCAGTCGGGTTTTAACTGCTCAGGCTGCACGAACACATAACATTTGTAGGCGGCATGTTCGCTGCCTTCGGGCACTTCCGGCACCCGCAGGGCAGGCAGCTGTTTGGCGGTTGCCCAAATTTTGTTGGCATTCTGCTGGCGAAGCCTCGTCCATTCCTGCATGCGTTCCAGCTGGATCAGGCCAAGTACGGCCTGTACTTCGGTCATGCGCCAGTTGGTGCCAAAGCTCTCATGCAGCCAACGAAAACCGGGTGCATGTTCACGCTCGTATACCGCTTCCCAGCTTTTGCCATGGTCCTTATAGGCCCACATTTTTAACCAGTAATTCCGGTTATTGGTGGTAACCATGCCGCCTTCACCCCCGGTGGTCATGATCTTGTCCTGGCAGAAAGACCAGGCACCAATATCCCCAATGCTGCCCACTGGTTGGCCTTTGTAAATGGCCCCATGCGCCTGGGCGCAATCTTCCACCACATACAGGTCATGTTCCCGGGCCAGGGCCATAATCGGGTCCATATCGCAGGGCCAGCCTGCCAGGTGCACGCATACAATGGCCTTGGTATTGGGTGTTAAGACGGCCTTGATGGTTTCCGCGGTAATGTTTTGTGAATCACGGCAAACATCGGCAAACACCGGTTTGGCACCGGTATTAATAATGCTAGACACCGAAGCCAGGAAGGTGCGGGAAGTCACGATAACCTCATCGCCCGGGCCAATATCCAGTGCCTTGAAAGCCAGGTCCAGCGCCAGCGTGCCGTTTGCCACGGCCACCGCATGGGCAGTATGTGTCCAGGTAGCAAAGGCTTTTTCAAAATCCCGGCATTGTGTGCCTGTCCAGTAATTAACCTTATTGGATAAAATAACATCACGAACGGCATCGGCCTCTTCAACAGTGAAAGAGGGCCAGGGGGAGAAGGGGGTGTTTAGCATGATGATTTGACTTTTAACTAATTTTTAACCAAGGGTTTGGCCGGATTGCCCACAACCGTGGCACCAGCAGGAACATTCTTTGTGACAACGGCACCCATGCCAACCACGGCACCGCGACCAATAACCAGCGGTGCACCGGGTTTGCCTTGTTTAATAATGGCACCAGTACCAATATAGGCATAGTCTTCAATAACAATATTGCCGTTGCACTTTACCCCGGGAGCGAAGGTAACGTAATCGCCAATGATGCAGTCGTGTGCAATATAGCTGTATAGGTTGCAGTGAAATTGCCGACCAATTTGTATGTTGGAGGTTAGTGTTACGAAAGGGCTTAGAATGGAACCTTCATCTATATTGACGTTGTCCATAACACAGATATTTGATGCGGAAATATCCAAGAATTGAATGTTATTTTCCTGGCAAAGCTTTTCCAGTTTTTCACGAATAACGCTGTTGGCAATCGCCAGAGTTACAAAGCGTTCGCTTGCTTCAATTTGCATGAAATCATCAAATGTATAAATTGAATGACCATTGATTGAGTCAGTCTCTGGGTTATCATCAACAAATACAAGTCTACTTGCATCAATTTTTTTAGCTTGTAATTGTTCTCGCAAAAGCGGCATGACTTCACGTCCATAGCCACTTGCTCCATAGACAGCATATATAGGATTTTTCATTTTAGGAAAGGAATAATTAGTATTGGTTTTTTTCTGAAGAGGAACCTGTGAATTTGGACATGGTGGCTTCACCTTCTGCACTGATCCCGTCACGGACAAAGACTTTTTTAACAGTCAGGAACAGGATTTTTACATCAAGCCAGAAAGATTGATTATCCACATACCACACATCCAGCTTGAACTTTTCTTCCCAGCTTATGGCGTTGCGACCATTAATTTGTGCCCAACCGGTAACACCAGGGCGGACCTCATGGCGGCGAGCCTGTTCTTTGCTGTACAGGGGCAGGTATTCCATTAATAAAGGCCGTGGTCCTGTCAGGCTCATATCGCCTTTTAATACGTTCCATAACTCTGGTAACTCATCCAGGCTGGTAGAGCGCAGAAAATTGCCAAAGGGTGTCATGCGTTCTGAATCGGGCAGGGGATTACCGTTTTTATCCACGGCATCGCGCATGGTACGGAACTTGACCATGGTAAAGGGTTTGCCGTTCAGACCAGGGCGAACCTGGTGAAAGAGAACGGGTGAGCCCAGTTTACGGCTGATTTTCCATGCAACAATAGCAATGACAGGGGACAGTAGAAGAAGGGCAATAGCTGATACTACAATATCAAAAAATCGTTTAATCAACGTTTAGCTCCTTCAAGCCAATCAACAAATTTATTGCTTAAAAGTTCACGGTTAAATTCGTTTTCTGCTAGTACACGGCTGTTCTTGCCCATGATTTTTAACATTTCTTTGTTATCAGTTGCCTTTTCAAGGGCATCAGCAAAGGCAATGGCATTATCAGGTGGTATAGCAAAACCACACTTATGTTCATTAATCATTTCAGCCAGCCAACCTGGATAATTATTTAAGACAGGTAGACCAGCAGCGATATAGTCAAAAAATTTATTAGGCGAGGTGCCGTAATAAAAAGCGGGAATATTCGCCAGTATTTGCAGACCAATATCGGTGCTGTTCATCAAGCCGGCCAGGCTGGCTTTATTCACAGGATCATGAAAAATAACGTTATCCAGTGATTCTTGTTGTGCCCGTTCCTGTAATGCGCTTTTTAGCTTTCCCTGTCCGATCAACAAAAATTTAATATCACTGCGTCCACGTTTTTTTAATTCAGCCGCAGCATTCAATACGGCATCCAAACCATTGGCCATACCGTGTGTGCCAGCAAAAACAGCCAGCAAGTCATCTGGTTTAATCTGCTCTGGTCGCCAGGGCGCTGCTTCATTGGCAAAAATACCCAAATCACAACCATTAGGAATTAAGGCGATATTTTGTCGCGGGATTCCACGCTGGGCAATGCCGTCAACGATACCCGGTGATAAGCCAATTAACCTGTGTGCAGACTTATAACTTGCCCACTCAAGGAACGACATGGCTTTAAGCACGAATGGATTACGAATCACGCCCATGGCTTTAGGTAGTTCTGGCCATAAGTCCCGAACCTCAAAAACAAAAGGCTTGCCTTTTAACCAACGCGCAAAAATACCTGGTATGCCAGCCGTAAGCGGGGTGGTGGTAGCAAAAACGATATCATAGCGTTCAGTTAAGGCAATACCAATACTGCGAAGTGCAAATTTTAGAAACGTCATTGCACGCTTAACAAAACCATCGGCATTTGAGTACACCAAATCAAACTCAATAATATCAATACCGTCTACGGTTGCCCTGCGTTTCCCTTTTACAAAGGGTGATGTTATACCGGTATTCCCACCACCATAGCTACCACAAACCATGGTTACCTGGTGTCCACGGGCAATCAGGCGTTGTGCCATTTCATAGGAACGGATGCCTGCAGAACCTTTTGGGGTTGAAAAGTGTTGGTGAAAATATAAGACTTTCATTAAATCCAGCGATATTGTGTTGTTGATGTACTAATTAATTGTTTTTTAAAAAATCCAAGATCCGCTGGCTGGCCTGGCCATCACCATAAGGATTGTGTGCGTGAGACATTTGTGCATAAATATCCTTGTCATCCAGTAAACGTTGAACTTCGTTTGTAATCAGTTCAGCATTTGTACCCACAAGTTTCACGGTTCCTGCTTCAACCGCCTCAGGACGTTCGGTTGTATCACGCATCACTAATACCGGTTTACCCAACCCTGGTGCCTCTTCTTGAACGCCGCCGCTATCCGTTAGCACAAGATAGGCGTGTTGCATCAAGAAGACAAAAGGTTCATAGCCTAATGGTTCAATTAAATGAACATTACTCAACCCACCCAGTAAACGCTTTACCGGTGCCTGTACATTTGGATTTAAATGAACGGGGTAAATAAAATGCGTGTCAGGGTTCTTTTTAGCCAGTTGACTTAACGCAGAGCAAATATTTTCAAAACCCTCACCAAAATTTTCACGCCGGTGGCCCGTGACTAACACATATTGTGTATTTGATATGTCAATGTTAAGGCCAGACTCTTGCAAAATGCTGCGTATCCTTTTTTGTAATTCAGGTGACTCAGAAATCTTTTTCACCACCAGTTGCAGAGCATCAATAACCGTATTGCCCGTTACAACAATACGTTCAGCAAGTATTTTTTCTGCAAGCAGGGCATTTTGATTGCGTTCTGTGGGGGCAAAATGCCAGTGTGCCAGTCGCCCTGTTAATACACGGTTTGCTTCTTCCGGCCAGGGGGAGTATAAGTTGCCAGTACGCAAACCGGCCTCTACATGCCCTACGGGAATTTGTTGGTAGAAAGCGGCTAATGAAGCAGCAAAGGTGGTTGCTGTATCACCATGCACCAAGAGCAGATCTGGTTGAAAATCTTTCAATACTTCACGTAAACCTAGTAGTACACCAGAAGTAATGTCATACAGATCTTGCCCTGGTTTCATAAGGTTTAAATCGTAATCAGGAGTGATATCAAAAAGATTTAATACCTGATCGAGCATTTCCCGATGCTGGGCTGTAACTGCCACTTTAGCTGTAAAAAAAGCATCTGCTTCCAGTGCTTTTACTAAAGGTGCCATTTTAATGGCTTCCGGGCGTGTACCAAAAACAGATAAAACTTTCATTATTTTTTAACTCCACAAAAGTCCAGAACAATTTTATCCTCACCAAGGTTTAACGCCTTAAACTCATTATGGGCAACAAGGAAAGCAATAATATCAGCCTTGGCAACGGCCTCTTCTACAGCGGCCACTTTATAATAGGGGTGGTTATTAATATTGGGTTCAACAATGAAATAGGTCTCATCATTGGCTTCCTGCAGAACTTTTTGTGCGATATAAACAGCAGGCGACTGCCTGAGGTCATCGATATTTGGCTTGAATGCCAAACCCATTAAGGCCACAGTAGGCACACGGTTGTGTTTTAACTCAAACTCCTGGATGGTTTTTTTGATTTTTTGCGCGCACCAGAAAGCTTTGTAGTTATTAATTTCGCGAGCTTTTCCTATGATTTGCGACTCCATAGGGAACTCGGCAGTAATAAAGTAAGGGTCCACAGCAATGCAATGCCCACCCACGCCACTACCTGGTTGTAAAATGTTTACACGAGGATGCTTGTTTGCCAGGTGGATAAGCTCCCACACATCTATGTCTGCTTTATCACAAATCAAAGATAATTCATTGGCAAAAGCAATTTGTACGTCCCGTGAAGAATTTTCAGTAAGCTTGCACATTTCAGCTGTGCGGGCATTGGTTTGATGCAGTTCACCTTTGACAAACTGGCGATAAAATGCAGTCGCTTTTTTTGTGGATGCTTCGTCTACACCACCAATTACACGATCGTTATGAACCAGTTCATACATAACATTGCCAGGCAAGACCCGTTCAGGGCAGTAAGCGATGTAAATGTTGTCCTTTAATTCCGGGCGTTTACTGAAAATGAAATCACGCATGCGCTCGGTAGTACCGACGGGTGAAGTTGATTCAATAATATATAAATCATTTTCTTTTAGTAACGGTAAAATCGCTTCAGTCGCCGCTTGAATGTAGGAAATATCAGGTTCGTGATTACCACTTTTAAAAGGTGTTGGTACCACGATAAGGTAGGTATCTGCAGCAACAGGAGTAGTAGCGGCTTTTAAAAAACCAGATGCCACAGCACTAGCCACTGCTTTATCTAAGTCAGGCTCAACAATATGAATTTTACCTGCGTTGATGGTATCAACAACATTTTGTGAAATATCCACACCGTGCACAGAAATTTGATGGGATGCGATTAGCGCTGAAGTAGGCAGACCTATATAACCTAAGCCTAGGGTTGTAACTGTTGAATGCATGTAAAAATACCTTTTTAAAAGGGCGAAATATGACTAAGTAATTTTTCTTGATTTAAATATGTATAGTTAGTAAGGCAAGAGGATAATAAAGAGTCATTATCTGATCCAGCGGTACTCTGAAGTTAATGTGCCTGGTTGATGAATTTCCACTTCCAAGACAGGTGCTTCGGTCTTTTCCAAATAATATCGGGATTCCCACCCCGTAACTAATTCAACACGGGCAATGGGAGCAGAAGAAAAAACTTCTAATTCATGCTCCCCGTTTGTTACCGAATTCCCCTGTAATTCCCAGCTCCCAGGGGTCAAGCGCCAACGTAAAACAGCTTTTTTACTGAAACCTTCAACGTTATCGGTAATTTGCAGACTGGTTTTCTTTAAAATAATAGCGCGATGATGCTTTGCCTTCTTGCTATCGGTATATCCAGCAGCAAAGGTTACCTGATCATGCTTTGTTTGTAGTGGTTCAAGAAAATTGGTTTTTAACCAGTTACCGAAAAGAAAGCGGCTTAGACGGGGCATTTGATCCCTGTCATCAAACTGCACCGTATTATGGCTTATTGTGCCAGGAAAGTAAGCCAGCCATTTTTTATCAGTGTTGTAAGTATAGGTGCCCGCATCACGCAAAACGTTCTGGTTTTCTACCCATAAATCAATATGTAATGCGTCTGCCTGACTGGGGCGGAATTTGAAGCGGGGATATCTAAGCAAAGCCATTGCCTGTTCATTGCGCAGAATAGCAAAACCACCATCATCAAATAAGGTACTTTGCGGTTTAGCTGCTGCGGCACTTGGTAAGCTTATTTCCAGCCATTTAAGCGGTACGTTCCAGTCACCATCTGTACTGTAGGCCAGTGATTGCGTAAATAAAACCATTGCCAGTTGAACAGAAGGGCGATAGTCACGGTAATTAGTATCGCTTAAAGGTAGTAAACGGGCTCCATCATTGGCCCCAAGGTTTGGTCCATCACCATTGGTAGGATTAATTAAAGCCCTTAACCATTCACTTGCAGCCTTTGCTTTTACATACCAGTGCTTTGAAAAAAGCGGCAAACTCAATTCTTTACGCCAGATTTCAACCATGCAAAAGGTATCCAGCATGACACGATGGTAATTTAATGAATACTGGCTAAAACTGCCATCTTTGCCAATTAACCGGGCAGAACGGTTTTCCAGCCATTTCACACCCATTTTTTTCCACTTGCTGCCCTCAGAAATTCCGTTGGCTTCCAACCAGCTTCCACCAATAAACAGGGCCGCTGCTTCAGATGTGCCATGATTATTATCTTGTGCTACAGCATACTGAATGGTGGGCTCAATGCGTTGAAGATGGAGTTTGATTAAATCCAGCAGGGCGGGGGTAGTAGATTTTACCTGCCCCAGAATTTTTGTTGCCATGGCCAAGTGCATGACACGAATAGAGGCTTCCTGACCGCACTTCCAGTTTGGCCCCTTATAGGGCGGGTTACTGGTACACCAGTCTGCCAACCAGGAATTCAGTTTAATTAAACTGGCAACATTACCTGTTCGTGCAGATTGTGCAAACGCTAGAACCCAGTCCAAACGGGATAATTCCCAGATTTGCTTGATATCACCGACATCTGGATCAAAATCAGGAATTTGCCACCATTCTTTATTACAGCTTTTAACTGGTGCACCTGTTAAGGGATTGCTATTCCACTTGGGTATTTCATTGCTAAGTTGATAGGGCCAATAACTGAATAACTTAGCCGAATTTCTCCAGTTTTTTGGTTCTGGTAATGAAAGAATGGGTAATTCAAGTGGGTTAAAAAAATCACCTACAGGTAATTTTCCTTGTATGCGTCTTACCGGGTTAATACCTGTTTTAACACCCAATCGGTATATAATGGCGCGAACCAGATTTGGCAAACCAAGACATAAAGCTGTTTTTAATTTTGTTTTAAAGGTATATATGCTCATAAAGAATAGTTTTGATTCTTTAATAAATCAATTTTTATTTTTTTTAATTTAAAATATATTTTTAGAGTTTATTAATAAATTATTTAAATAATTTATTAAATATAATTTAATGATTTTTTAATAAATAAAAAAAGGGATTTTTAAATTTTATAATTATAATTCTATAGATCTTTTGGCGATGTTATAAAATGAGAAATGATTGATACATTTTTCTAATGATATATCCAACATTCTTTTATATGTTTTTTTGTTATTAAATATAAAATCAATTTCAGAGATGATGTTGTCTATTGAAATATCATCTATAAATCTACAATTCCCACCAATATCTACATGTTGTATATCATCCCATTTTTTAAAAACACAAGGAAGCCCAACTCCACAGCATTGCTCCCATAAAACTGAATGAGTACCTGGGAAAAAACCTAAGTCAGAAGATAATAGAAGGTTGTAAATAATCTCTTGATTTTGCCACCCTAGGTAATGAATGTTCTTGTTTTTATTAATTTTATCAAATAAGTATTTCATTTCATCATTTGGGGTTCCAAAAATTATTAGTTTTATTTTTTGATTGGCAATTTTATTAAATGCATCTATTAAAATGTGAATATTTTTCCTTTGGTCAATTTTTCCACCAGTAATGATAATAAAATCATCTTCTTCAACTCCTAGTTTTTTTCTTATGTTTGAGCGTATAGCATTTTTTTTGTTTATATCAAATAATGTATCATCGGCCCCAAACTCTAATAACTTGATTTTTTCTTTAGGAATTTTGTAAATGTCAATGAGAAATTTAGTCCTAATGGGAAGGGTAGACCAAAAAAAATTGGTAAATGGTGCTATTTGTAATGTACACCATCTATATATTATTTTATGAAGTATATTTTTTGAGAACCAGTTTTTTGCACTATTAATTGTATCAGAGTGACTATCGACATAAACTTTTGTTTTTTTATTTGATTTTAAGTACTTGGTAATTGATGTGATGCTTAAAAATTGTGGCCCATGAATAAATATAATATCTGGATTTATTTTTTCTAAATTATTATATAACTCTTTATATATTCTTAGTTTTCTAACTATTTTATTAGGAAGAAAATTTGAGTATGCTAATCTTGTAATATGAATTCCATCATTTGATAAATAATCAGAAGGATTTATTTGTCCAATAGTTTTATTGTCTAGATAGGTTTCAGTTGAAGCAATTATATATACTTGGTGTCCTTGAATCTTGTGCATTTTTGCTATTATATTTTCTTGATAACCATAATTATCAATATAATAATTAGCTAAACATAAATGTATGATTTTCATTTAAAATCTCAATGTTATTTAAAATAATTAGATATTAAAAAATATAAAAATATTTTTTTATTTTGATCGTAAATTATTTATTTTTATTTTAATAAAATGAAGTTTTTTTCAGGGAAATGAAGTATTTGAAAAATATACAACAACAATAATTGTGATTGATTCAACATCAAATTTATAATGTAATGACCCAGCAGTTTCTGCTCAAATTAGGCTGCTAATGCATAAGCTTCAGCAGGTGTTTTCATTTTCAACGCCTGATGTGGGCGCTGAGTGTTATAGAATAAAATCCAGTCAGCAATGATACGACTGGCGTGTTGTACCCTTTCAAAGCGATGGCGGTGTACGCATTGCTCTTTGAGCGTACGAATTAATCGCTCCACCATGCCATTTTGCTGTGGGCAATGGGGCGTAATGAACTCCTGACGTAACCCGTAGCTGCGCACTAACTGCGTATAACTACGGCTACTGAAGACTAAACCATTATCTGAACGCAATAAAAACGGTTCTGGAACTCGACCTAGTGTGCCAAATCTGGCGAGAAGTGCTTGCTCTAACGCAGAGGTGGCTGTGCTAGCTTTACCCGTCTTGGAGAGCTGCCAACCTAATAGCTCTCGTGTATAGCAGTCAATAACTAAAGCCAAACTTAACCAACCATCACGGCCACCCCAAATGCGGCACAGATCCGTTGCCCAGCGCTCGTTGGGCGACCCAGCAACTGAAGCGAGGGCTTGTACGCGAGGTCGCATGCCAGTAGCTCGTTTACGCACCTGCCACCCGAGTTCGACAGTTTTCCTCTAACTATCTGAATTAAATGAATAAATGACATGCCACTACATTTTTAGGTGTCTTGACTGAATTCTAGAAACAATTCACAATAGAAGCATTTTCAAAGAAGATAACAGAAAATCAATAAAAAATTTATTTGTAGTGGAGTGTTTTTAAAGCGATTCATTACAAATCAATAGGTTACGGCTTTAACTGTCGAACTCGGGCTGCCAGCCTTTAAGTTGAAAAATACGCTGCACTGTGTTTTTGTTCATGCTTAGCAGTCCTGCTACCGTTCGATAACCAAAAGAGGGGTTGTCTTCAATTAGCGCCTTAACTCGACTCACTAGCGCGGGTTGTAGCCTCGGCGCTGCCTTGACAGGCTGATAGTAAAAAGTGCGGCGTGATACCCCAAACCACCCACATAGCTTGCTGATGCTGACATCAATACCGTCCTCTTTCAGTCCCTGCCAGATTGAGCGTATCAGCTCTCGTCCTTGTCCAGCAGGGATTGCAACTTTTTTCGGGCACGCAACTCCAGCATGGCCTCACCGTAAGCTTCTTGTAGATCTTTGATCTGTCGCTCGTATTGCTCACGTACATCATCCGGCTTCGCTTTTAACGCATTCTCCATGCCTGCGGTGGCATTATCTATCCAGTCCTCAACCTCTGAAGGGGACAAATCGTATTGGCGGCTAGCCTCGGAAACCGTCGTCTTGCCCTTGATTATGTCTAGCACTAAAGCAGACTTACGCTTTGCTGTCCAACGTTTGATTTCTTCTGTCATCTCGATACTCATCGTACTTTCCTTTCGTAATAATACCTGAGCAGGAAATCAGTGGGTCATTACAGTAATTCGGTCAAATTTATATTAGGTATTATCTATTCTCTTATTAATCGATTCCATAAGATATATATTGTTCTTTAAAATTAAGAGTATAAAATAAATTATATGGTTTTTGTATTGATGGTTTCTATATGAATTTTTTTTTCATGTTCTAAAGCATGTTTCCAAGAGAATTTTTTTGGAAGTTCAGGTTTTATATTGGAATCCTGTAAAATATCAACTACTCTTTGAGTAATTTTAGTAACAAATGATGAATCAAGTTCAAAACTATTATTATTGCCAATAGCTTCTGGTATACCACCGCGATTAGAACCAACAACATGTACACCACACGCTTGAGCTTCTAATGTTACTCTGGGTAAACCTTCATTAATGCTTGGAAGTAGTAATACATCCATGCAATTTAAAATGTTAGGAATTTCTTGAGGCTCACATCTTCCAAAAAAATAAACATTATCAATTAATAATAAATTTATTTTTTCTCTTAGTTTTTTTTCTTGATTACCATCACCAACTAAAATAAAAGCTATATCATTTATATTCTTTTTGAGTTGGCTGAAAATTTCAGGTAGTATTAAAACATTTTTTACGGAAATAAAGTTGCCTATAAAACCAATTATATATTTTTGGTTTATTTTATATTTTCTTTTTAAATTTATTTTTTTCTCTTCAGGATATTTGATGAAATAATTAGCAGGCCCTGTATATAAAACGCTTTTATTTTTTTTTGTTGATACTTTATTTGAGGTTAATAACAAATCTTTACTAACGAAAAAATTATGGCTAGCATTTTCTAATAAATCTTTAATTTTTTTTTGTATTTCTATATTATGAAATGGTACGAAATTAATATCGGATCCATGCCAGGTAGCAACAAAAGGAACATTAAATTTCTTCTTGGCATTTATTGAAATAATTACTGCTTCATAACCATGTACAGATAATAAATCATATTTAGAAAATAATCGTGAATGTTTTTTTAATTGTTTTTGAGCGATACTTACTTTTTTATGTAATCTATGAGTTAAAAAATAATCAATTAAACCCATGGTTATCCAAAGGTTATTGAACCTTATTTCGTTAATTATACAAAAATCTTCTTTTTTTGTTTTTGTAAAATTAAATTTAATTAGCTTAAGTAACCAGCTGTATTCTATTCGTATCATATAGCAATCAACATTTTTCTCAAGAAACTTTAAATTTTTAATTCTTTCCATGATATTGTTGAAAGCACCTTTCTGGTTGCTAGGATCTCCTGTTAATATTTTGGCTATTTTCATTTTATTTAATTCATTGATTGGTTTTATATGTTATTTATATTTATCCAATTTCCAAAAGCCAAATCCCAGTCTTTGGGATAAAATGGCATCATTCCGCCGCCTTGGAAAAAAGTTAACTCACCTAAATATATTAGACCATCAATATTATAAAAATCAACACGAACATGAGGTAAGTTTTTTGATAATTTAGCCGCTAGTTCTTTCATTAAATCCCAGTTTTTTGGTATATCAAAAGTTTTTTTAGATTGTGAATAACCTCTTCTAGCTATATCCAATTTATTAAAATTCATGTCAAAAAAATCAAAATAACACTGTTCTGAATGCCTTCCATGAGCTATATACATCACTTCAGGTATACCATGAAAACAATAAAACTTGTAGTCCCATAAGTCACCTAAATTTTTATTTTCGAGAAAGACCTCTGCCATAATCCTAGGCTTTACATCTTTGTATGGCCATTCACGTGTTAAATAGAAATGTTTGGTTTTTAAATGCTTATTAATTTTTATTTTAGCTGCTTTAATATCCAGTTTATTCTTATCTTTAACGATTATGATACCACCTTGATCGTGCGTGGTTTTTAAAACAAATCTATTTGGTAATGAGTTAAAATCAATTTCATCAAATGAATCCCAGATACCTAGATTTTCAATAATATATTTTTTTCCAATAATATTTTGAGCAAATTTTTTTGCCTCATATTTATCAACCATCTGCATCATAATCGGCTTTCTATAATGAATTTTAAGCCATTGAAGTTTCTCGTTGTAAGTTTTTGGCTTATCTAGATTTAATTTATAACCGGTTTGTAGAGGGAATAGGATTTTTAAATATATTTTGTCACTAAATAGTGGAGATATTTTATATAAAAGTTTTATGAATAAAACTTTTGGATTGTTTATTACAGTTTTTGTTTTTTGTTTTAGAGTTTTAATAGACATTTCGTTCCTCTAGTTTGTGTTTATGTATAGAAGCTACTAAATAACCAGCTAAAATTGAGTAAAAAATACCTGAATAATTGTTATATACCATTGAAAATAAAGTTGTTAAAAACCACATTGTAAGTACAGCAAGTAACATTATTTTATAACGTTGGTTTGTGCTTTTTAATGCCTGTCTTGAAAATGATATGAATATAGAAAAGTATAAAAAAACACCTAGAAATCCAAAATTTGTCAGTAGTTCAAGCCAATCATTATGTGCAAAATTACCTGTTCCAGACAGTTGTAATGTACTTGCGAAGCCATGTCCAAACAGATAATTAATAATACTTCCACTTTCATACCAAGCCTGGAGTAAATTCGTATAGATTATATTTCTACCGCTACCTCCTTCACTTATTTGTGCCATGCGGTTTAATAAGAATTCGTTACTCATGTAATAGTTATAGAAAAATACTGATAACGAGGCTGTTGCGACAAAAGCGACTAGATAGCCAATTAATCTATGTCTTTTTTCAATATTTTTAAGCATATAATATGCAAAAAATAATGCTCCAAGTCCTCCTACAATTACTGCACCACGTTTTGCCCCTTGGATTATAAATAATAATATAATAAATATTGTAAGTAGTGAAAAAAGCTTACGTTTAAAAAATAATGAATAGGGAATTAATACAACAAAAGCATATGCTGTATTATTTACTAGATCTGTTTTATCACTTATTCGTGATTCTAAAATAATTTCCTTTGCGAATTGAAAATTTAAAATAGAAATTAGCAACATTATGATTAAGAAACGTATAAAATGTTTTTCTTCTAACGCTCCTTTCTTTGCTAAATAGTAACTGGAAAAAAAAGGTAAAAAAAATACTAATAATGCTTTTATTTGACTAAAATAGTAGGGGTTTTGATAGTTAAATGTAAATATAAAACCTAAAATATTAAGTGTAAATAATAAAAACCATAACCATATTGAAATATTTTTCTTGGATTTAGAAAGTATAACTTTTATGCAAAAAATAATAGAAATGCTTATTATAGTTAATAAAGCTATTTGTGAAATTATAGTTCCAGTAGGATAAAAAGCTCCTTGAGCAAAATATAGTAAAATAGAAAATAAAAATATTTCTCTTGAAATATCAGTTTTTTTAAATGCAGTTAATCCCACTTGCCAACCTTTTTAATTCTATTTTTTAATATTTCTCTCGATAAATCATAATGTGCTTCGCAACGCATTAAATTTAAAAATAAAATTTGACCAAATTTTTGCGCATAATTTAATTTTAATCTTTTCATTATGCCTTTTATTTTTTTGTTTTTAATAAAACTTAATATAGACCAATAATTGCAATATGTATTAGTGTTGGTTAAAACATAATTATTCCAAGCTTTTTCCAATTTGGTTTTATCCTGAATAATCTCATTGTATTTTGCTATTCGTCCCAGAGTTTGTTGGTTATCGTCAAATTGTCGTAACTCAAAGGTTTCTTTGCTTTGTTGAATGGGTAGTAGGTGTGTAGTTAGTTTTTTGTTACTGAGTTCAACCTGTAGTACAAGTCCCGTATACCAGTCTGTATGCGGACTGTCTTTAGTAAACAGGAAATTTCCCAGGCTATAAAAAATGGGTGTGCCTTTGTAGATTTCATGTCCGTTGATGCAATGTGTGTGGTGACCAACAACGAGATCTGCTCCTTGTTCGGCATAAAAGCGATACTGTCGCTGCATGCGTGGACTTGGTAAGTTATAATACTCATGGCCACCGTGGATAATAACAAAAACAAAATCATATGTTTGTTTGGCTTGCTGAATTTTTTTTGTGTCTTTTATCAAACACATGCCGTTTGCACCAGCACTATTTTCTTCGGCACTTGCCCATTCGTTTTCAGCGATATTGATAATTGCTACAATGCCTTCTGATGTTTGTACAACTTTGGTTTGCGCAGCGTCTTCGGCGTGTTTACCAGCACCAATAGTTTCAATACCGTTATTTTGACAAAAAATGATAGTGTCCAGAACACCTTGTTCATCATAATCTTTTATGTGGTTATTAGCTAACGCTGCTATATGTATGTTAAGGGTTTTTAAAACATCAAGCGTACTATCTCTGTGTGCTTTTAAATAGGGACCTGTTTTAATGATTTTTTTTTGATTTGTTGTGACTGGTGCTTCAAGGTTAATGATATTGCAGTCTGACTTAGTAAATAAATCAATAAGTTGAGAATCAATTTTCTGGGATGCATTGTAAGGCTGGTTTACTACCAAATCACCGGTAATTAAGAATTTCATATGGATTTTAACTTTAATAAATTGAGTAATGATATATTTTTTCTATGTTTTAAATAAAGTTTTATAAATAATGAAATTTTTTTATTTAATAGATAACCTCTTAACGTATTAGTTATTTGATGTTTGTAGTATCTTGTTTCATCTATTGATGTTGAATCTTCAAATTTATAATTAAAAATACGACTCATATTTATATTATATGAGCTTGTACTTCTATTCTCTGCTTCAATTCTATATATTGCTGTTATTTTTTGACTTTTAATAATATGATACTTACGTGCTAATCTGGCCCATAAATCTAAATCTTCGCCTCGATTAAGTTTCTCATTAAACTTGCCTATTTCTTTAAAACAATTTTTATGGACTACAACAATACTTGTCCACATAAGATGTTCTTTAATGGCTTCTTTAAAATAGTTATCAATTTTAAATATTTTCTCATTTCGTGGGTGCCTAAACATAGAGCGCTTATCAGAATATTCAAAAGAAGTTACAAAAATCTTTTCTTCTGGAAATTTTTTCATCATTATAGTAATTTCTTGCAGATGCTCTTGGCTCCATAAATCATCACCGTCTAGAAAAGCAATCCATTCATTACTAGCTTCTTGTATACCACGATTTCGTGCCGCAGAAACGCCTTGATTTTTTTGATGTACTAAATGAATTCGTTTATCTTTGATGCTTTCTACTATTTGGGCACTATTATCGGTTGAACCATCATTGACTACAATTATTTCAAAATTCTGGTAACTTTGTTTTAATGCTGAGTTAATGGTGTTTTTAATACTCAACTCTTTGTTATATAAGGGAATAACTACGGAAAACATTTTAAATCCAGAAGTTTATATAAATAATTTTTAATATTGCTAATATTGGAAAATACAATAATTTATATTTAATTGTAATTGAGAATTAAATTTTAATCTTAGTAAAATTTAATTCTGCATTTTTAATTGCTAAGTCTTTAGCATGCGGTATTATATAGTTTTTATTATTAAGTATTTCCAAAATTATTTGGGATTTTTCTTTTATTGAATATTCACTATTATATAATCTATAACTTTCTTCATATCCTATTGTTTCCAAAAAATCTTCACATTTTCTGTGGTATTCATTAAGCATAAATGGGATATCCGCAAAACATGCGAAAATTGCAGCATGTAAACGTGTTGAAATAATGAAGTTACAGCTTTTAATTTCATTCCACATTAATCTAGTTTCTTTTTGATAGGGAATGATTTCAAAACTATTTAATTTTGATAAATGAATTATATTTTTAGTAAGAGAATAGTCTCCTATTTTTTTATGACCATTTATTATAAAAAATTTGAAGTGTATGTTTTCTTCATTGTCAATAGCTTGTAAAAGTTGGCAGAGCATTTTATTGCGCTTAATCTCATTCGCAATGTTTTTTGGATCGCTAATGCTTTCAAATGGGCATACACTAATTCCAATTATTTTCTTTTCTTTTTTTTGAGTAATATGTGTGTTGGTAGAATAAACTTTAGGTAATAAAGCAGCTAAATCAAATGCATTTATTGGCTTATAAGGTAAATCCAATTGAGAAACAATATCGTACGATGCTTGATCTCTTACAGCTAAAAAATCTAAATTCTTTAGATAATTAAATATGGCTTTTTCATCGTCATTAGTTTTAAAAGGACCGATGGAAACACCTATACCACCAATCTTAATTTTTTTTCCATTTTTTTTATGTTTTACTGCCATAGCTTTTATGTTTTTTTCAGTCATTTTGCTATGTAATGTTGAACCACCAGCAGATATTAGGTATTGTGTGTTATCTAGTAGAAGTTTGTTTTGTATGTGATAGCTTTTTGGTAGCGTTAATGGATAGCCTTTTATATTAGTTTGTACTAAAGGTAAATTTTCTTTTTTACTTAAGAATATATTTTCATTTTTCTTCCAATATCTATCTGCTCCCCAAGAACTTACTTCTATAAAAGCATCGTCACCAGTGTTTTTTTGTCCATAAAACCCGGTGAATAAAATTTCTGTTTTAAACATAATTAGTTTTTTAAATTAATAATAATGCTTTTTAGCTCTTTGTCAAAGAGTATAGATAAAAAAATAAATAGTCCAAATAAGGTGGAACTAAAAAAAACTATTAAGATAATCTCTGAGTTAATGTTGAATTGAAAAGTGTTCTTAACTGTGTAGAGAGTCGTATATAAAAATACGGCAAGCAGAACCATAGTTGAAATATCTTTCAGTTGTGAAAAAGCAGAGTAATTTATTAGTTTTCCACTGTACGACATATTTATTGCATAAGAAATGTATGCAAAGGAAACTAAAGATATAACTAATCCCATTATTCCAAATAATAAGCCTCCTATAAGGAAAATAACGCCTAGTATTTTTTTGATGATTTCTATTTGTAGAAATATATCACTTCGACCTTTGACTTTTAATATATTTAAATTATAAGTGCTAACTGGACGGACAATAGAGGCAAGGGCCAGTACTTGAAAATAGGGTACGGAAGGTAACCATTTCTCCCCAAAGACGAATCTAAAACCTTCTTCTGCAATTAAAATTAAAGACAGCATAGTTGGTAATGTGATAAATATGAGCAATTTCATTGTGTTTTTATATGCTCTTCTTAGTGAAACATCACTCTCAATATTGGCGAAATATGGGTAAGTAATTTTTCCTACAACTGTACTTATTTGTTGTACAGGAAACAGGCGCATGGTTTCTGCTTGATTGAAGTAACCCACTTGTGCAGGTGAAAAGCATTTACCAATTACAATCCGGTATGCATCGTTGTAGATGCTGTCAAGCAGGCTTGAAAGCGTTAGTTTGTAGCCGAATTTGAAGTGATATTTAAATCGCTCTTTATCAAAAACTAGCGATGGCTTCCATGGTATGAATACCCAATACTGAATGGTGAACACTAAGGCTTGCGCAATATTTAACCAAACCAGGCTCCACACCCCATAACCTTTGTATGCCATAGTTACACCGATAATACCTGAAATAATAACTGATGGAACTTGTAGCTGCATTTGCAGTTTGAAGTTCATTTCTTTGGTTAGCTTGGCTACGTGTACTGCAACAAACGCACGAATTACGAAACTTAATGCCAGTAAACGGATAATGTTGGTCAGTACGTCCTGATTGTAAAAATCCGCTATATAAGGAGCCAGAATAAAAATTAGGATATATACGGCGAAGCTGACAAGCAGGTTTGTTACAAAAACGGTTGAGTAGTCTGTTTGATCTGGGTTTTTAGTGCGGATAAGCGAGCTGGTCATGCCACTATCCATAAGCGCAGATCCTATGGAGATAAAAACAATAACCATTGCAATCAGCCCAAACATCTCCGGCATAAGTAATCTTGCCAGAATTACTTGAACACCGAAGTTAATGATTTGTACACTGAATTGCTGCGCAAAGCTCCATTTAACTCCGGATATTGCTTGTTTTTTAAGGCTCATTATTGCTGATATTGTCTTTCAAATTATGAATTTGAACCATACTCATAATTAGCATAGCGATAATACCCATACTTGGAACCGTATTTGCGGCTTCTGGCCACCATATCGTTAAAGATCACACCCTTAACATTTCCACCCGCCTGGCGTATCCGTTTGGCAGACTCATCTATTTCACCCAGGGTGGTTTGGTTGGCTCGTGCCAGCAGGAACGTGGCTCCGGCATGCGGGGCCAGTGCCATGGCGTCAGAAACAGCCAGTACGGGGGCACTGTCAAGCAGTACCAGGTCATACTGTTTGGCCAGCTGGTTTAATTTTTCAATTGCCTGAGCAGACAGCAATAGCTCTGACGGGTTGGGTGGCAATACACCGGTACTTAAGAAGTCCACATTGGGCAGCACGTTTTTATGAATGGCCTGTTCTGCATTAATGGTACCGCTAATGAATTCACTTGCACCATTATGGCGTGGTTTACCAAAATACTGGTTAAGGTAGCCTTTTCGCAAGTCGGCATCTATTAGTAATACTTTCTTATTGGCTGAACCCAGTACGGCTGCAAAGTTCACGCTAATGAAGGATTTACCAATAGTAGGGGTAGGGCCAGTAATTAGCACGATATTGTTGGTGGCTTCCAGCATGGCAAATTGCAGGGCGGTGCGCAGGCTACGCAGGCTTTCAATGGCAGGGTCTTGTGGTGCTACATAAGCCAGTACATGGTTGCCGGGTTTTTTGCTGCTGGCTTCCAGATACTGCGTGGTTTGCTGTATTGAACGGGGCACGGTGGCAAACACATGCATGCCCAGGTTTTGTTCAATTTCATTGGCTTCTTTAATGCCAGGGTGTAGCATGCTGCGTGCAATGGCAACGCCAGTACCTAACATTAAACCAAGCAATACACCCAGTGCCAGAACCAGTGCTTTTTTAGGTTTAACAGGTTGGCCGGGTACAACGGCTTCATCGATTACCCGTACATTACCTACTTTGCCTTCTTTTACCAGGCGCAGTTGTTGGGCGCTGTTTAACAGGTTTACGTACATTTCACTGTTAACTTTTACGTTGCGGGTAAGGGTAAGCAGTTGTTGTTCCAGCTCGGGCATTTTTTTAACGCTGCTGGTAACCTTGGCAATTTCCTTGTTAAGCGCGGCAATTTGCTGGTCGATGGCTTTAATGCTGGGGTGGGCGGCGGTAAATTGGGGGGTAAGTTCGCGGCGCTTTTGTTGCAGTTCCAGCAATTTCAGTTGCAGGTTAACGCTGGTGTCTAAAGAGGCCTTGCCTTCGGCGCCCAGGTCAAAAGTGCCTTTCTGGTCGCGGAATTCAGTGTACTGGCTTTCAGATGCCTGCATTTGCTGGCGCAGCTCGGGCAGGAAGGCATCCAGAAAGCTTAAGGATTTATCGGCTTCAGCGGCTTTGCGGTCAATGTTTTGTTTTACATAAACATTGCCCAAGGTATTCAGGATTTCGGTAATCAATCGGCGGTTGGGGCCTTCCAGCGTAACGGCCAGCATGCCAGATTGTTTGCCTTTTTCGCTTACTTGTAGTTGGTTCTGTAGCTGATTGATTTTTGCCTGGCGAGAGGTGCTTACTACCGTAAAGCGGGCGCCAGGTTTGGCTTGCAGGCTGGCAATGTTAACGCGACCGTGTTCTCCGTTGTATAAAAAGGTGTGGGTTTGGTCGGTTGGGCCGCTTACTAGCAAGTCATTGTTTTCGGTGTACAAGTCATAACCGGTTTCGGTGGCGACCAGTTTCAGCTCTGTGCCTAACAGTTCAGCGGGTACGTCCAGCTGGCTTAGGCGAATGTTTTCGGTGCCCGATACATAGCCCCCAAAACCAAAGACCCCCGGGTCAGACAGCCCGGTCGCCCGTTTGGCCAGCCATTGGCCAACGATGGGAACGTAATCAGGGGTGGCGCTATTGTTCAGTTGCAGACGGTCTACGGTTTCTCCCACCACCATGCGTGAACGCAGTATTTCAATTTCAGCGGCTACGGGGGAACCAGCATCAAACAGTAGGGCCAGTTCGCCCATGGCGGGGTTGGTATTGCCCTGGTTTTGCTCTACCTGAATCATGGTGTTGGATTGGTAGATGGGGGTGCTGAACATGGCGTAGGCAATGGCCAGCAGGGTGCAAACGCAGGTAATGGCAACTATTAGCCATTTGGCATCTAAAATGGTGTCAAGAATGGCAAGTAAATCTATTTCGTCATTATCTTTTTGTGGTTGTAAAGACGAAGATGGGTTTTGCTGTGGTGCGTTCATGTAATGCTTTGCTGAGTATATATAGTAGGGTGGAACAGGGGGAGTGGAAAAGCGTGCTTAGCTGATTTGTTTGATTAAATTTGCCCAGTGGTTAACGCCTTGGGCAATAAGTTTATGCGAGGTCTCAAAGGCGGCACGGTTTTTTCGGTAGGGGTCGGCAATTTCGGTTTTTTGGCTGGGGCCGGTGTGGCCCAGGCAGTGTACCTTGCCACGGGTGAAGGGGTATTTTTGTTCCAGCTCTTGTTTATGGCTGGTTTCCATTACCAGAATTAAGTCGGCCTGGGTGCATATGTAGCTGCTAATTTGCTGGGCACGGTGGGCGGAAATGTCCAGCCCGTGTTCCAGGGCAATTTCCTGGGCGGTTTTGTCGGCCGCATGCCCGCTTAGGGCGGCCAGGCCGGCCGACCAGATGTTTTTTTCGGGCAGGGCGGCCTTTAGCAGGGCTTCAGCCACAGGGCTGCGGCAGATGTTGCCAATGCAAACGGTTAAGATGTTGTTCATGGCTGTTGTGTTTAGTCGGTGGCGTTTACCGTAGAGACCACGGCGCCATAACTGGGCAGGATGTTGCTGATGACACGGTTCCAGCGGACTACGCGGGCTGGGTCTACATACACCATGTCTTGGGGTTTCAGCTGGAAGCCACTGGCCAGTATAAGGGCGATGGGTGAGCTGGCATCCAGGTGGAAAATTTCAGCCTGTTCCTGTTTGCCTTTGCGAATCACGTAAATTTGGCCGGGGTTGCTGCTAATAGAGGTGCCGCCTTTTTCACCCAATGCCTGGGCCAGGGTAAGCTGGCCGTCGTTCATGACAAGGGCTTCCGGTTTTAACACTTCGCCCATCATGAATACTTTGGCGCGGTCGCGGTTGTTCACGCGTAGCATGTCGCCGTTTTTAAGCATGATGCGGTTGGGGTTAATGCCCTGTTCGGTTAATTGCGCCAGGTTAATGCGGGTTTCTTTGCCACTGCGGTTTAGCATAATGGAAGAACGGTCTGCATTTTGGGTAAGGCCGCCTGCACGGTTAAGGGCTTCGGGCAGGGTCATGGGGATGTCGTTCAGGTTTTGCAGGCCGGGTTTGTTCACTTCACCATCCAGGTAAACGCGGCTGTTACGGTAGGAACGAATTTGTACGGTAAGCTGGGGGCTGGTAATGTAGGTGGCCAGGGCTTTGGTCAGCTTGTCGCGGATTTGCAGTTCGGTTAGGCCGGCTACTTTGATAGCGCCAGCAAACGGGAACTGGATGCGGCCATCGGCGCTTACGTTATAGCCGGTGCCTGTGTTACCGCCTTCAACACTGGCGGCAGCGGTGGCACCTGCCAAGGAAAGCTCGGGGTGGTCCCATACAATAATGTTTAGTATGTCACCCGGGCCCACGGTGTAGGCGCTGGGGTTGCCAAACAGGTGGTTGACGTTACTGCCTGCGGGCTGGTTTTGGCTTTGTTGATTAATAAGTGCGGCATCTATGGTTATTAGGGCACCGGCGGGGGCTTCACCGTCTTTTAGCTGTTCATTGTTGTCCAGTTCGTTTTGTACTGAACCGGGGCCACCCATGTACATGCCAGGGGCCATGGCGCAGGCGGAAAGGGCAACAGAGGTGACAGCTAACAGTAAAATTGTTTTTATACGCATGGATTCAAATGATTTGTTAATAGGTTGTCTTGGACAATGTTGGCGTTTTGCTTTTATTGTAATGGGGGCCAAATTGTTTATGAAACGAAATTATAGGTGTTTTAGGTGCCTGTTTGCATAATTGCAAAGTGTTCAGGCAGGCTACCGCAATGTTTTTATGTGTTTTCATGAAAACATTGGCTTAAATTCTGGTTTTGATGCTGCGGGGCAATAAAGGGCTTACCCCAAGTCTTGTATAAGACGGGGTTTAGTTTAGGTGAAAATGTAAAGAAATGATATGTTTCAGGTTTTATTTTCTGAAATTGTTGTTTTTTTAACCTGATTTTGCGCGTAAATGTATTGATTTGTTTTAATTATTGGCTTTTTTAGGTTTTTTTGTGCTTTTTAGACAGCGTTTTGTAAATGTTGCTACTTGAAATATTATTGAAATATGTAGTAAAAACAGGGATTTATGATTATTAATGAGCGGTCGTGAGTGCTTTTTGGCGGTTTATGTTTTTTGAAGCATTTTTTATGTCTTCAACGTTTTAAGGTTGTAAATTCAAATAATGTCAAGCTGATTCAGTTCAAGCTTAATGGTTTTGGGTCTGCCCAGTATTTCCAGCAACACGATAACCCGTTTACTTGACGCGGTTTGCACCAGGCCTTCCAGCCCCTGCAGGGGGGTGTTGTGGTTAAGTTTAACTTTGGTGCCGGGTTTTAAAGGGCTGATTTCATCAAAACTGGCCTGGTTACGGTATTGTTCAAATTCCTGTATGGCGGCGATTAGTGCGTAAGGCATGGTGGCCAGTTCTATGCCAAAGCGAACCAGCGTAACAATGCCGCGCGTGTGCTGGACTTTGTTAATGGCCTGTTCTTTGCGGGTTTGCTGCAAGAAGATGTAGCGCGGAAACATGGGTTCGTGTATTACCAGGATTTCCTGGTTAAGGGCATTTTTGGCCGGTTTTTTAAGTTTTTTGTAGCGCGGCAGGTAGGCGTTGAAGTCTTGCTGTAAAAGGTTACTTAAGGCGTATTCTTCTTGCCGGGGTTTGGTGTAGGCCACGTACCACGGGAAAGCGGCAGGCTCGCAGGCTTCTTGCGCTGGGGTGGTACTGGGGTTTTCCGGGGCAGATTGATTGGCTTGACTCATAAATTGCTGTTTTTGTTTGCTTGGGGGTAGTGTAGCAATATCTGGAAGATGAAGCGATAATTTGAATTTTTTTTGTAACGTATTGTGGGGTCTGGTTCCCAGGCTCCTGTGTGAGAGCCGGTTGTGTTGGGAAGCGGTTGTGTTTTGCGTGGGTGGGTAGGCAGGGGCGTGTGAATGGGAACGAGAAGAGGGCCGGTGGGCAGGAGCGTGGTTGACCGGGGATAAATTAACAGTTATAAAGCGCTTGTTGCTTGTTTGAAATTTATTCTAATGCTATATTAGCGGGCTGATTGCGTGTCCCTGTAGTTCAATGGATAGAACGGGTTCCTCCTAAGAATCAGATCCAGGTTCGATTCCTGGTGGGGACGCCATCACACCGTATAAAGTAGTAGCCAAAAGGCCACAAAACCCGCGTGTTTACTAGCATTGCGGGTTTTTTGTATGGGCGAATGCGTTAATGGGCGACCAGGTTAATTTTTTTTGCCATGTCGGTGTAGCGTTGCACGTCACTGCGGATTTTTCCCAGGGCCTCTTCGGGCGTACTTACTTTAACAATATTGCCCTGTTTTTCTATGGTGTTTTTAATGGTTGGGTTATTGAAGCTGGCTAGTATGGCATCGTGAACTTTCTTAACGGTTTCTGCTGGCATTTTGCTTGGGCCCAGCACGGCCATCCAGACATCCATAATGAAGTTGGGAAAGCCCTGTTCGGCAAAGGTCGGGATTTCTGGCGCGGCCACAATGTGCTGTTCGGTTAGCAGGCCAATACTGCGTAGCGCATTGCTTTTGAGGTGGCCATGAACCGGTGGTAAGGCAGACACGGCAAAGTCAATTTGGCCCGCCACCAAGTCGGTCACCATGGGACCCACGCCTTTGTACGGGATGTGATTTAATTTAACGCCAATTTCCTGGGCAATCATTTCAACCGCCAAATGTAGGGTTGTGCCGGGGCCGCTAGAGCCAAAGTTCAACTGGCCGCCTTTTTGTTTAAGCAATTCAATAAATTCTTCGGCATTGGTTGCATCGATTCGTTTGCTATTCACCACCAGTACCAAAGGGATGGAGCCCACCATGGCAATGGGGGTGAAGTCTTCAACGGCATTGTACGGCGGGCTTCGCATAAGCAGCGGGGCGGTAACCATGTTGTTGGTTTGAAACGCAAGAACCGAGCCATCGGGGGCCGAGCGGGCCAGGGTTTGCATGGCAATAATGCTGCCGGCGCGTAAATTTTTGAGGCTGATGTTTCATGTTTGTTGTCTCCTGGTCGCTCGGAATGGCGATTTCTAAAAATTAATAATAGCGCCTGAAATGAAAATGCTTAATGTTTTTAATGCAAAACACCTTTGCGTGAGTTGCAATGCGTGTGGCAAGATGGTGTTTCAGACTGAAATCAGTCTGGGGTAGAGCATGGGAATGCGTATCTCAGGCATGTTCCACCACCAAAGAGCGGACAATAGGTTGGGGGCGTTTCCGGGCCTGAGCCAAGTCATAATTGGTTTGCATTGCCAACCATGCCTTGGCGGTACTGACGCCGGCTTGTTCAAGCCTGATGGCTAAATCGGCACTGATGCCCGCTTTAGCATTTAGCACGCGTGACAGGGCAACACGCGACATGCCAAGCCGTTCCGCCGTTTCAGTGACAGACAGCCCCAGCTCAATAATGACATCTTCACGAAGCAACTCGCCTGGATGGGGAGGGTTTTTCATCATTTTGTGTCTCTTTTAGTCATGGGTGGCTTGTATGCCTTTTGTGGAGCTGGTTTTATAGAATGCCTCAAGTCCTTTGTGCCGGAATCCTAATATCATATATTGTATCGTGTATCGTTGCTAGATTCAATTGAAGTGACATGCAGTTTTTAACTGTATATTTGTATTGAGCCTACTGTACGCCAGTTGCGAATGTCCTGTGGTTGTAAGCGGTAAATTTGTCTATTGCTCTTTCCATGCTCCCGCCTGGAAACAAAAACGGTTTTAACGTTAAAATCAAAGCTTGCCTAACCATTTTGGAAGACCTGCCATGAGTAGCGATACTGATCTTGATTTTGATACCGCGTTTGAAAACGTTGATTTCGATGAAATTGAAAAGAAAAACGCCGAGCGTATTCAGCAATTGGACGATAACGTACCAGAAGCGGATGACGATTGCGGGGATGCCTGCAAGATTTAAGCGGGTTGTTTGTAATTTTTAAATGCAAAAAAAAGGATGGAATTGGCCATCCTTTTTTTTGCATTATTAGCTGGCAGTTGCCATGATAGCGGTCGCTGTGGGTGATTGGATTCCGGGTTTATTAAAGGCTTCAGTCACACCCGGGTTGTGTTCCACCTTCCCAGTTGTTGGCCGCTTCCATTTCGCAGGTGCGTTGCAGGGTCATGTAACGCCTGCATTCGGCCGCCTGAACTCGACTGATGGTGCCATCGCCCGCAGAGTAAAAGTTGCAGTTGGCATCCCGGTATTGAATCCACAGGCGTTGGGTGGTTCTTAACGGTTCTTTTTGGGTATCGCTACTGCGAGACATGAGTTCTTTATAGGCTTTGTTCAGGCGATTGTCCCACATTTTTGTTTGCTTCCCGACACATTGTTCAATTTGAGGAGTACTACCACGATTGCATTTTTGGTAGTCGCCTGAATACATCTGGGCCTGGCTGGGGGTGGATATAAGCAGGGCGGCAGTGGCCAGTAGCAGGTAAAGAGGTTTCATGGTGATTCCTTTTTAGGTGGTTGCTGCAGTAGGTAGGTTGGTTTTTTTTTCCGTTCTCTCCAGACAAACGATAGCAATGACTATCATCGCTTGAAAGTGCGTCGGCGATTGTCATTGATCCGGACTTAACGTGTGCAGGAAGCAGACGGCATGGGCCGAACGGACCGGGAGGTGTCCCTTCGGGCAGGGAGGTACCAATAATAATGGCGTTTTCTGCATTGCTGTCTGGTGCATTGGTGGCTGACTTATTGGCAGCAGCAGCTGCTGCTGCCATTTCATCGTCAGGAGCATTAACGGTGATAACCTTTGGAACGCGTTTTTTGCAGCTTGAGTTAGTGCATACGCCAGTGAACCAGACTTGCCCATGACCCACCATGGCCCCCATGTCGCGTACAAACAAGGTTTCGTAGGTTTGTTTTTTGACTGCCGCGACAACTGAAGGCGTAAAAATTGAATCGTAGTGTGTCAGGAAATCCTTTTCAGAGAATACCTTGATTGCTCCCCCGCTTACGGAGAGTGGGTAGTCCATCATTTTTGCGAGTGCTGTGCGATTCCCGGCGGCAACTTCTTTTTTCAAATTGGTGAGAAAACGCCGGAATTCAGCGGGTTTACCCAACTCGTTAATGGTAATTGAAGAATCAACGGATGGGCGCTTCTGTGCGCTTGAGTTAAAGCAGGCTAATGAGAGGGTAAAGGCAAGGGCAAAGACAACGGCAACGTTTCGCATACTGTACTCCTTGAAACAATGACCAAGATTGAATAAGTTCCGCTGCATTCCCCCACCTGAATGCTTGACGTTAGGTGGTGATAGTTCATACAACATAGATAGATGTACAGCATTAAACACAGCCTATTCGGCCTGTATTTTAAGGGTAATTTTATTCTATTTTAAATGGACTGAACTAATAAATCAAACCGATGGGATTTCTAAGTTATTGAAAAACTTAAAGATAAACTGCCTCCCAAAGGTTGAGCTGGTATCCAACTTTTTGGGGGCAGTTTAAAACGTGTGAACGCAGGTATTAAGCTTTGCTGGCTTCCAGTGCCTGGTCCAGGTCGGCGATAATGTCGTCGATGTGTTCAATACCAATAGACAGACGGATCATGTCGGCACTCACACCAGCGGTGGCCAGTTCTTTTTCGTCCAGTTGGCGGTGGGTGGTGCTGGCGGGGTGGCAGGCCAGGGATTTAGCGTCGCCAATATTAACCAGTCGGGTAATAAGCTGCAGGGCGTCAATAAATCGGGCGCCGCCTTCGCTACCGCCTTTAATGCCAAACGTCAAGATGCCAGAAGGAATGCCACCCATGTATTTTTGTGCCAGTGCGTGTTCGGGGTGGTCGGGCAGGCCAGCGTATTTAACCCATGCTACTTGCGGGTGGTTGTTAAGGTGCTGGGCCACTTTCAGGGTGTTTTCGCAATGACGTTCCATGCGCAGCGACAGGGTTTCAATACCCTGGATAATTAAGAAAGCGCTTAAGGGGGCCAGGGCGGCACCGGTATTACGCAGCGGGCCAACGCGGCAGCGGCCAATGAAGGCGGCGGGACCGAAGGCGTCGGTGTAAACCACACCGTGGTAGGCCGGGTCGGGTTCATTCAAAATGGCAAAGCGTTCTTTGTGTTCGGCCCAGGGGAATTTGCCTGAATCAACCACGGCGCCGGCAATGGTGGTGCCATGGCCGCCAATGTATTTGGTCAGGGAATGCACCACAATGTCGGCACCGTGTTCAAAGGGGCGGCACAGCGCGGGTGAAGCGACGGTGTTGTCAACAATAAGCGGTACGCCATGGCGGTGGGCGGCATCGGCCAGGGCCTGGATGTCAATAATGTTACCGGCCGGGTTGCCAATAGATTCGCAGAAAACCGCTTTGGTGTTGTCGTCAATAAGCGCTTCCAGGGCAGCAATGTCGTTATGCGGCGCCATGCGTACTTCAATACCCTGACGGGGGAAGGAATGGGCGAACAGGTTGTAGGTGCCGCCATACAGGGTACTGGTGGAAATAATGTTGTCACCGGCGCCGGCAATGGTTTGGATGGCGTAAGTAATAGCGGCCATGCCCGAGGCCACCACCAGAGCAGCCACTCCGCCTTCCAGTGCGGCCACGCGCTCTTCAAGCACCGCATTGGTGGGGTTCATGATGCGGGTGTAAATATTGCCAGCCACTTTCAGGTCAAACAAATCAGCCCCGTGCTGGGTGTTGTCGAATGCGTAGGAAGAGGTTTGGTAAATAGGTACCGCCACGGCTTTGGTGGTGGGTTCGGGTTTATAGCCGGCGTGAATGGCCAGTGTTTCTAACTTCATGTTTCCTCCTGGGGATAAAAATAGCGAATTATTAATCCGTAGACTAGCGGATTTTACATAACTTGAAGTTATTTTGTTATCGCAAGTTTCTGGCTCCCAGGCTCCCGCGTGGGAACCAGAAAGAAAAGTGCCAGGCCAATGTCATTGCAAACTCTTGGTTTGATTTATAATGGTTGTTTTATTATTACCCGCTTGCCGTATGTCCAACTTTACCATTGCCGCTTTATATAAATTTGTTGAATTGCCCGATTACCAGGCAATGCGTGAACCCTTGCAGGCTTTTTGCGAGCAGCATGAGGTAAAAGGCACTTTGTTGCTGGCGCTTGAAGGCATTAATGGCACGATTGCCGGCCCACGCGAGGGTATTGATGCGGTGTTGGCATATTTGCGCAATGATCCCCGCCTGGCAACCCTGGAACATAAAGAATCCTGGTCGGAAGACCGCGAGCCGTTTCACCGCATGCGGGTGCGCCTGAAAAAAGAAATCGTGACCATGGGGCAACCCAATGTGAATGGGCAAAATGCAGGCACGTATGTGAAGCCCGAAGACTGGAATGCCTTAATTTCCGACCCTGATGTCGTGCTCATTGATACCCGCAACGATTACGAGGTGGATATTGGTACGTTCAGGGGGGCGGTTAATCCTGAAACGGTTACGTTCCGCGAATTTCCGCAATGGGTGCAGGCGCAGGCCCAAGAGGGCGGCTTACTGGACAAAAACAAGAGAAAGAAAGTGGCCATGTTCTGTACCGGCGGGATTCGTTGCGAAAAGTCCACGGCGTACATGAAGTCCCAGGGCTATGACGAGGTCTATCATCTGGAAGGCGGTATTCTTAAGTATCTGGAAACCATTCCTGCGCCGCAAAGCCTGTGGGATGGCGAATGTTTTGTGTTTGATGAACGGGTTTCGGTGGGGCATGGGCTGGTGCCTGGGCCGTATATTCAGTGCCGGGCCTGCCGTCATCCTTTAAATGATGAAGATCGCGCGTCTGCGCATTATGTACGTGGTGAAAGCTGCCCGCATTGCTGGGACAAAATTACCCAGGAGCAACGCGAACGTTTTCGGGAAAGACAGCGTCAGGTGGATTTGGCCGAACAGCGACACGAAGAACATATTGGCGCGAAAATGGATGAGCAAATTCGCAGGCGTCGCGAAGAAAAACTGGCGCAAAAAGATAAATCCCGCCAATTGGCACATGAGATTGATCAAGAAAAGAGCAATTAGTTGTTTTTCTTATTGAAAAACCGTAAAAATTAGTGCATACCCTAAGTGTGAATTGTCATAATCTCATGCATAATACGTTTCATGCAGGTGAGGAGACAAACCACTCGGCAAAGACCGGGTAACTTGCTGGTTAATAACAGCTCATAAGCAGTTATGCCATACCAAAATAAATACAAGAAAGGGCGATTAATGTCACAAGCATTAATCGCCCTTATTAATTTCAGCGTGGTTTATACATTCCTATGCAGAGCGTGGGAACGAGCCGAACGAGAGCGCAGGAACCCCTTCCACGACTTCGCTTAAATCTTGGTATTCAGCAACACCAGCAAAGCACCGGTTCCGCCCATGCTTTCAGGGGCCTGAATAAATGCCTGGGTGGCTTCCAGCTGCCGTAACCACGCTTTCACCCCATCTTTTAGTACCGCCTGCCCGTCTTTAGAGCCGTAGCCTTTGCCGTGAATAATGCAAACGCAACGTACCTGATGTTGCAGGCAAGACTGAATAAACCGGTCGAACCGTTCGGCGGCCTGTTCTGCGGTAGTACCATGCAGATCAAGGGTGGCAGAGACGGGCCAGGTGCCACGGGCCAGTTTTTTTAGCAGGTCTTTACTGTGGGCATGCTGCACGTAAGAAGCATCATCGGGCTGCAGGTTTTGACCAGGTTGCACCGGGCGGGTTTCCTGGCTGGCACCGGGGGCCGGGGTAAGCGCGGGTATTGTCCTGCCTTCGGCCTGTGCCCGCCTGGCAAGAACCAGAGCATTGGGTGACTTGCTGGTGGCCACATGTGGAATGCGATTGCTGCCAGGCAGGGGGGTAACCCCCTTTACTGATTGCCGGAACAGGGCGGCGTCTTCACTGGACAGCGCTACTGTAGCAACACTGCCTGAAGTGGGTTTTTGGTGCCGGGCCTGTTCTTTTGCCTGCTTTTCTGCCTTGGCCTGTTGCGCACTGCGTTTTTTCTGCAGGCGTTTCAGGTCTTCAAGATTGCCTTTAATTACCTTCATTGTCCAACCAACGCTGTGCATCAAGGGCTGCCATGCATCCGGTACCTGCGCTGGTAATGGCCTGGCGGTAAATATGGTCTTGCACGTCGCCGGCCGCAAAAATGCCGGGTACGGAAGTCATGGTGGCCAAGCCTTGCTGGCCGCCACGGGTTTTAATGTAGCCGCCGTTTTCCATCTCAAGCTGGCCTTCGAAGATGCCGGTATTGGGTTGATGGCCAATGGCAATAAAAGCACCGGTGACGGGCAAGTCTTGTGTGGTATTATCTTGCGTGTTGCGAATGCGCACACCGGTTACACCGCTGTCGTCGCCCAGTATTTCTTCCAGGGTGTGGAATAGTTGCAGCTCCATATTGCCGTTTTTTACTTTTTCCATCATTTTGTCAATTAAGATGGGTTCGGCACGGAATTTGTCGCGGCGGTGAATAAGGGTGACTTTGCGGCAAATGTTAGACAGGTACAGGGCTTCTTCAACCGCTGTGTTGCCACCGCCCACCACTACCACGTCCTGGTTGCGATAGAAAAAGCCGTCGCAGGTGGCGCAGGCAGATACGCCTTTGCCCATGAAGGCTTCTTCGGAAGGCAGGCCCAGGTATTTGGCGCTGGCACCGGTGGCAATAATTAAGCTGTCGCAGGTGTAAACATTGCCCATTTCAGAATGCAGGGTGAACGGGCGTTTGGAAAAGTCCACGCGTTCAATCTGGTCCAGAATAATGTCGGTGTTGAAGCGTTCGGCATGTTGTAAAAAACGCTGCATCAGGTCTGGGCCTTGCACGCCTTCGGGGTCGGCCGGCCAGTTGTCTACGTCGGTGGTGGTCATGAGCTGGCCGCCTTGCGCCATGCCGGTAACCATGACCGGGTTCAGGTTGGCGCGGGCCGCATAAACCGCCGCAGAATAGCCCGCCGGGCCCGAGCCCAGAATCAAAACCTTGGAATGTTTAACATCGCTCATTTATATTCATCCTATAATGGTAATCCACAATTATAATATGACTTATGGCACGTTCTTCTAATACACTTTCAAATCGCTCAGCTGGTCGTAATAAACGCAACCAGAAAAGCGGCTCTTCTCCAACGACCGATCGCGTGGTTTCCCTTTTTGGCGAGGCCAAGTGGGTTATTTACGCGGCATTGGCGGTGGCCTTGGCGTTTACGCTGTTTACCTGGCACCCCACTGATCCCGGTTGGGTCAGTACCTCTTCCAGCCAGCTTGTGCAAAACAGGCTGGGTATGGTGGGGGCTTATGTTTCAGATATCCTGTATTACCTGGTGGGGCTTTCCGCCTGGTGGCTGGTGGTTTGCTTTGCGCAAAGAATGTGGGTGGGTTATCGTCGCCTAATGAAACGTATTGTGCTAGACCCAGACCTTGATTTACCCCGCGTGCACTGGGAACAGGGCATTGGTTTTGTCATGCTGTTTTTGGGCTCAATGGGTTTTGAAGCCAGCCAGCTACAGGGCTTTGGTGAACAACTTCCCGGGGGCGCCGGTGGGATTCTGGGGCAAATTTTTGCCAATAACCTGTTAATGCTTATCGGGCCCAGTGGTTCGGCCATTGCGTTATTCCTGTTGTTGGTGCTGGGTATTAGTTTCTTTTTTGGCTTTTCTTGGTTAACCGTGGCCGAAAAAATCGGCTTTGCTGTTCAGCGCGGTATTGCCGGTGTGGGTGATTTTTTTAGTGCCCGCAAAGACCGCAAGGCCGGAGAAGCCGCCAAAGCAGTGCGTCAGGAAAACCTGGTTGAGCAAAAAGTAAAATTAACCCACGAGCAGCCGGTACGAATAGAGCCGGCTATTACCAGTATTCCCAAGTCAGAACGGGCGGTTAAAGAAAAACAGCAAACTGAAAAACAGCAAACTGAAAAGCAGCAAACTGAAAAGCAGCAAACCCAACTTCCGGTGGTGCGCCATGAGTCAGAAGGGGCCTTGCCAGCCATAGACTTGCTAGACCCCGCCCAAGACAATATAGAAACCGTTTCCCCCGAAACCATTGAATATACGTCCCGCCTTATTGAGAAAAAATTGCGTGATTTTGGGGTAGAGGTGACAGTGGTGGCGGCTCAGGCCGGGCCGGTGATTACCCGTTATGAAATAGAACCCGCTACCGGGGTTAAGGGCAGCCAGATTGTTAATCTGTCCAAAGACCTGGCCCGGGCGCTTAGTTTAATTAGCATCCGGGTGGTGGAAACCATTCCCGGCAAGAATTTAATGGGGCTTGAACTGCCCAACCCGCGCCGTCAAATGGTGCGGTTATCTGAAATTATTGGCTCTAAAACCTATCACGACAATCCTTCAGCCTTAACCATGGTGCTGGGTAAAGATATTGCCGGTCATCCGGTGGTGGCTGACCTGGCCAAAATGCCCCATTTGCTGGTGGCCGGTACCACCGGTTCGGGCAAGTCGGTGGGTATTAATGCCATGATTCTGTCTTTGCTGTACAAGGCCGATGCGACACAGGTTCGCCTTATTCTGATTGACCCGAAAATGCTTGAAATGAGCATTTACGAGGGCATTCCACATTTGCTGGCACCGGTAGTGACCGATATGCGCCAGGCCGCCAACGCGCTGAACTGGTGTGTGGGCGAGATGGAAAAGCGTTACAAGCTGATGAGTAAAATGGGCGTGCGCAACTTAAGTGGGTATAACGCTAAAATTAGTGAAGCCATCAAAAAAGGCGAGCCTATTCCCAACCCGTTTTCCTTAACCCCCGAAGCGCCCGAGCCGTTAAGCACGCTGCCTTTTATTGTGGTGGTCATCGACGAACTGGCCGATTTAATGATGGTGGTGGGCAAGAAAATTGAAGAACTCATTGCCCGCCTGGCACAAAAAGCCCGGGCTTCGGGTATCCACCTGGTGCTGGCCACCCAGCGGCCCAGCGTTGATGTGATTACCGGTTTAATCAAGGCCAATATTCCTACCCGTATTGCGTTTCAGGTGTCTTCAAAAATAGACTCGCGCACTATTCTGGACCAAATGGGGGCAGAAACCCTGCTGGGCCAGGGCGATATGCTGTTCTTGCCACCGGGTACCGGCCTGCCACGCCGGGTGCACGGTGCCTTTGTGGCCGATGACGAAGTTCACCGCGTGGTGGATTGCCTGAAAGAGCAGGGTGAGGCCGATTATATTGATGGCATTCTGGAAGGCGGCGTACCCGGTGAAACCGGCGATGGCCTGGGCAGCGTAACCGGCTTTGCCGACCCTGAATCAGACCCGTTATATGACCAGGCGGTGGCGATTGTGCTAAAAAACCGCCGGGCTTCTATTTCGTCGGTGCAGCGTCACTTGCGTATTGGCTACAACCGCGCCGCCCGCTTGTTAGAGCAAATGGAGCAGTCTGGCGTAGTGTCTGCCATGCAGTCTAATGGCAACCGGGAAATCCTGGTGCCGGCGGGGCAGGAAGAGGATTGATTATTTCAACGCCGTAATTGGATTTACGGTTATGTAACAGTGCTGTGGGGTAAATTCTGTTAAAAACAGGTGGTAGGGGGCGTGACAGTTGCTGCGTCACTTGCAGAGTGGTGGCAGGAATTTTGTAGTTGGCGTGTAATTTACAGGGCCTGTAGTGGGAGTTGTAAGTTGCGTGTCACTGACAGGGCTTGTAGTGGGAGTTGTAAGTTACGTGTCACTGACGGGGCCTGTAGTGGGAGTTGTAAGTTACGTGTCACTGACAGGGCTTGTAAGAGACGTTTGTAAGTTGCGTGTAACCACACCCCGTCGCTTCGCGCCACCCCTCCACGGGAGGGGAATTATCTAAACCCTTTTTACCGCCAAAAAGAATTCCACAAATTCCCCTCCCGTGGAGGGGTGGCAGGCGAAGCCTGACGGGGTGGTTGTATAAAAAGCACTTCCCCCACCCAATAAACCCCGCCTCCGCGGGAATTGACAAAAACACACCTAGGTTGCACTGCCAAGATTGGCGGGGTTTTCCGGAGAATATAGATGAAGAAAAAAGCATTGCTTGCTACCATTACCCTGATATTGGCCACTTCCAGCTGGGGAGTTCAGGCGCAATCCATAACAGTTTCCCCCGGCCTTCAGCTGCCCGAGGCAGGCCTGAATACCGATTTGCAGAATTTGCAGTTTGAGGAAATTCCGGCAGTTAAAAACACGGTCAAGGCCGATGCCAGCCAGCAGTTGAAAGATTTTGTACGTAATGTGAAATCGGCCAGTGGCCAGTTTGCCCAGCAAACCACGGGTTCGGGGGCGCAAACGGGTTCATTCGGCTTCGAGCGGCCTGGCAAGTTTTACTGGAATGTGGCTACGCCTTACGAGCAGCAGGTAATTTCCGACGGCAAAATCGTGTATCAGTATGATCCTGATTTAATGCAGGTAACCCAGCGTCCGGTGGACCAGGCGGTGGGGGCGTCACCGGCGGCCATCCTGTTTGGTTCGGGGTCGCTGGATGAAAGCTTCAATGTTAGCGTGTTGCCAGAACAAAATGGCCTGGTGTGGCTGCGTGCCACCCCCAAAGTGCCCGATGCCGGTTTGTCGCACGTTGATATCGCCTTTGCCAACAACCTGCCCGCCGAGCTGGTTATTCTGGACTCTTTCGGGCAGACCACCAGTATCAAAATGCGTAATTTTAAATCAAATGCCAAAATTCCGGCCAGCCAGTTCCAGTTCAAGGCACCAGCCGGGGTAGACACGGTTAGAATGTAATTCAATGAACGACAATGATTTATTTCAATCCCAGGCATTAAGTTCAGCGCCGCTGGCCGAGCGTTTGCGGCCGCGCACGCTGGATCAGGTGGTGGGGCAGTCGCATTTGCTGGCACCAGGCAAGCCTTTGCGAGTGGCTTTTGAATCTGGCCGACCGCATTCCATGATTTTCTGGGGGCCGCCGGGGGTGGGTAAAACCACGCTGGCGCGCCTCATGAGCGACGGCTTTGATGCCCGGTTTATTGCTATTTCAGCCGTGTTGGGCGGGGTCAAAGATATTCGCGAGGCCGTTACCGCTGCGCAGGTGGCGCAGGGGCAGGGGCACAAAACCATTCTGTTTGTCGATGAAGTGCACCGTTTTAACAAAGCCCAGCAGGACGCTTTTTTGCCGTATGTGGAAAGCGGCCTGTTTACTTTTATTGGTGCCACCACCGAAAACCCTTCTTTTGAGATGAATTCGGCCCTGCTGTCCCGGGCCCGGGTGTATGTGCTTGAATCGCTGGGGCAGGAAGAGTTGCTGGAACTGGTAAACCGGTCGCTGGAATTGGTGAACAACGACCGGCCTGAACAAGCGGTGCAGATGGATGAAGAGGCCCGCACGCAGCTGGCAGCCTGGGCTGATGGCGATGCCCGCCGCCTGATTAATGCGGTAGAGGTGGTGCTGGATTCGGCCATTTCCTCGGGCCGCGATTTGGTGGACAGTGCCTGGCTGGAAGTGGCCCTGTCCCAAAACCTGCGCCGCTTCGACAAGGGGGGCGATGCCTTCTACGACCAGATTTCCGCCCTGCATAAATCGGTACGCGGTTCCGACCCCGATGCCGCCCTGTATTGGTTTACCCGCATGCTTGATGGCGGGGCCGATGCTAAATATCTGTCGCGCCGTATTGTGCGCATGGCCTGGGAAGACATCGGCCTGGCCGACCCTCGCGCCATGCAAATTGCCAATGACGCGGCCGCCACCTACGAGCGGCTGGGTTCACCCGAAGGGGAATTGGCCTTGGCGCAGGCGGTTATTTACCTGGCCGTGGCAGCTAAAAGTAACGCCGGTTATATGGCCTACAACCAGGCCCGTGCTTTTATTAAACAGGATAAAAGCCGCGAAGTGCCACCCCATCTTCGCAATGCGCCCACTAAATTAATGAAAGAACTGGGCCATGGCCACGCCTACCGCTATGCCCACGACGAGCCTCATGGTTATGCCGCCGGTGAAAACTACTTCCCCGAAGGCATGCGCAAACCCGGTTGGTACCGGCCCGTGCCCAGGGGGCTGGAAAGCAAAATTGCTGAAAAGATGGCGTTTTTGAAGGGGCTGGATGAGGAAGCGCGTAAGAAGTAAGTGGGTATTGCTTGTGTTGTGTGTTGCCCGTTAACCACCCCGTCAGGCTTCGCCTGCCACCCCTCCGCAGAGGGGAATTTTGCAGTGGCTATGACCGAGGAATACGGCTGGAAGCCTGCCACCCCTCTGCAAAGGGGTGTTTTTCTGCTTTGTGGGAATGCCTAACTGCTCCCAAAAAGTTTGATGATGATCAGCAAGGTATATGCGATTGGTGCATCACCCCCTGTGTCAGATTAGTTGGAACCTCTACCGATGTTAAAATTTAACTCATCTTAAGATGGGGGCAAAGAAAAGGTTCCTATGAAATACTCACCCGAACGTCGTGAAGCGATGCTTGACGCTATTTTTTATGAAGAGAAAGTGAAAAGGTAAAAGTCATGACTGAAATCGTGCAAAATAATTCAGCTTTATTTCAGGCTCTTGGGTTTACATGGGATCGCCTGGCGGTACCAGATAATGTACCGGTGCATGATATAAAACGTGCCTGTTTTCGTCTTCAGAAAATGCTGGCCCAGTATGTTTTTGATGCCAGTGTGCTAGAAGGTAATCCTTTTACCTATCCCCAGGTCCAGACTGTTCTTGATGGCATTACGGTAGGTGGGCATAGGCTTT
Source organism: Advenella sp. (assembly GCA_034006805.1). Lineage (GTDB taxonomy): Bacteria > Pseudomonadota > Gammaproteobacteria > Burkholderiales > Burkholderiaceae_B > Advenella. The sequence goes on from JAVESC010000006.1 coordinate 40,096, forward strand.
CTGATCAGGACCAAGTCCTCAATCTTGCGGAAAGCACAAAAAAACTGCTTCAACTGGTAAAAACCGGCTCTTTCAGGCTGGATAAAGAAACCTTCACGATGCTGCATGCAATTGTTGCCAAAGAAGAGGCTTTTGAATGGGGGCATTTTCGTGGTGAAGGTGATGAAAAAAACTACACTCCTCATGTTGGTCTTGGCATTGTTGAAAATTATATTCCACCAGCCACTCAGCCAGGTGCGCCTAATCTGAACAGGATTTTTTCTGAAGGTTTGGGGCAGTTGGAAACGTTGACGAACCCGCTTGAAAAAGGGTTGGCCTTTTTTTTGTTTGGGGCATTGCAGCAGTTCTTCTTCGATGGAAATAAACGAACATCCAGAATGATGATGAATGGGGTGTTGATGAGTAATGGTATTGATGCCATTTCCATTCCAGCTACCCGTGCCCAGGAATTCAATGAGAAAATGGTTGATTTCTACGTAAACCGTGATGCGACTGTCATGATGGCGTTTATGGTGGATTGTCATCCTGATGCTGGGTTGATGCAAATGGGCAATAAAAAATAAATGGTCAGTTCATTCCTGCGTGGTAACGAAGATGGCGTCAATAGCGCTTGCCTGTGAATTTTCTGCGGGCTGGCACAATGCCGTTTATAATGGTAGGCTTTGGTGCTCACGTATAACCATCAGGCGTGAGGCAAAAATTTTCCGGCTTTTTGCCGGCACCTTTCATACTTGAACCCTGTTTAAAAAGAAGATTATGTTAGATCCTGTTTTACTGCGCAAAGATTTACCCCGGGTTGTTGCGGCGTTAAAACGCCGTGGCGTCGAATTTGACGAAGCGCGCTTCAACGCCCTTGAAGCCCGCCGCAAGGCGGTTCAGGTTGACACCGAAACCCTTCAGGCCCAGCGTAACGCACTGGCCAAACAAATTGGCAAACTCAAGTCGCAAGGGCAGGATGCCAGTGCCGTGATGGCCGAATCACAGGCCATTCCCGGCAAACTTAAAGAACTTGAAGGGCAGTTGAACGACATCAAACAAGAGCTGGATGCCTGGTTAATGTCTATTCCCAACCTGCCCAATGATGTCGTGCCTAATGGCAAAGACAGCGATGATAACGTGGAAGTGCGCCGCTGGCTGCCTGGCAAAGAATATGTGAAAGACGAGATGCCGGCTGCCCTGGGCTTTGAAGTGGCCGATCACGTGGCGCTGGGCGAAAAGCTGGGGCTTGAATTTGATACGGCCGCCAAGTTGTCGGGTTCACGTTTTGTGTTCATGCGTGGTCAAATGGCACGCCTGCACCGTGCCCTGGCCCAGTTCATGCTAAACCTGCACACTGCCGAACACGGTTATACCGAATGCTATACCCCTTATATTGTGAACAGCTCCACCCTGTTTGGCACGGGCCAGTTGCCCAAGTTCAAAGAGGACATGTTCTGGGTGACCAAAGGGGGCGATGATGAACCCCAGGTAGACGAGCAGGGCAATACGGTTGCCAAAGAAGAACTGTATCTTATTTCCACCTCTGAAATCACGCTTACCAGCACGGTGGCTGATGAAATCGTGCCCGGTGCCAGCTTGCCCATCAGGCTTACCGCACATACGCCTTGCTTCCGCTCTGAAGCGGGCAGCGGTGGCCGTGATACCCGTGGCATGATTCGCCAGCACCAGTTTGACAAAGTAGAAATGGTGCAGGTGGTGCATCCTGAAAAATCGTACGATGCCCTTGAGGAAATGGTGGGCCACGCCGAAAAGGTTCTGAAATTGTTGGGCGTGCCTTACCGTGTGGTGTTGCTGTGCGCGGGCGATATGGGTTTTGGGGCTACTAAAACCTATGACCTTGAAGTATGGATTCCCTCTCAGGATACCTGGCGCGAGATTTCTTCCGTTTCCAACTGCGAAGCATTCCAGGCCCGCCGCATGCAGGCGCGTTTCCGTAACGAGCAGGGCAAGACAGAATATGCCCATACCCTGAATGGTTCCGGCCTGGCCGTGGGCCGTGCCTTGGTCGCGGTACTTGAAAACTATCAGCAGGCCGATGGTAGTATTGTGGTGCCCGAGGTATTGCAGCCTTATATGGGCGGCATCAAGGTGCTTCAACCTTAAATTTTCGTCCCCATGCCTGCGTGGGGATGAAAAAAACCTATGTTCGCCCTCACGCCTGCGTGAGGACGGGAACGTCCTTGGTTAACGTTGATGATGAGAAAGGCGTGTAGTCCGGAATAAGTTTTGTATATCAAGGCCTTGTCTATTTTCAATTGGACAAGGCCTTATGTTTGGTTTAAATATAAGACATTGTCAGATATTTTTCCGTATTCAAATTTAATGGTCAGCCCGGGTGTAAAACATGCGGGCAGCATTTTTTATAAAAGTAGATTGAATTTATGTTATTTGTTTTATCTCCTGCTAAAAAACTGGATTACGACACACCGCTGGCTATTCAAAAACATACCCAGCCTTTTTTCGTTCCGCAAGCGGCCGAACTTATTGAGAGTCTTAAAACCAAGTCGGCTGACGATATTTCAGCCTTAATGAAATTAAGCCCGGCCCTGTCGGAATTGAACGTAAACCGTTACGCTGCCTGGACAAGCACCTTTGACCAGCACAATTCCCGTCAGGCCTTGTTTGCCTTTAATGGTGATGTATATGAAGGTCTTGAGGCACAAACCTTAAATGAAAACCAGGTTGACTGGGCACAGGAACATGTTGCTATCTTAAGTGGGCTGTATGGGGTGTTGCGGCCGCTGGATTTAATGCAGCCTTACCGGCTTGAAATGGGCACCCGGCTGGACAATGCCAAGGGCAACAACCTGTATGCGTTCTGGGGCAGCCAGATTGCCGCCTACCTGAATGCGCGTTTAAAAAAGCAGGCATCCAGGGTGGTGATTAACCTGGCTTCAGAAGAGTATTTTAAATCGGTTGACCGTAAAACATTGGATGCACGTGTGGTACAGTGCGTGTTCCAGGATTATAAAAATGGTGTTTACAAAATCATTAGCTTCAATGCCAAGCGGGCACGTGGGCTGATGGTGCGTTTTGCCATAGAAACCCAGGCACAAAAACCCGAAGACCTGACGTTATTTGACAAGGAGGATTACAGGTTTGACCCCGAGGTATCCAGCCCGGACAAGCTTGTTTTCAGAAGGAAACGATGAATGCAAAGACAGGATTACGTATTTTTTTTATTTTTGCGCTAGGTTACTTCCTATCGTATGTATATAGGGGCTTAAACATTGGGTTTGCCCCTTTTTTGACGGCAGAATTGGGGCTGTCGGCCGGCGATCTGGGTTTGTTAACCAGTGTTTATTTTGCCAGTTTTGCCCTGGCCCAGTTGCCGGCGGGCCTGGCGCTGGATACTTACGGTGCCCGTAAAACCGAAGCCTGCCTGTTGTTGGTGGCCGCTTTGGGGACGGTGATTTACGGTATGTCCAGCGGCATGATGGGTCTGATTGTGGGCCGGTTTTTAATTGGGATTGGGGTGGCGGTGTGTTTGGGGGCGGCGTTTATGGCACTGGCAAAAAGTTTTCCCGTCTCCCGCCTGCCCATGCTTAATGGCATGATGGTCGCACTGGGTGGTATGGGCGGTGTGGTCGTGGGTACGCCCCTGGCTTCCTTGCTTCAGCTTTATTCATGGCAAACCATTAGTATTGGTATGGCGGGGTGTACCGTGCTGGTTGTTGCCCTAATCTGGTTTGGCGTGGTAGAGCCCAAGGCGCATCAGGCCAGGCCCAAAATGTCTTTTAGCAAACAGTTGGAAGGGACCAAACGTATTCTTTCCCATCGGGTCTTCTGGCAATTGGTTTCTTTACCTTCGGTTTGCGGTGGTGCTTTTTATGCCGCCCAGTCATTATGGGTACGGCCCTATATGATTCAGGCACAGGGTATGTTGCCCGAACAGGCCGACCGCCTGGTTTCCCTGTTGGGTATATCGCTGGTAGCCGGCACATTGGTAAGCGGTTTGCTGGCCCGTAAACTGGAGCGTCTTGGTTTGAATGTGTTCCGCTTTGCTGGCTTGGGACTGTTGACTTTCCTGTTTGTTCAACTGGGGATAATCATGCAGTGGTCAATACCGCATGCGCTGTTATGGAGTGCTTACGGGGTTTCTGCCTCTTGTAATATTCTGGCTTATTCCGTGATGCTGGAGGTGTTTCCGCAACAGGTGATGGGGCGTGTGACTACGGCTTTTAATATGGTGTATTTTGTGTGCATTTTTGCCATGCAAATGGGTATTGGCTATATTCTGGATGTTTGGCCGCAGCAAGATGGCGTATATCCGGCCCAGGCACACATTACGGCCTGGGGAATCATGTTGGGCCTGCAATTGCTGGCAGCCCTGTGGTATTTCTGGCCGTCGGCGCTTAAGGTAGATGCGGCAGAGTTTGCCTGAACCGGTTCACTGCTACCCATTTTTAAAAAGCGGCTTGAGGCGCATTGCTACTGGCGTTGTCAATCTCTTCATTATTCGCGTCCACCTTTTCAACCGCCGGCATCAGGCCCAGTTCATGGGCCTGTTTGCGGATGGTTTGTACCCCGTTGCGCATTTGTTTCAGCCTTAAGGCCAGTGCGCCGTACTCACCCGCGTTTTCAATATTGGCCGGGGGGGCGGGGATTTTGGTTTGGCTTTCGTCCAGCATGGCTTCAATATAATCCAGGAACTGCTGCATTTTGGGCGGTATGTCAGCCATATCGGCAATGACCGGCATGACCGAGCCAATTTCACTGGCCATGGCATCGTTTTGTACCAGCAGTTTATTCAGTTGCCGGATATGGACTTGCTTGGATTTGGGTTCGTTCAGCATACGGGCAAAACTGTCGGCAAAATCGCTATAGGCATTCAGCAGATTCTTTTTGGCCAGCTGGGTGCTAACGTAGAAAATATTGTCGGCCGGCGCTTTTTTCTCGCTCTCTTTTTGTGGCAGGTTGGATTGGGCGTATAGCAAGGCGTTTTTCAGATAGCTGTGGTTGGCCTGAATGGTTTTGCGGGCCAGGTTTAAAATCTGGTGCTTTTCCCACCAGGGGAAAATGAAACTGGTGCCAAACGCCACCAGTGCAGCAATCAGGGTGTCCAGGGCCCGTTCACCAATAATAAACAGGGGGCTGGGTGTTAAGAAATAAAAACCAATTAACACATACATGGTAATAAACATGGAGCCAACGCGATAGTTACTGGCCACAAAGGCATTGCCCATGATCATGGCGGCCAGCATAATAACAAAATGAATATAGGCATTACCGGTAAGCATGAACAGGGCCAGTGTAAGCAAGCAACCCATGACGGTGCCGGTAAGCCGCTTGCCGGTGCGTTGTTGGGTAAGGGCAAAACCCGGGCGCATAATAATCAGGATGGTAATAACAATCCAGTAACTGTGGGCAATCAGGGAGTTGATAATTTCAGAGCTGGAATTGAAAAATGAAGCAACATAAGTTGTGGACATGACCAGGAAAATGGCCAGGGTGACCCGCAAGGCATAACGGAAAATAGCCGAGCCCATATTCATATTGTTAAACAGCTTTTCAATGCGGATTTCCTGGCTGCTTTGGAACTGGATAAGCGAGTGGTCGCGACGCAGGGTATTAAGCGGTTCAATTTTCGTGTTTTCACGCAGGTTGTCGGCAATGCGGTCAATATAGCGGCTGGCATTGCGCAGGCGCCGTAAAATTTGTACCTGCAATGCGTAAACTTCGGGCTCGTTCTCGTTCAGGCAGTTCTGGCGCGACTGTTCTATTTCATATTCAAGGGCGCGCAATTCCGCCTTGACACTGTTGCGGTAATCAACCGGGCGGTTGCGTGACAGGCTAAGGGCGGTACGGTTCAGGGTCCGGCTAAGCTTGAATAGCGTATCGCGCATGAACAGCAGGCTGTCGTTATCTTTGAGGCGTTCCCTTAAAATCACATAGTCGGTTTGGCTGGCAACCAGGGTGTCCAGGATGGCAATCATGTCAATAAAAATATTCCACATGATAATGCGTTGCCGGTTATTGTTGTTTCTATTGTTTTTACCCTGGGGCAGGTTGCGTAAAACCACGTCACGGGCGCTTTGGTGGCGGGTGGTCATGGCAATCATTTTGGGTGTCAGCTTGCGGTAGCTGTCATCAAGGTCCTGGGCAGTGTCGTAAAGGCTGGCACGGGCCTTCATGTATTCAGCCGTGGCATAAAGGGCATCGGCCAGTGTCTGTTTTTCTTCACGGTAACGAAACAGGGCGCTGCTGAAAATGCTGAACAGAAAATAGCTGATGCTACCCAGCAGGGTAAACTGGGTGTGGTACAGGGCCTGTTCAAAATCTAGCGGGGTGCGCAGGGTTAATATCATGATAAGCATGCAGCCAAACCCGATGAAACCGCCACGGGCGCCATATACCGATAGCATGGAAAAGAAAAATACCTGGGCGGTAATAACAAACAGTACCAGTAAGGGGTAGGGGTTGGCCAGCCCGGTAAGCAGGGCGGCCAGGTTACCCATGATGAGCCCGGCCAGCATTTCGTTGAAGCGCGATTTCTTGGTGCCACCGGGCTGGTCAATTAAGGCAATGCAAAGCGAGCCGGCCGCAAAAGCCAGGCCTTCGTTATATTGTTTGAAAATGCCCAGGAAAATAACCACAGGCAATAACACCCCGATTGCTTTGCGAACCGCATAGAAGAAGTTGGGGCTGTAAAGAAATTGGGAGATTTTTTCTGCGCGTAAATCCATTGCTAACGAAATGCCTGTACTGGTTTCTGGTAGAGCTGCTATCTTAACAAACTGTATGAAATTCACCAGCGATAATCTTTGTTTCCTTTGTTGCTGGCTGCGTAAAATGCAAATCTTGCCCGCCAGAGGAACGGCGCTTAATGTGTGACTTCATTGCCACAACCGTTTTACTGAAAATGCAATAGTTATTTGCTTTCCATGTTGCGATGCGGTACATTTAAATATTATTTTGCCCAAACAACGGTAAAAATAAGTGGTTTGCATAGTTATCATGCTATCCGCATGATTTTTTTGCGCCCTACAGTAAATAGAATACAGCTCTTGGCCGCGCCACAAGCGTGTGTTGCCTAAGCATCCATTTCGAACTTTTTTGCGTTTTTAACGCGTTAGCGAAAGTTGGTTGATCATGCATGCGCTGGTTTTTCGGCGTCCTCGGGTGGATTTTCTCCGTGAGAAATGAAGCGCCGTCGATGGCGAATAAAACAGTTCTTGTGTGCGGTTTAAATACCAGTCAATGCAGCCCAGCCGGTTATGAAAGGAAATAACATGGAACTCAATGGCGCCGATATCGTCGTGCGTTGCCTTGCCGAAGAAGGTGTTCAACACATTTTTGGCTACCCAGGTGGCGCGGTGCTCTACATTTACGACGCAATCTATAAACAAAAAGATTTTCAGCATATTCTGGTTCGTCATGAACAGGCAGCCGTGCACGCGGCCGATGCCTATTCACGTACCTCTCAAAAAGTGGGTGTCTGTCTGGTAACCAGTGGTCCCGGCTTAACCAATGCGGTTACCGGTATCGCTACGGCATATATGGACTCCATCCCCATGGTGATCATCAGTGGCCAGGTTAGTACCAAAGCCATTGGCGAAGACGCCTTCCAGGAATGCGATACAGTGGGTATTACACGCCCCTGTGTCAAGCACAATTTCCTCGTTCGTGATGTTAAAGATCTTGCCGATACCATGCGCAAGGCTTTCTTCATTGCCAAAACAGGTCGTCCCGGTCCGGTGCTGGTAGATATCCCTAAAGACGTATCCATGGATACCTGCAAGTACTCACCCCCCAAGGGCGACGTAAAAATGCGTTCTTACGCGCCGGTCGTCAAGGGGCATCACGGGCAAATTAAAAAAGCGGCCCAGTTGCTGCTTAATGCAAACCGTCCCATGATTTATACCGGTGGTGGCGTGGTGCTGTCCAATGCCGCCCCCGAATTGCGTGAGCTGGTCAAGTTAACCGGCGCACCGTGCACCAATACCTTAATGGGTCTGGGTTCGCTTAATGCCAATTCAGAACAGTATCTTGGCATGCCTGGCATGCACGGCACGTATGAAGCCAATATGGCCATGCAAAACTGTGATGTGCTTATTGCCATTGGTGCCCGGTTTGATGACCGTGTCATCGGCAACACCAAGCATTTTGCCCAGGTAAACCGCAAAATCATCCACATCGACGTAGACCCTTCTTCCATTTCCAAGCGCGTCAAGGTAGATATCCCTATCGTGGGTAATGTGAAAGATGTCCTGCTTGATTTAAACGAGCTGGTGCGTGAAGCGGGTGATGTTCGCCAGAAAAATGAAAAAAGCCTTAAGGCCTGGTGGGAGCAGATCAAGCTCTGGCAAGATAAGCAGTGCCTTGCCTACGAACCCTCTGATACGCTTATCCGGCCCCAGTTTGTGGTTGAAAAACTGTGGGAAGTCACCAATGGCAATGCGTTTGTCACGTCTGATGTTGGCCAGCACCAAATGTGGGCGGCACAGTATTACCGTTTCAACGAACCACGCCGCTGGGTGAACTCGGGTGGTCTGGGTACCATGGGTGTGGGCCTGCCTTACGCCATGGGTGTGCAAATGGCCAACCCCGATGCGCAAATTGCGGTTATTACGGGCGATGGCTCCATTCAAATGAACATCCAGGAACTGGGTACCTGCAAGCAGTATCATTTTACGCCTAAAGTATTGTGCCTTAACAATCGTTATCTGGGCATGGTACGCCAGTGGCAAGAGCTTGATTACGGCGGCCGTTATTCAGAATCCTACATGGAATCGCTGCCCGACTTCGTCAAGCTGGTGGAAAGTTACGGCCATATTGGCATGCGCATTGAAAATCCCGCAGATGTGGAACCTGCTCTTAAAGAAGCCTACGGTAAATATAAAGACCGCCTGGTCTTTATTGATTTCATTACCGACCCTGCCGAAAATGTCTGGCCAATGGTCAAGGCAGGCAAGGGCCTGACTGAAATGCTTTTGGGTTCAGAAGATCTGTAAGGAGCCAACATGAAACACATAATTTCCATACTGCTTGAAAACGAACCGGGTGCGCTGTCACGAGTCGTTGGGCTGTTTTCCGCACGGGGCTATAATATTGAAACCTTAACGGTAGCACCTACCGAAGATGCCACTTTGTCACGTTTAACCATCATGACCACCGGCTCCGAAGAGGTGATAGAACAAATCACCAAGCACCTGAACCGCCTGGTTGATGTGGTCAAGGTAGTTGACCTTACCGAAGGCGCCCACATAGAACGCGAACTTATGCTTATCAAGGTGCGTGCCGTGGGCAAGGAACGCGAAGAAGTCAAGCGCATGGCAGATATCTTCCGTGGACATATCGTAGATGTTACCGATAAGTCCTACACCATAGAGCTCACCGGTACTCAGGAAAAAACCCAGGCATTCATTGATGCCATGGATCGCAGTTCCATTCTTGAAACCGTCCGTACAGGCGTGTCCGGCATCGGGCGCGGTGAAAGGATTTTGAAACTGTAATTGTTGTGAAATCAGGTATGATTCTACTGATGCAGTTCAAACCATTTTTTTGATTTATAAAAATATATATTTTGGGGCTTTAAATGAAAGTTTTTTACGACAAAGATTGTGACCTGTCTTTAATCAAAGGCAAAAACGTGGCTATTATCGGTTATGGTTCTCAGGGCCATGCCCATGCACTTAACCTGCATGATTCCGGTATTAACGTTACTGTTGGCCTGCGCAAAAATGGCGCAAGCTGGAACAAAGCGGTTAACGCTGGCCTGAAAGTGGCTGAAGTAGCCGAAGCCGTTAAATCTGCCGACCTGGTCATGATTCTTCTGCCCGATGAAAACATTGCTGAAGTGTATAACAACCAGATTGCTGCCAACCTGAAACCCGGTGCTGCACTGGCTTTCGCGCACGGTTTTAACGTTCACTACGGCCAGGTTGTACCGCGTGCCGACGTAGACGTGATCATGGTTGCACCTAAAGCACCTGGCCATACCGTACGTGGTACCTACTCACAAGGTGGTGGTGTTCCTGCCCTGATTGCCGTTCATCAGGATAACTCCGGTGCCGCTCGCGACATCGCTTTGTCTTACGCATCAGCTATTGGTAGCGGCCGTGCCGGCATTATTGAAACCAACTTCCGTGAAGAAACCGAAACCGACCTGTTCGGTGAGCAGGCTGTTCTGTGTGGCGGTGCTGTTGAGCTGATCAAAGCCGGTTTTGAAACCCTGGTTGAAGCCGGTTATGCCCCTGAAATGGCTTACTTCGAATGTTTGCACGAACTGAAACTGATCGTAGACCTGATCTACGAAGGTGGCATTGCCAACATGAACTACTCTATTTCCAACAACGCAGAATATGGCGAATACGTAACCGGCCCACGTGTTGTTACCGAAGAAACCAAAAAAGCCATGCGCGAAACCCTGAAAGATATTCAGACAGGTGAATACGCCAAGAGCTTCATTCTTGAGAACCAGGCTGGTGCACCCACACTGCGTTCACGCCGTCGCCTGAATGCCGAGCATCCTATCGAGCAGGTTGGTGCACAACTGCGCGCCATGATGCCCTGGATCGCTGCCAACAAACTGGTTGACCAGTCTAAAAACTAATTTTGGTTTTGCGGGTCAGAAGACTCGCTCACTAAAAACTCAGCCCCGCATTTTGTTGGTTTTTACCAATAGAAATACGGGGCTGAATTTTTTTCCTGTTGCTTGTTGTCCGTTCTCCGTTCCACGCGAGAGCATGAGAACGAAAAACTTGGTCTAGTGTTCAGGCAGACAGATTTGTTTGCGTTTAACCGCCAGCAGGGTGCGGTATATCAAAATTAAAATAATGCCGCTAAGCACAAACAGCAACAGGCCTGCCAGAAGACTGTAGAAACTGCCTGCACTTTGGGTGGCCATTTCGGTGGTGGCAATGGTGATGGCCGCCAGCGGAAACGAGTATGCCCATGCAGAAATGGCAAACGGCAACCTGAAAAACCGCAGGGCATTGCTGGCCAACAGCAAGGTAAGGAAGAGCGCAAAGAAGTACAGCACTCTGGCAAAACCATCCAGCTGGTGGTTATTAAGGGCCAGGTAGGAAATAAAGGCTACTGATGGCGGTGCAATCAGAATGAACAGGGTGGGCGTTAATTTGGCCGGTAGCGGTTCATGAAAAAAGACGCGATAAAAAATAATCGTCATTAATACCACCCAGAACACCAGACCGATACTGAAAAAGAACCAGCTGATATCTGCCGGTGCATGGTGCACGCCGGCAATGGGGATCAGGATGTTGCCCACTACCGGAATGAACCAGGCCGGGTTGGCATGGGTGATTTGGTAATGGCTTTTGTTCAGCCAGCTGTTAATCACGGCAATGGTAAGCAGAAAGTGCCCAAGGGTGGCCACTGCCCACATCCATTTTGAAACGCCGGGTACTGACAGCCATGAAATGGAAACCAGCAGCAAGCCAATGGTGATGGCGGCCATGAAATTGATTTTAACCGGGTGGCACCATTCTTTTTTCACTTCTTCGGGAAAGCGGAATAGCTTGCTGGTGTAAACAATAAGTAGAAATACATACAGCAGGGTAGCCAGCCAGCGGATGCCAATACCTGGGCCGAGTGGCAGGTTAAATGCCTGTGCGGCTTTAAGCCAGGCAATCGCCAGGCCGGCCATGCCCATGACGGAAGAGAACAGGGCAACAGGAAAATAGGCAAGCCGACTGTTTTGTTGAGCGGGAAGGTCGCTGGTAATGGAATGATTCATGTTTAAAATACCCCGGGTTAATCACAATTCAAGACAGACAGGCCGAAAGGATAGGGCGATTGCGCAGGCATTTGGCGGACAATATCCTGCAGCGCAGACTGGACCATTTCCTCAAGGACCGGATGATAAAAAGGCATTTGCAGCAAAGAGGCTGCGGTTTCCTGGCGTTGAATGGCCCATGCCAGCAGGTGGGCCAAGTGTTCACCACGGGCAGTCATGCCGGCGGCACCCAGTAAGGTGCCGCTTTCGGCATCGGCATAAATATGCAGCAGGCTGTTTTCTTCGTGCAAAACCCGGGCGCGGCCATTATTGGTGCCTTGTGCTTTACCGGTAATGGTGTTGTGTTCTTTAAGATTGCCTAACGTTTCACCCACACTGAAAACATCCGGGTCTGAAAAAGCGATGCCCAATGACTGCATGCGTTTGAAGCAAACGGGGTTGTCTTGCACGGCATTGAAGCCGGCAATACTGCCTTCGGCGCTTGCTTCATGCATTAAGGTTTTGCTGCCGGTGCAGTCACCGGCCAGAAATACGGGCAGGCCGGTGATCTGCATGGTATGCGGGTTGAAGGCGGGGATGCCTTTTTCATTAAGCGGGAACCCGGCTGCTTGCAGGTTAAGGGCATCCAGGTTGGGGCGTCGGCCCAGTGCAGCCAGTAGCAGGTCTACCTTGGCCTGGCGATTGCCCGATTGCAGCAGCACCCCTTTATCAGCCAGGCTGACGGCGGTTGGCTGGCCAAGCCAAAGTTCCATTTCCTGGCTGAAACGGGCAATGGCCTGTTCATTGATGTGCGGGTCGGCAATGCCCGCGATGGCGGGTGATAAATCAGCCCCCACCACTTTGATGCCCAGGCGGGACAGGGCCAGACCCATTTCCATGCCGATGGCGCCAAGGCCTAAAATGCCAATGCTTGAAGGCAGTTCTTTAAGTTCAAACAGTTCATCGGTACTAATGGTGTGTTCCAGAACCGGATCCAGCCAGGCGGGTATGGCGGGGCGTGAACCGTTGGCAATAATGACTTTTTTGGCATGCACCTGGGTGATTTGGCCGTTGTTGCTGACTTCCAGGGTAGTGGGGGTTAAAAAGCGGGCGTTACCGGTTAAAAGCTGGTCTTTGGCGGCTGAAATGGCCGCTTTGCTGGCCCGGTTGGCAAAAAAATCCCTTTGCTCTTGCAACCGTGCCCAGGTTTTGTTTAGTTTATCTGCATCAAAAGTGTTGGTTTTGTTTTCAGTATTTTGTTGCCGTTTTTGTAGGGCGCCTTCATGCAAGGCCAGTTTTGAGGGCATGCAGCCTACCCGTGCGCAGGTGGTGCCCAGGGGGCCTTTGTCGATAAGCACGAATTGTTTGTTGGCGCGACGCACTTCCCTAAGCGCATAAAGGCCGGCCGTGCCTGCGCCAATAATGGCGACATCAGTTTGAATGGTTTTTTGGTTCATGGCAGATATTCCTTTTTATTGAATAAGTCCCGCTGCATTTCCCCGCCTGAACGCTTGGCGTTAGGTGGCGGTAGTTCCTGGAAGCATAATGCTTTACAATTAAATATTATACAAAATAATATAATATTTTTTAATATAATTATTTATTTCGAATCAATCAAGTGGCAAATATTGCGGGCAGTGTTGTTTTGTATTGCGCATAATGCCGGCTGTATTCCCTCACCTGAACCTTAAAACTTGGGTGGCAGACCAAACAGTGGGTGGTACCAGCATCCAGATGTTGAAAAATGACGCAGGTATAGGCAAACTGTCAGGGAAGTGTTCCAATGCAAATTGGGTGGCCAGCTTATTGGCACCCCTTAACGTCAGGATGTCATTATGCAAATCAAATCCAAGTTTGCCGCTAGCGGTAGCAGTATTTTCAGTGCTGCCGATTATTTATTAACGCAATATGATGCTGTTAACCTGGCACACGGCACGCCCGACTTTCCTTTTTCTCAAGAGCTGATCGAAAATGCCAATGAGGCCATGCAGGCTGAAGGCAGTTTGCAGGCGCCCTGGGAAGGCTTAATGGCACTGCGTGAAAAAATTGCCGACAAGATTTCATTTCTTTATACCCATAGCTACCATCCCGACACGGAAGTAACCGTGATGCCCAGTGCCAAAGAGGCGCTGTTTGCCAGCATTGCCGCGGTAGTGCATGCGGGTGATGAGGTCATTTATTTTGAACCGTCCTTTGACAGTTATGCCGCCATGATTGCGTTGCAGGGGGCGGTTCCGGTTGCCATCAAGCTGCAAGCGCCCGGTTTTACGCCCGACTGGGATTTGGTGAAAGCAAAAATCAATGCCAAAACCCGCATGATTATTATCAATTCGCCTCATAACCCGACAGCATCGGTGTTGTCAGAAGCAGATATTCAGGCTTTGCAGGGCTTGGTGAAAGACAGCCCTATTATTATTCTGTCCGATGAGGTTTACGAGCATCTGGTTTTTGACGAGGATGTGCACCGTTCCATGTCGTCTTACCCAGACCTGGCTGCCCGCGCTATTGTGGTAACTTCTTTTAGCAAGGTGTATCAGGTAAGCGGCTGGCATGTGGCTTATTGTGTGGCCCCCGCCATGCTTACACAGGAAATCCGCAAGGTTCAGCAATATGTGATGTTTCCGGCCGATACGCCCATGCAGTATGCGCTGGCTGCGATGATGGAGCAGCCCAATCATTACATGACCTTATCAACCATTTACCAGGAGAAAAGAGATTTGCTGGCGCATGGCTTAAAGGCATCCCGGTTTGAATTGTTGCCCAGCAAAGGCGGCTATTTCATGCTGGCCGGTTTCGGGCATTTTAATGATTTGTCTGATGTGGAGATGGTTAAGCATTTAATTGTCAACCATGGTGTAGCCACCTTGCCGTTGTCGGCATTTTATTCTGACGGCGCTGATCAGGGTATATTACGGTTAACGTTTTCCAAAGATGACGAAACGCTGGAAGAAGGGGCCCGCCGGTTGTGCGAAGTTTAAGGGGGTGGGGAGTTGGAGCGATGAAAAGAGGCCTGCTCTTGGTTTTTTTTGAGCAGGTTATAAGCGGTGGAAAAGGGTGGTCCGGTGCAGCGATTTCGGCCCGCAGGGGCATCGGAGCAAGGCGGATTGCCCTTGCTGCACCGGTTTCAAGTAGAAAGCCAATCGCTAGCACTTAGCAGTAAAAACAAATAGCGTTCAAAAACCTGAAAATCCAAGCCCCGCTGCCTACTGCACTTTAATATCAGATTCCTTCACAATATTTCCATACAGTTCGGAGTCCCGTTTAATGAGTGCATCCAGTTCTGTCGGGGTGCTGCCAACGGGTACAAAACCCGCGCTTCTGAATTTTTCAATCACCTCAGGCTCTTTCACCACCTGGGCAATTTCTTTTGAAACCCGCTCAACAATCTCTGGTGGCGTGCCGGCCGGGGCCATCAGGGCCACCCATGAATTCATTTTGAAACCCTTGAAACCGGCCTCATCCAGCGTGGGTACTGACTCTTCGCCCTCATACTTTTCTAAAGACGTCACCCCCAGCACATTCAGCTTGCCTTCTTTCACATAAGGCATGGGCACCAGAATCGGGTCAAACACCATGGAAACCTGGCCGCTTAGCAAATCGGACAGAATAGGGGCGCTGCCTTTATACGGAATATGATTCATCTCCAGGCCCGCAATTTTTGCAAAATGCGCGCCCGTTAAATGTGCACTTGATCCAATCCCGCTAGAGGCATAATTTAACGGGTTTTTCTTGCCATACTCAACCAGTTCCTGTACCGAATTAACCGGCAACTGCTTGCTGGTAAACAGGAACAGCGGCAAATCGGCCATATGTGAAATAGGCTCGAAATCATCATTGGAATAAGTCAGCTTGTACAAATGCGGGTTGGCGGAATAAGCCGCCAGAACCGTTACAAACGTATAGCCGTCAGGTTTTGAACGGGCAGCCTGTGAGGTGCCAATGGTACTGTTGGCGCCGGGCTTGTTTTCTATCACAATGGTTTGCCCCAGACGATCGGACAGCTTTTGCATAACCACACGAGAAACCGTATCGGTAGAACCACCGGGCGTATAAGGCACAATGACCGTAATCGGCTTGGATGGCCAGTTTTCCTGGGCCACTGCCTGTTGTGAAAGTACCAGCGGGCTAAGTGCCGCCAACGTTGCTAATGCCAGTTTTTTCATGATAGAAAGTCTCCTAAGGTTGTTCTGCATAGTAGAATGCAGTTTTATTTATTAGGGTTAATGATAGATGTTTTATATCAATAAATCCAACTATCATTAATCACCTAGTGAAAACACCCATCTCTGCCTATGCGGGGATTCTGCTAACTCTATTAACGGTTAACCGTATCTTTAGCAGGCCAGGTGTGCGGTAATTTTTCTAAAAACAGATATATCAATCAGGAAGTGAGACATGAAGTTTACGTTAAAAGGAATTAAATCAGCCACATTGCCCGCGATCGTTACTGGCATGTTGTTGGGCGCACCGGCTTTTGCGCAAGACAATTATCCGTCCAAACCCATTACCATTATTGTGCCTTACGCACCTGGTGGCACAACAGACCTTATTGCCAGGGCCATGGCAGACAGCCTTTCCCGCCAGCTTAAACAAACCGTCGTCATTGAAAACAAATCGGGGGCGGCCGGCTCTATGGGGGCCAATGAAATGGTGACCACCAAGCCCGACGGATATCGCCTGGCCTTGTCACCAGTGGGTATTTTTCGCCAGCCCTATTTGCAGCAAACCCGCTATGATCCCATCAAGGACTTGACCTATATTGCCGCCTTTGCCGAATACGATTTCACCATTTCCGTGGCGGCTGATTCTCCCATCAAAAGCATGAAAGAGCTGGTAGCGCATGCGCAAAAAAATCCGGGTGAGATTGATTACGGCACACCGGGCCGCTTTACCGGCAATCATGTGGTCATGACCGAACTGGGTACGGCAGTGAATGCAAAATTTACCCATATTCCTTACAAGGGAGATGCGGAAAACGTGGGCGCCCTGATGGGGGGACATATTAAAACATCCGTCGTGTCCAATAGCGTGATTCCGTTTGTTCAATCGGGCAAGGTCAGGATTCTGGCAACCGCTGCCCAAGAGCGTCCTGACGCCTTTGCCGAGTATCCCACCCTTAAGGAGCTTGGGTATCCGGTGGTTATTCGTTCTCCATTGGGTTTGGCAGGCCCCAAAGGATTGCCAGAGAATATTGTGTCTACCCTGGAGAAGGCGGTAAAAGTGGCCATGGATGACCCGGTGGTAACCAAAGTACTTAAAGACTACGGCATTCGCACTGATTATATGGATGCCGCCCAATACACTGAATTTGCACAGAAAACGTTTGAGGAAGAACGCAGTATTGTAGAAAGAATGAAGCAGGAATCCTGAGCCGGGATATAGGTATTATCCGCTTATTAATTGCCCCTTCTGCGTTTCCTGCCAGGCGGGGCAATTGTATTTAATTCAGACTTCTTGCGTTAAATCATTCCGCAATGCAAAACATGGTTTTATAATATTGATTGGATTGGCCGGCCTGATGCTAAGGAAATCAACCCGACTAATGATAGAATAGACCAATATGGTTACTGGGCAATACGCCTGATATTATTCCGACAATAGAAGCTGGAGATTGTTATATATGAAAAGATTATGTAAATTGGCTGTCTTAAGCACCGCAATAAGCGCTGCTTTTTTTACCCCGGCAACCATGGCCAAGGGTGTTGAAAACTACCCTAGCAAGCCCATTACCCTGGTTGTTCCCTACGCAGCGGGTGGTACCACCGACCTGATTGGGCGTGCATTGGGTGCAAGCCTGTCAAAACAGCTAGGTCAAACCATTGTGGTTGAAAACAAACCCGGTGCCGCCGGTTCCATGGGCGCCAATGAAATGGTTAACACCAAGCCCGATGGCTATAAACTGGCTTTAACACCAGTGGGTATTTTTCGCCAGCCCTATTTGCAGGCAACCCGTTACGACCCCATTAAAGATTTAAGTTATATTGCCGCTTTTGCCGCGTATGACTTTGCCATTGGGGTAGATGCCAACTCTCCCTATAAAACACTGGATGACCTGCTGAAATATGCCAAAGAAAATCCAGGTGAACTAACAATTAGTTCACCCGGGCGTTATTCCGGTAACCATGTAGGGATTGTTGAGCTGGCCAGGGCTGCCGGTGTAGATGTAACCCATATTCCTTACAAATCAGACTCCGAGGCCATTGGTGCCTTGATGGGGGGGCATTTGCAAGCAGTGATGT
>JAVESC010000086.1:0-10781 GCA_034006805.1 Advenella sp.
CACCGGCAATCAGGAAAATACCGGTCCAGATATTGGCGCGAAACAGGGCAAAGCTTTTGTCCCGGCGGTTGATGTCGAAGGTGTACAGTTGCCAGAAAAAATGCAGCACAATAATCGCCATGAAGACGCCGTAACCCCAGCCCATGCCCATGGTTAATCCGGCCCAGATCCACAGGATGGCAGTTGCCGCATAAAACCCGCTAAGCCAAAGCAGGCCTTTGTCACCAAATTTCAGGGCGGTGGAGCGCAGCCCCAGCTTGATATCGTCGGCCATGTCGGCATAGGCATAAATGGTGTCATAGCCAATTTGCCAGGTCACGGCACCCATCCACATGGCAATGGCAGCGGCGGGCACCGTATTCTGGGTGTCTGACCAGGCCATCAGCATGCCCCAGTTAAAGGCAATACCCAGTACAAGTTGGGGCCAGTAGGTAAACCTTTTGCACAGCGGGTAAATAAATACAATAGGTACCAGCAATACGGCCAGCCAGCGACTATAACTGTTAATGAAAAACAGCAGGCTGGCGGCCAGCGCCAATTGGGCAAACAGGAACACATAAGCCTGTTTAAGTGTAATCTGGCCGCTGGTTAAGGGACGGTAACGGGTACGGGCCACATGTTTGTCGAAATCGCGATCGCAAATATCGTTAATGGTGCAGCCCGCACTACGCATGAGCAGGGCACCCAGGCAGAAAATAAACAGGCGCCAGATATCAGGCAGGCCGTTGGCGGCCTGGATAAGGGCGGCAATACAGGGCAACAGGGTCAGCCAGGTGCCAATGGGCCGGTCAAGCCGGCAGAGGCGGGCATAGGGCCCCCAAGAGGCGGGCAGGTAACGTTCGACCCAGTCGTTATGGTGGATATCGCTTAAATCGGGTTGTTGGGTGTTAACAGTCATTGATATTTGCGTATGGCTTCAGGGTATCGGTTCAGAGTAGAGTGGCCACATTTTAACGTGTTTATGGAGCTTGCGGCAAAACCCGCCCGTTTGTGTCAAGGCGGCTAATTAATAGCCAAAAATAAATTGCAAAAGTGTGTTGCTCGGCGGTGATATGACGGTTGGGCAGCGTTTGTTCATATACAATAATTTCTTTTGGTAACACAGACCCGACACAATCCGCTGGCTTTCTGCCACCTTTTATTTCACGGGTCATTTTGTTTTCAGGTTTATTTTATATGCCCAGCTATATAGAGATACTTGCAACAGTCTTGTTTGCAATTGCCATTATTCATACTTTTTCGGTTTCTTATTTTGCCAAACTGGCGCACCGGAACGGTCCCCATGCAGGCATGTGGCATTTGCTGTCTGAAGTAGAGGGTGTATTTGGTGTTTGGGCTGCCATTCTTATTGTGGTCATGGCATTGGCTGGGGGCCTGGACCCCGCGGTTGAATACATGGAAAGCCGCAACTTTACCGAGCCCCTGTTTGTGTTTGCCATTATGGTGGTAGCGGCCAGCCGGCCGATTCTTCAACTGGTTAGTGATGTGGTTCGCTTTATTGCCAGGGTGGCACCGGTGCAAACCGAAGTGGCCACGTTTTTCATTACCTTGTCACTGGTGCCCCTGGCTGGTTCTTTCATTACCGAGCCCGCCGCCATGACCCTGGCCGCTCTTATGCTAAAAGAAGGCTTTTTTACCCGCAGCGGTAATGTGCGGTTCAAGTACCTGGCCTTGGGGGTCCTGTTTGTCAATATCTCTATTGGTGGGGTGCTAACTGCCTATGCCGCGCCGCCGGTGCTGATGGTGGCGCAAAAATTTGGCTGGGATAGCGTTTACATGGCCACCCATTTTGGCTGGAAAGCGGCTGTGGCCGTGATTGCCAATGCGTTAATTATTACCCTGATTTGCCGCAAGGATATCCAGTCCCGGTTGGTGGGTACCGGTCGTGGTATTAATGCTCCCAAAACCCAAAGTACTGAAAAAGTACGCCCTCGCGTGCCGGTTAGCGTTATTCTGGTGCATTTGTTATTCCTGGTGGGTATTGTTTTGTTTGCCCATCATGCGGCCATTTTTCTGGGCCTGTTAATGCTTTTCATTGGTTATTGCGAAGCCTATAAGCATCATCAAGACCGTCTCATGATTCGTGAAGGCTTAATGGTGGGTTTCTTCCTGGCCGGTCTGGTGATTCTGGGTGGGTTGCAGCAATGGTGGCTGCAAGACCTGCTGGGTGGCATGTCGCCTACTGTCCTGTACTGGGGTGCCATGGTGTTAACGGCGGTTACCGATAATGCGGCGCTAACCTATCTGGGTTCCCTGGTAGAAGGCACTAACGAAATCTGGCGTTATATGCTGGTGGCGGGGGCGGTAACCGGGGGCGGTTTAACCGTAATTGCCAATGCGCCCAACCCGGCCGGATTTTCTATTTTGCGGGGCTGTTTTCCCCATGGTTCGATTTCGCCAAAATGGTTGCTGGTGTCGGCATTGTTGCCAACGCTCATGGCGGCCATCATGTTTTTATTGCCAGTACAGATTCTTGGAAGTACAGGTTTGTAAAACACGTTAAAATAAACGGTTTTATTGGATTTTACATTGGGTAAGGTGTATTTAGCCTAGCCATGTTTACTTTTTTTGTGAGTTAAGCTGTGCCAATTTATGCATATAAATGCAGCGCTTGCGGTCATGAGCAGGATGTGCTGCAAAAAATGTCTGATGATCCCCTTACCGTTTGCCCCGAGTGCAAGCAGGAAACCTACACCAAACAGGTGACCGCTGCGGGTTTTCAATTAAAGGGAACGGGATGGTATGTGACTGATTTCCGTGGTTCAAACCCGTCTTCGGGCGGGGCAGCAGCCAGTTCCGGCGCTTCTTCCGCACCAGGGGGCAGTACCGCGCCCACTTCCGGAAGCAGCACGACTTCAGCTTGATTTTTAACTAGAATATCATCGGCATTGCACCAGTAATGCCATTGTTTACAGATTTTTCGGAGCATTTCAATTATGCGTACCTGCTATACCGGTCAGGTTTGTCTTGATCACCTGGATCAAACCGTTACATTATTTGGTTGGGTGCATCGTCGTCGCGATCATGGTGGCGTTATTTTTATCGATCTGCGCGATCGTGAAGGGCTTGCCCAAATTGTGTTTGATCCCGACAATGAAGCCGCATTTGAAATTGCCGAAAATCTTCGCAACGAATACTGTATTCGCATTACGGGTCTGGTGCGTCACCGTCCTGAAGGCACCGTCAACCTAGACCTGAAATCCGGCGAGGTGGAAATCCTGTGCCGTGAAGTTGAAGTTCTGAATGCGTCAGTTACGCCTCCCTTCCAGCTGGATGACGACAACCTGTCTGAAACTACCCGGCTTACCCATCGAGTTCTGGATTTGCGCCGTCCGCAAATGCAGCGCAACCTTATGTTGCGTTACCGGGTTTCCATCGAAGTGCGCAAATACCTGGATGACCTGGGTTTTATCGATATTGAAACCCCCATGTTAACCAAAAGCACGCCCGAAGGCGCCCGTGATTACCTGGTGCCTTCGCGTGTTCATGATGGCCAGTTTTTTGCCCTGCCGCAGTCTCCGCAGCTGTTCAAGCAAATGTTAATGGTATCGGGTTTCGACCGTTATTACCAAATCACCAAATGCTTCCGTGACGAAGACTTGCGCGCCGATCGCCAGCCCGAATTTACCCAGATCGACTGCGAAACCTCTTTCCTGAACGAAGAGCAGATTCGCGAGATCTTTGAAGGCATGCTGCGTCATATCTTCAAGGTGGTGCACAGTGTAGATCTTGATGATCCCTTCCCGATCATGTCCTGGGACGAAGCGATGAAACGCTTTGGCTCAGACAAACCCGACATGCGTGTGAAACTGGAGTTTACTGAATTAACCGACGTCATGAAAGACGTTGATTTCAAGGTTTTCTCGGGCGCTGCCAACCAGGCAGGTGGCCGGGTGGTTGCCTTGCGCGTGCCTCAGGGTGCTGCGCTGTCACGCAAAGAAATAGACGACTACACCCAGTTTGTAGCCATTTACGGTGCCAAGGGCCTGGCCTGGATCAAGGTTAATGAAGTGGCCAAGGGTCGTGATGGCCTGCAGTCACCCATTGTGAAAAACATTCACGATGCCGCTCTGGCTGAAATCATCAAGCGCACTGGTGCCCAGGATGGCGATATCCTGTTCTTTGGTGCCGATAAGGCCAAAGTGGTTAACGATGCCATTGGTGCCTTGCGCGTCAAGCTGGGTCACAGCGATTTTGCCAAAGAGCACGGCCTGTTTGAAAAAACCTGGAAACCCTTGTGGATTGTTGACTTCCCGATGTTTGAATACGACGAGGAAGAAGGGCGTTACACTGCGGCACACCATCCCTTCACCAGCCCCAAAGATGGTCACGAAAACTATCTTGAAACCGATCCGTCCAAAGCGTATGCCAAGGCCTATGATCTGGTGCTGAACGGTTGGGAAATTGGGGGTGGGTCGGTCCGTATTCACCGTGAAGAAGTCCAGAGCAAGGTATTCCGTGCCTTAAATATCAGCGAAGAAGAAGCCCGTGAGAAATTCGGCTTCCTGCTTGATGCCCTGCAGTACGGTGCGCCGCCGCACGGTGGCCTGGCATTCGGTCTTGACCGCCTGGTTACGTTAATGGCCGGTGCCGACTCTATCCGTGACGTGATTGCTTTCCCGAAAACACAGCGTGCACAATGCCTGCTAACCCAGGCACCTTCTGAGGTAGACGAGAAGCAATTGCGTGAGCTGCATATCCGTTTGCGCAATATCGAGGTTAAATAAACTTCAGTTCAGTAAAAAGGGGGGCAATGCCCCCTTTTTACTTGTTCCGACGCTCCTGCGTGGGACCACCCCGTCGCTTCGCGACACCCCTCCGCAGGAGGGGAATGTTTAAACGCTTTCGCTTAACTGCTCCATCACCTGTGGGTTCTCCAGGGTAGAGATATCCTGGGTAACCGTTTCACCCTTGGCCAGGGTTCTTAGCAGGCGCCGCATGATTTTGCCTGAACGGGTTTTGGGCAGGTTTTCGCCAAAGCGAATGTCATCAGGCTGGGCAATTTTGCCAATTTCATGGGCGACCCAGCTCTTCAGCTCGGCAGCCACTTTCTTGGCGTCTTCGCCTTCGGGGCGATCACCTTTTAACACCACAAAAGCCACTACGGCTTCACCCTTGACATCGTGCGGCTTGCCAACCACGGCGGCTTCGGCTACCAGGGGGTTGGCTACCAGGGCCGATTCAATCTCCATCGTGCCCAGGCGGTGTCCGGATACGTTCAGCACATCATCAATACGGCCCATAATCCAGATATAACCCTGTGCATCACGGTGGGCGGAGTCACCCGCCAGATAGGTCTTGCCACCAAACTCATCGGGGAAATAAGTGGCGGTAAAACGTTCGTCATCACGCCAGATGGTACGCAGCAGCGACGGGAATGGACGTTTAATTACCAGAGAACCGCCTTTACCCTGTTCTACCGAAGCACCCGATTCATCAACAATATCAGCCATAATGCCGGGTAATGGCAGGGTGCATGAGCCGGGCTTGATAGAGAAAGCACCAGGAATGGGGGCAATCATGTGCGCACCGGTTTCGGTTTGCCACCAGGTGTCTACAATAGGACAGCGGCTTTGGCCAACGGTTTCGTAATACCACATCCAGGCTTCGGGGTTGATGGGTTCGCCCACCGAGCCCAGCAGGCGCAAGGAAGAAAGGTCAAACTTGCCAGGCAAATCGGGCCCCAGTTTGATGAGAGAACGGATGGCGGTGGGGGCGGTATAGAAGGTAGTAACCTTGTGTTTTTCAATCATCTGCCAGAAGCGGGACGCATCGGGGTAGGTGGGTACACCTTCGAACACGATCTGGGTAGCGCCAACGGCCAGCGGGGCATAGCAAATAAAGGTATGGCCGGTAATCCAGCCTACGTCGGCGGTGCACCAGAAGACATCATTGGACTTGTAATCAAACACCCAGCGCATGGATAAAACGCCACCCAGCAGATAACCGCCGGTACTGTGCTGAACCCCCTTGGGTTTGCCGGTGCTGCCAGATGTATAAAGAATGAATAAAGGATCTTCGGCATTCATCCACTCGGGTTCGCACTGGCTGGGCTGGCCCTGGGTAATATCGTGCCACCAGAGGTCGCGAGAATCGTCCCATGGGGTGTCATTGTCGGTGCGTTGCAGGACAATCACTTTTTCAATGCTGGTGCAGTCGCCATGCGACAGTGCTTCGTCAACCGTGGACTTGAGCGGGGTAAATTTGCCACCCCGCACGCTTTCGTTGGCGGTAATAATAATTTTGGCTTCGGCATCTTTAACGCGATCACGCACGGCACCTGAAGAGAATCCGCCAAAAACCACGGAATGGATCGCACCAATACGGGCGCAAGCCTGCATGGCGACCACGGCTTCAGCGGTCATGGGCATATAAATAACCACGCGATCGCCTTTGGTCACACCCAGGCTTTTCAGGGCATTGGCAAACTGGCAGACGCGGTCATGCAATTGCTGGTACGTAATATGTTCGCTGTCACCATTATCTTTTTCATAAATAATGGCGGTTTTGTCGGCTTTGTCAATAAGGTGGCGGTCGATGCAGTTATACGAGGCATTCAGTTCGCCATCGGCAAACCATTTATAGAAGGGGGCGTTGCTTTCATCAAGCACCTGGGTGAAGGGCTTCTTCCATGTCAGGTTCTCTCTGGCTGCATCTGCCCAAAAGCCCTCGTAATCTTCATTGGCCTTGTTGCACAGCGCGTTGTAGGCATCGCTGCTGATATTGGCGTTATTTACAAAATCGTCATTGGGTTGGAAAACCCGGCTTTCTTTCAATACTGATTCTATTGCTGACATGATTTGTCCCTTTATATAGTTAAAATTTAATCGTTGCCGGATAGATGATAGCCAACTATCCGGCTATTATTTTATTTTAATGTTGTGCGGCTCCTGATGCGCCAATTCCGGTCATTGAGCGCACATATTGCGCCTGGAATCCAGCCTTGTCCAGTTTGGCCCGTTCAGAGGTATCGGTAACAGAAACCAGCCAGGCCACGATAAAGGTCAGGGGAATGGTAAACAGGGCAGGGTTACCGTACGGGAAGATAGGCGCGTCGTTATGCAGCACGCTTACCCATACCGTTGGCCCCAGTACAATCAGGGTAGTGGCGGCAATCAGGCCACTGAAACCACCCACTACGGCACCGCGTGTCGTCAGATTTTTCCAGAACATGGACAGGAACAAAATGGGGAAGTTGGCGGAAGCGGCCAGCGCAAAGGCCAGGCCCACCATGAAGGCCACGTTCTGGTTTTCGAAAGCAATACCCAGGATAATGGCCAGCACACCCAGTACCAATGTGGTTAAGCGGGAAATGCGCATTTCATCATGAGGACGGGCTTTGCCTTTCATAATGACTGACGCGTACAGGTCATGGCTGACGGCAGAGGCCCCGGATAATGTGAGGCCGGCAACTACGGCCAGAATAGTGGCAAAGGCAACAGCCGAGATAAAGCCCAGGAAAATGTTGCCACCCACGGCATTGGACAAATGCACCGCGGCCATATTATTACCGCCAATAATCTGGGTAATTTCAACGCCGTCTTTGATCGTGGTTTCAAAAAACTGCGGATCTTTGGTAAGCAGCATGATGGCGCCAAAACCAATAATAAAGGTCAGGATGTAGAAGTAACCAATAAAACCGGTAGCCACAAATACGGATTTACGTGCCTGTTTGGCATCTTTCACCGTGAAAAAACGCATCAGGATATGGGGCAGGCCTGCGGTACCAAACATTAAGGCGACACCCAGGGAAAGGGCATCAATCGGGTTTTTCACCAACCCGCCCGGGCTCATGATAGAGGTCCCTTTTTCATGAACTTCGGTGGCTTTCTTAAACATGATTTCAGGACTGAAATCGGCAATTTTCAAGACCATGAACGCCATGAAAGTGGCACCCGACAGCAGCAGGACGGCTTTGATGATTTGCACCCAGGTGGTGGCCAGCATGCCGCCAAACAGGACGTACAGCACCATTAAGACACCCACAATAAGCACGGCCCAGATATAGTTCATGCCAAACAGCAGCTGGATCAGCTTGCCTGCACCCACCACCTGTGCAATCAGGTAAATCATTACCACCAGCAAGGTACCCGAGGCGGCAAACAGACGCACGGGGGTTTGTTTGAGGCGGTAGGCGGCCACATCGGCAAAGGTGAATTTACCCAGGTTGCGCAAACGCTCGGCAATCAGGAACAGCACAATAGGCCAGCCCACCAGAAAACCGGTGGAGTAAATAAGACCATCGTAGCCGGTGGTGTATACCATGGCTGAAATACCCAGGAATGAAGCGGCGGACATATAATCGCCGGCAATCGCCAGACCGTTTTTAAAGCCCGAAATGCCTCCCCCAGCGGTATAAAAATCGCTGGTAGTGGTGTTTTTACGGGCGGCCCAGTAGGTAATGTACAGGGTAGCAGCCACGAACAGGAAGAACATGATAATGGCCGGAATGTTCAGGGGTTGTTTTTCAACTTCACCGGTCAGGGCGTCGGCCCAGGCCGAGGTGCTGAACAGGCCGGCCAGCAGGGCCAGTAAATATTTATTCATGGTTTTGCTCCTGCACCACACGAATCACCCGTTGGGTGGTTTCTTCGAATACGCCATTGGCTTTATGTACATAAATGCCGGTAATGGCAATCGCAAACAAAATCACGAACAGGCCAATATAAATGCCCCAGGTGGTAATGCTGCCGGTTCCTACGGGCACCCCGAAGGATTCGGGGCTAAGCCCGATATACAAGATGTAAACCACATAGATGCTGAAGATGAGGATGGAGAAACTCCATCCGAGCACACTTTTCTGGTGTGCCATTTTTTGGAACTCAGGGTTATCCAATACCCTTTGCGTCAGTTTATCCACTTTATGTCTCCGGTAAAGTAATACTGATTTTTGTAAAGAAAGGACTGCTTTGTTGTTATTGGACTTGGCGTAATGTAAAGGAGAAAAGACCGCTATTTCTAATTTTATTTTTTGATTGATAGTATTTGTTCAAATTATGATTGCTTTAAAAAACCAATAAAATCAATAGCTTGTAATGTTGTTTTGGACAGGTTAGGCAAGGTGTAACAAACGGGCATGATAAAAACTTTGATTTAAATCAAAAGATAAATACTTTTCTTCGGAAAAGTTTTTATATCACCGGCGTACAATAAAAATGCAGTAAAAAAACACGATCAAAAAGTGTCATGAAATAATTAAAAAACCCCAAAAAACAATTATTAAAAAAGTTTAAATTTAAATGGAGTATCCAGGAGGATAAATGGATCTGACTCAACTGAAAAGTTTTGTGGCAGTCGCCCATTATGGGCATTTAACGCAGGCGGCCGAGTCCCTGCACCTGTCGCAGCCGGCCGTAACCGCACAAATCAAGGCCATAGAGCGCAACCTTGAGGTCAATTTGTTCGAGCGCAACACCCAGGGCATGAAACTCACACCGGCTGGCGAGGCCTTTTTGCCCAAGGCCGAATCTATTTTGCAGCAAATGCGCGAGCTTGATGTTTTTGCCCTTAGCCTTTCATCTACCTATGTGGAACAGGCAAAACTGGGCATTATCCAATCGGTAGACCGGCAGATGTTAAGCCGCCTGGTTAACCGTACTCTTGAACTGGACAGCTCTTTATACCTGCATATTGAAAACAGCCTTAGCGGAGAAGTCCTGAACAAGGTGCGCAAGAAAGAGCTTGATGCCGGTTTTTTTCTGGGTGACAACCCTTACCGCACGGTTTACGCCATAGAGCTGGATGAGATTCATTATGTGCTGGTGGTGGCCGTGCAGCGGCTGGCCCAAGCCATAGAAAGCCCTAAAGAATTTTTCAATTCCGCCACCTGGATAGAACGCCCGGCTTTTTCGGCCGGAGATAAAATTAGCAACCGCTTCTGGCACCAGCAAAAAATGTCGCCGCAAACCGTGCTGGTTTGTGATGATATTGATTTATGCATAGAGCTGGTGGCCAGTAACCTGGCCGTCACGCTGATACCCTCGCGTGAAGCGTATCGGGCCATCAAGGCGGGTAAAAAAATTGCCCTGGTACCGGGGTATGAAATGCGGGCACGGCTTAGTTATATTTATCCGGCCGAATACGAAACCGATAAAAACAGCCAGCTTAT
Organism: Advenella sp.; assembly: GCA_034006805.1. GTDB lineage: Bacteria > Pseudomonadota > Gammaproteobacteria > Burkholderiales > Burkholderiaceae_B > Advenella. The sequence goes on from JAVESC010000086.1 coordinate 10,109, forward strand.
CCGCCAGGCAGTGTGTGATACCTGGGGCGTCTCACCGTAAAAATGCCCCGAATTCATCAAGGATTCAAAAAAGGTACACTAAATGCTATTAAGATAGTTAATACTATTAAGATTATCTTAATAATAAAACCAAACAGGAATGGAGTTAAACATGACAACAGAAGTACAAACCTCATTGAAAGGGAAAGTGGCGTTGGTAACGGGTGCGGCCAGTGGTTTGGGGCGTGAAATTGCCCTGACCTATGCCAAGGCCGGTGCGGCGGTCGGCATTGCCGACCTGAATATTGATGGGGCCAATAAAGTAGCTGAAGAAATTATTAATGCCGGTGGCAAAGCCATTGGGGTTGTGATGGACGTGACCAGCGAAGAGCAGGTTAACCAGGGCGTAGAAGCCGTTGTGGCCGAGTTCGGTTCGATTGATATTCTGGTGTCCAATGCAGGCATACAAACCATCGAATCCATCGACAAATTTGATTACGCCAAATGGAAGCAGATGCTGGCGATTCATCTTGACGGCGCTTTCCTGACCACCAAGGCCGCACTTAACCACATGTATCCTGCAGGCCGTGGTGGTGTGGTTATTTACATGGGTTCAGTCCATTCACACCTGGCTTCCAAACTGAAGGCTCCCTACGTAACTGCCAAGCATGGTTTGCTGGGCCTGGCACGTGTG
>JAVESC010000087.1:0-10710 GCA_034006805.1 Advenella sp.
TTACGCCTGGACAGTAAGCCTTTGCAGGGGCTGGTGAACCTGTAAGTACATCGCAACAGGCATTCAGTCAGATTTCGTCAAGATCCGGCATCATCCTTGAGTTGCGCCCGGTTTGCGTTACTTATAAACATAAATAGATATAAAAATTAACAAATGACAAATTTTAAACCAGTTTTCTTATCACGCTATCGCCTGCCCGTGCAGGCATTTCCTGCGTTGGCAGGTGTCATATTGGGTACCGTCTGGGCCAATACCAGCGCAGCCAGTGTTACGCAGCTGGCGCCCATTGTGGTAACGGCATCTGCAAGCGAGCGCTTGTTGGAAGATGCGCCAGCCAGTGTCACGGTGCTAAGTAGCGAAGAATTGAGCCGTCGGCCAATTTATAATGTGGCCCAGGCGGTAGAAGGAACGCCCGGTGTGAACTTGAGCAGCGTTGGCATTAATGGCAAGGGTATTTCAATCCGTGGCATGAAAACAGACCATACCCTGGTTCTGTATGATGGCATGCGCATCAACCAGTCGGGGCCGCTTATTTACGGTTCGGATTTTGAGCACGGATGGATGCCCGCAGAAGCCATTGAGCGTATTGAAATTGTTCGTGGCCCCATGTCTTCGTTATATGGCTCCGAGGCGCTTGGTGGTGTGGTTAACGTTATATCACGGCGCGCCACCGATGAATGGGTTAACGTCTTTTCTGCCGATGGCGTTTTCCCCCGCACCAGCCGGGGCGGTGACCGGCACCGTATGGGTGCCTATATTTCAGGCCCCTTGATACAGGACGTGCTTGGCCTGACGGTCTCCGGGCAATATCAACACACACAAGCCTTGTACGCCCCCGAAAGTGCGACGCCCACGGCCTTTCATGAAACTTCCATGGGGTACCGGAAAGACCTGCTGGGTACGGTGGGTTTAACCTGGACGCCCGATGACAGGCAACGCCTGGATGCCACGATGAGTGTCGGTAAAGAAGACCGCTGGCGTCACAGTACCACTTACCGTTCAGACGACAATATCCGCCGGCAGCGCCTTTCTCTGTCACACACCGGAGACTGGGACTGGGGGAAAAGCGAAATCAAGCTGTACCGTTCCAACCTTAAGCGTGTTAATGACCGGACAGATGGTGGTAGCACCGGCCCGCACCAGTTTACCGATAAGGTTGCCAGTGGCATGGTCAGCTTTGAACCTTTGCATGGGCACACGGTGACGTTGGGTGGCGAATTGCGCAAGGAAATCCTGGAAGATCCTACCGTGAATGCATCCGGCCGGGAAAGTGCCACCCACAAGGCTTTTTTCCTGCAGGATGAAATGATGCTGGGCGAAAACTGGGAGTTGTTGCTGGGCAGTCGTTTCGACCATCATCCCAATTATGGCTGGCAGACCAGCCCGCGTGCTTATGTGCTGTATCACTTCAATGATGAACTTGTTTTCAAGGGTGGTGCGGGCAAGGGGTTTCGGGCGCCTACGCTTAAACAGCTGTCGCCCGGTTATCGCGGCTCATGGGGGCGGGGCTCGGAGATATTCGGTAACCCCGACCTGAAGCCCGAAACCTCGGTGTCGTATGAAGCGGGTTTTGATTATACCGGTGACCGCTGGCAAGCTAATGCCATGCTGTTCCTGAACCAGGTGGAAGACCTGATTGATACCAACTGTGTTGCCGGGTGTGCCGACCGGAGCAAAACCTATGAGTACGTCAATATAAACAAGGCCCGTATTAGCGGCCTGGAAGTGGGTTTTGGAGTGGAGCTGCCCTGGCAGCTTCAGCTGAATGCCAACTATACCTATCTGGATGCCGTAGACCGAAGCAGCAAAACGCGCCTGACTGACCGTCCGCGCCATACCGCCAATGCCACCCTGAACTGGCAGCCGGCCGATGACTGGGATGCCAGCCTCAGGTGGCAGTATGTCGGTTCCCAGCGCACGACAAGCGCATCAGGCTATCAGCCGGCCTATTCAATCCTTTCCCTGTACGGCAGTTACGATGTCAACCGGCATGTGACCCTGCACGCAGGCATCGAAAACCTTACCGACAAGCGTCTGGCCGATGAGTCAGCAGACTATGTGCTCAGTGATGAAGGACGTCGCCTGTTTGTTGGCGTGGAAATGAGGTTCTGACATGATGCGTAAACTGACTCTTCTTAATCTATGGATATGGTGGTGTGTGGGGGTTGCCGGGCTGGTACCGGCACAGGCTGCGGCCGAAGTTTCTGCTCCGCTTGTCAAGGTGGTCACCAACCGGTCGGTGCTGCCGGCCAAGTTTCAGGTGCTGGCGCCAATCGCCAAGCGTGCCGGCGTCCGGCTTGAGCATGTGGACGTTGGCACGGCAGGTGCCCCTGCCGGACAATGGTTGCCGGGCGCCAGTTTGATTGTCCTGGATACGCCGCGTCCCAGTGCCCGTGCCGAAGTGGACGGTGCGATTGGTCAAAGCCTGCAAACGGGTGATATCCCCTGGCTCAGGGTTGGCGGCCGTGTTGAAGACTTTGGCGGCATGACGGCCGAACAGGCCCGGCAATTGTCAGCTTATTACACCAACGGCGGGGCCGGTAATTTCGGGCTGTTTTTCCAGGCTGCCAAAGACCTGGCCCAAGGCCGTTCCATTGCGTCGTTGCCAGCTGCCGAACAAGTGCCCGAGACTGGTTTTTATCATCCGGCCGCCCCGCAAGTATTCGAGTCGCCTGAGCCTTATTTGGCCTGGGCCCGGGCACGCATGCCCCAGGCTGTTGGCCAGCTTGCTTTCCTGATTCACAATGGGGTGGTTAGTGATATGCAGACACAGCTTATTGACGCCCTGATTGCCGCATCTGAAGCCAGAAACATCTTGCCTGTTGCCTTCTGGTATGACAGTAACGACCCCAAGGCGTTGACGAAAGTGGTCAAGCCGGCCGGTGCCGATGCGATGGTTAATATGCGCATGACACAAAACAGCGCCGAACGGGCGGCGGAACTGGCGCAACTGGGTATTCCTGCCATCCAGACCTTAACCTATCGTGAGGGTGATCAGGCGCAATGGCTGGCAGCGCCCAGCGGTGTGGCACAAAGAGTGGTGCCGATTTTTATGGCCATTCCCGAAACCTGGGGGATGAGCGATCCCATGGTACTGTCTGCCCTGCAGGACGGGGCGGCAGTTCCCATGGCCGAACAGGTGGATGGTTTGCTGGATAAACTGCGCAAGTTAATTGAGTTACGCCGCAAGCCTGCCAGTGACAAGCAGCTGGCGCTGATGTTCTGGAATTATCCGGCCGGAGAGCGCAATTTTGGCGCCTCACACCTGAATGTCCCGCTTAGTATTGAAAATATTACCCGGGCGCTGAATCAGGCCGGCTATGATGTTGATCCGGTGGATGAAGCCGGCATGATCGAAAAGGGCCAGGCCATGCTTTCCATGCTGTATCGAAGCAGCCAGCCAGAAGATTTGCTGGCCCGTGACTTGGCGGCAGTGTTGCCGGTTGCACAATACCAGGCATGGCTGGACAAACTGCCAGCCGGGCCACGCGAGGGTATGGCGGTCTGGGGGAATCCGGCAGACCATTGGGCGGTTCGCACGGTAAATGGCGTGCCCGCGTTTGTGATTCCCAGAATGAAGTTGGGCAAGCTGGTTATCATGCCACAAATGCCAAGAGCTGCGCAAATGGGCAGCCATTACCATGATGAGTCGATGGCGCCCGATCATTTGTATATGGCCGCCTACCTGTGGCTGCAAGCGTCTTTCAGTGCGGATGCCCTGATCCACCTGGGCACGCATGGCACCCAGGAATGGTTGCCAGGCAAAGACCGGGGGCTTTCCATGCGCGATTATCCCTTTCTGGCGCTGGGGAGTTTGCCTGTTTTTTATCCCTATATCCAGGATAACGTGGGTGAGGCGCTGCAAACGCGACGCCGGGGCAGGGCGGTGTCCATCAGTCACCAAACACCACCTTTCGCGCCCGCAGGGCTTTACGATGAATTGCGTGATATGCACAATCTGGTTGAAGAGTATGAGCAGCTGGACGAAGGGGCTGTGCAGCAGACGGTCATGGAAAAAATCCTGGCCGCAGCCCGGGATTCCAGCATGATTCAGGATTTGGACTGGGAAGAACGCCAGGCCCGTGACGATTTTTCCGGGTTTTTGCAGGTCTTGCATAACCATTTGCATGCGCTGGCCCAAACTGCCATGCCGCTGGGGCTGCACCGTTTTGGCCAACCTGCCTCAGCGGAACACCGGCTGGCCGTGGTCATGCAGCAATTGGGCCAGCCATTTTATGATGCACTGGGCTTGTCGGACGAACTGTTTGTGGAAGATTTCACGCAGCTGCAGGCCAGTGTGCCGTACCAAACCCTGAACCGTTACCTGCGTGAGGGGGAAGACATGGCAACGGCCGCACCCGGGCTTCAGGAACATTTATTACGCGCCCTGGAACTGGACGCGGGCCTGGCTGATAGCGGTGAAATGGAAGCATTATTAAGCGGGTTGTCGGGTGGCTTTGTGCTACCCGGGCCGGGTGGTGACCCCATACGCCGTCCGGGTTTGGCCAGCGGCCGTAACCTGTATGCGCTGGAACCCGATAAATTGCCCACGCCGTCCGCTTATGAAAGCGGGGGTGTGGCACTGATGCAATTGGCAGACACGTATCGCAACGAGAACCAGGGGGCCTGGCCCAAGCGTCTGGCATTCAGCCTGTGGGCAGGCGAAGCGGTACGCCATCAAGGCATTACCGAAGGGCAGATTTTGCATGCATTGGGCTTAAAACCGGTGTGGGCGCGCAATGGCCGGATTTCCCGCCTGGACATTATTCCTGCCGCTACCCTGGGCCGGCCGCGCATAGACGTTGTTATCCAGGCAACGGGGGTTTACCGGGACCAGTTTGACGGCTTTATGCGCTTGCTTGCCGAGGCCATGAACCAGCTTGCGGAACTGGATGAGCCCGATAACCCGATTGCGGCCAATACACAGCGGATTACGGACGAGCTGCTGGCAGCAGGCATGCCGGCAGACGAGGCCGTCCAGGCTGCCCGTTACCGGATATTCAGCAGTGCACCTGGCAATTACGGCACGGGCCTGCCTGGCATGATGCAGCAATCCACCCAATGGGAAGGGGATGATGAACTGGCCGGGCAGTTCCTGAACCGCATGCAATATGCTTATGGCAGCGAGGGTTGGGCCATCAAGCCCTCTTCAACCAACCTGCTGGCGGCCCAGTTGCGGGGCACCGATGCGGCGGTCATGTCGCGCACGTCAAATATACATGGCGTGCTTTCCACCGACCATCCCTTCGAGTTCCTGGGCGGGCTGTCGGTGGCGATTCGCCATCTGGATGGCAAAAGCCCGCCGCTGTATATTTCTGATTTGCGCAAAAAAGAACCCAAAACCACTTCCATGCAAGCTTTTCTTGCCAATGAAATGCGGGTCAGATACTTGAATCCGCACTGGATAGAAAGCATGCAAAATGAAGGCTATGCCGGCACGCTGGAGGTGGTGGATACGGTTAATAACCTGTTTGGCTGGCAGGCCGTAGACCCTGCCACGGTGCGACCCGACCAGTGGCAGGCAATCTTCGATACCTATATTGAAGATACGCGCGAACTGGGCACAAACGAATGGTTTGAGCAGCACAATCCCACCGCCCAGGCACAGGTGCTGGAGCGCATGGCCGAAGCCATTCGCAAGGGTTATTGGGATGCGCCCGAAGCCACCCGGCAGGCGCTGGCCGAGCGCTGGAACGAACTGGAGCAACAGTTTAATGCCACGGCTGGTGAGCCGCTGACACGGACCTTCGTGGCGGACATGGCCCAGGGGTTTGGCCTGGCGCAAGCGGCTGCTGAGGCGGATGCCGCAACGCCTGATGCCGCTTCTGCTGCCGATGCCCAGGCACAGGCGCAGTCAGCGGTCAGTGGCCAGCTTATGCAGCCAGTGGAAACGGCACCGCCTTTGTTTCCCTGGATGCTGGTTTTTTCACTTGCCTTGTTAGGGGCGGCCACCTTGTATGGCGGCCTGCGCCAATGGCGTGGAGCCCATAAAAGGTCTGCACACGCATAATTTTTTTGGAGTATTAAATGAACTTTCTTGAATCGGGCCTGTATGAACTTGCCGGGCTTTTCCTTGCACCCGTACTTGTAATGATTTTGCTTTGCCTGTTGTATTCCTTTGCCTCGCTGGGCGGTTTTGCCGTTGAGTGGTGGCAACGGCGCCAGCAACGCGCGCAATCGGTGCTGCACCAGCAGCATGCCAGGCATGGCGGCACTGCCGATGACTTGGAACTATGGATTATGCACCGCCTGGAGCTGTTGCGTATTGTATCGCGCACGGCACCCATGCTGGGTTTGATTGCCACCATGATACCCATGGGCCCGGCCTTGCTGGCGCTTGGCGGGGGCAATGCGGCTGGTGTGGGCGAGAACCTGGTCACGGCTTTTTCAGCGGTTATTCTGGCCTTGATTGCGGCCAGCGTTACGTTTTTCATCTTGACGGTACGGCGACGCTGGCTGTTGCAGGAACTGCGTGAGCTGGAACGCCAGGGCTTGCTTGTGGCACAGGAGGCCTGAACATGCGATTTCTGGAATCTGATGATGCAGATGATCCCATCCTTTCGGTGGTTAACATGATTGACCTGTTTCTGGTGGTGATAGGGATTTTAATGGTGGTGGTTGCCCTTAACCCGCTTAATCCGTACGCCGCCCAGGATGTGATTGTGATTGAAAACCCCGGCAAGGCCAATATGACCATGACCATTAAAGAGGGTGAAGAGCTGACCCGTTATGAGTCTAATGGTGAAATCGGGCAGGGGCAGGGTATCAAGGCCGGCATTACCTACCGGCTGGATGACGGGCGCATGATTTATGTGCCCGAAACGGCTGCAGCCCAGTAAGGGCACCTTGTTGTTGGAAAGCGTTACCCGCTTGCCCGTTACCGGGCAAGCAATGCTTATAAAACAGGCCGTTAAACAGCGGTGTAGCCGCCATCAACCAGCAGGCTGGTACCGGTAATGAAAGAGGCATCGTCACTGGCCAGGAACAGGACGGCGGCAGACACTTCTTTGGGTTCGCCCATGCGGCCAATTGGGTGCAGGGCGGCAATACCGGCACGGATTTCCGGTGTAATGGTTTCGGTTAAGGGGGTGTTGATATACCCGGGGCAAACCATGTTGCAGCGGATACCTTCCTTGGCGTGTGAGGTGCCCACCATTTGGGTGAGCATTTTAACCCCGCCTTTGGCGGCAGAGTAAGCGGTTAGTTTGTCGCGGGCCACCATGCTGTGGATAGAACCATTGTTGACAATGGCACCGCCCGTGCCCTGTTTTTTAAATTGCTGGACGGCATATTTATCGCAGTAAAAAACACCATTCAGGTTGATGTCGATAATTTTCTGCCAGTCTTTGCTGTCCAGTTCATCGACATTGGCTTCGATATTGATGCCGGCATTGGCAAAAATGACATCCACCTTGCCGTATTGTTCCACCGCTTGCTCAAACAGGTTCTTGACTTCTTCTTCATTGGAAACATCGGCCTTGACAAAAAAAGCCTGCCCACCCTGGGCGGTGATTTTGTTAACCACGGACTGCCCTTGTTCGATGGAAATATCGGAAACAATCACTTTTGCACCTTCAGCCGCAAAAGCCATGGCGGCAGATTCGCCCAGGCCACTGGCTGCACCGGTAACAATGACTGCTTTATTGGTGAAACGGTTATAACTCATTGCAAATCTCCATTAAATGAAAGAACTGTCTGGTTGACAGTATTATTTAAGTATAAACGATGCGTTTTTCAGGAAGAAGAATAGCCTTTGGTATTTGGCAGGCAAGTGTGAAGGTACTTTTTAACACCTTGTTTTTTTAAGGGATTAATTAATAATGATTCTCATTTATGATATATTATCAGTTGACAATAGTAAATAACCCTATACGGGCTACTGAATGAGATTGTAAATGACAGAAATTACCCTTGATACACAGAAGCGGCAACACCCCATTAAAATGCGTTTGCTGCAAGTTAAACGAATTACTTCGTTAAGCCCGTCAATACGTCGCATTACCTTAAGTGGTGATGACTTGAACGGTTTTCTTTCCGCCTCTTTTGAGGATCATATTAAATTATTTTTGCCCGACTCCCCCGGTGAAAAGCCCCATATGCCGGTGTTGGGGGAAAAAGGGATGGAATTTGCGCCAAATCGCCCCAAGCCGCTTACCCGCGACTATACACCACGCCGCTATAATTCCGACACCAACGAACTGGATATTGACTTCGTGTTAAACCATGAAGGGCCGGCCACCCGCTGGGCAAGCCAGGCAGAGGAGGGGCATTACCTGGGCGTGGCCGGGCCGCGCGGTTCATTTGTGATTCCTGCCGGTTTTGACTGGCACTTGCTGATGGGTGATGAAACCGCCATTCCGGCGATTGCGCGCAGGCTTGAAGAATTGCCGGCGTCGTGCAAGGCGATGGTTATTATCAAGATTGCCAGTGAGGACAGTAAAATACCGTTGCAGGGCCAATGCGATTTTGAGGTTCGCTGGGTACAGCAAGACAGTGATTTTGCCAATAAAAATGAAGCTGAACTGCTGGCTGCCTGTTTGGGCGATATTGTTTTGCCTGCCGGAGAAGGCTATGTATGGGCGGCAGGCGAGTACAGCGATATTAAGGCCTTGCGCGAATACATGATTGATCAGTTCAAAATTGATAAAAAGCGCATTCGTGCCAGTAGTTACTGGCGTAAATCACAGGTTGCCACGCATACGAATTTTGAATGACAGAAAAGCGGCTGGGGAGATCAAATCCAGCCGCTTTTGTATAAAATCATTAATAGTGTAAGGGTCTTGTCTTACAGACTGCAGTTAAAGCGGTGCATTGTCAATTCTGGACAAATCATCATTCACAGCGAATATTTTTCCGTTCACATGGGGAATGCCAAATCCTTTTAAACGAGCGGTGTGCATGTCCAGATAGGCTTGGGCACTGGGTTTGTCCTGAAACAGGTAAATGCCGCCGGCCTCATTGGCACTTTCATTTTCTGTCCATATTTTCCAGATCAGACCGGGTTCTTGCGCAATGGACTGGGCCAGGTCATTCATTATTTTGCTCATTTCCTGGCCCCAGGGACCGGTGTAGGGAAAGTCAACTTGAAGCAGGTGTTTCATGGTTTCATGATTCCGTAGTGAGTGATGGAAAGCATTAGTGTACTACCTGAAACCCCTTTCTCCAATGGTATGCAAAGCACGATGTTTATGGCACGAACCGGCATAACGTAACAATGATGGCACGCCAACAAACGGCAATGGCGCTTGTTGGCGTGTCTGGCAAAACAACCCGGTTTAACGCAGTAACAGGATTGGTTTTGTTGAGCGGGTAATAAGCCTGGTGGTGGTGCTGCCAATAAAAAACTGGCGTATTTTTGAGTGGCCATAGGCACCCACCACAAGCAGGTCTATCTGATGCAATGCGGCATAACTCATGATTGATTTATCCACTTCGCCTTCCAGTGTGTTTGTGGTGACGGTAAAGCCTTGTGATGCCAGTTGTTCTTTGGCCCAGGACAGCTGGTTTTGCATTTCCTGGCTGGGCTGGCCCACATAAACCAAAAAGGCGGCCAGCCCCTTAAGAAGCGGGCTTGATGCAATTTGTTCAATACATTTTCTTGCCGTCGGGCTGCCATCAAAAGCCACCAGAAAAGATTGGGGCGTCTGGAATGGAGAAGTGGCGATCAATACCGGTTTATAAATCGCACGGACAACATTTTCAATTTGTGTTCCGATTTTGTCGGAGCGCAATTCGGTTTGCGTGCCATGTTTTCCCATCACCAGCACACGGATATCTTCTTCCAGTGCAACCACTGTTTCCAACAGGCTACCATGGCGCTGGAAACCATGAGTTTTAAGATTAAATTTATGTAGCAGGTATTTGCCGGCTTCTTCAAGCAAGACCTTGCCATGCTTGATTTCAATTTTTCCTTTGCGCTCTTCCAGTTCAACCAGTTCCTGCAATAGCGTTTCCCGGCTGCCAAAACCAATGGCGCCACTTAAATCTTGCGGAGCCTGGGCCTTGGGGGCATCAATAACATGCAAAAGCTCAAGGGGTGCATTCAGTTTATGGCTGAACCAGGCGGCGTAATCACAAACGGTATGGGTACCGGGTGAGCCATCAATACACGCAATAATTTTTGACACGGTTATAAACTCCTTTTAGTGCTTGCCCAATTGATCCAGGGCATCCGGTTTAAGGTGAACGCCGAATTTTTCAATCATGGTCTGGCTTGCTTCATTCATGCCAATCACGTTTACTTGCGTACCTTCACGCTTGAACTTGATGACCACTTTATCAACGGCTGCCACCGCGGAAACATCCCAGAAATGAGCCTGGCTGATATCAATCACGACGTTTGAAAGCGCTTCCCTGAAATCAAATGCCGCTGTGAATTTTTCGGCAGAACTGAAGAAAACTTGCCCCTTAATCACGTAAGTACGCGTGTTTCCCGTGTCATCCAGGGTTGATTGGACAGACATGTAGCGTTCAATTTTATTGGCAAAAAACAAAGCCGACAGCAATACGCCAATCAGCACACCATAAGCCAGATTATGGGTGGCAACCACAACAGCCACCGTTGCAATCATAACAATATTGCTCGAGAGCGGGTAGGTGCGAATATTTTTAAGTGAATCCCAGTTAAACGTGCCTATTGATACCATGATCATGACAGCTACCAATGCCGCCATTGGAATGACCTTTAACCAGTCACTAAGAAAAACCACC
>JAVESC010000088.1:0-10277 GCA_034006805.1 Advenella sp.
TGAATTTAAACGACAGTTAGCAGCAGAAGTCTCTAGTTATGAACTGTGCGCTTGACGGTAAGCTTACGAATTAACTTAGTATTCAAATGATTTTGTAATACTAATGGTTTTATGAACTCTGTTTTTTTGGTATATATGAGCTTCAATAGTTGAAAAAAATGCTGGTTTTTTGGTATTTAATTTTTAATGGTTATCAATATTTATTGCTTATCTAGCACCAAAACCAGTTAACATAGTACGAATAGTTAATAAAATAATATAAAAATCAAATGAAATTGAGCAATTTTTTATATAATAAAAATCATGTTCAATTTTTATTTTGGTTTCGTCAGAGTTAGCCGTATATCCTTGTCGCACCTGAGCCCAACCCGTAATGCCTGGTTTGACTACATGCCGATAACTGTAGAATGGGATCTGTTTATCAAATTCTTCAACAAAACTGGGCTGTTCAGGACGTGGGCCAATCAAGCTCATATCGCCTTTAATAATATTAAAAAACTGTGGTAGCTCATCAATACGAAGTTTACGAATAATTTTGCCAACCCGGGTAATTCTAGGGTCATCTTCACCGGCAAATTTTTCTGGGGCTGCCCTGTCAAAACGCATACTGCGTATTTTATATATAGTGAAAGGTTTGTTGCCTTGCCCAATTCTTGATTGTGTGTAGAAAACGGGGCCAGGACTTTCCAGTTTAACCAATATGGCCGTAAGTAAAATTATAGGGACAGTAATGGGAAGTGTAAATATCACCATGAACCAATCCAAGCATATTTTTACCCTTTCATAAAATACAGAAGGTAAAAGAGCGCCTATATTGTTTTCTGACATGTTTCGTATTCTGACTCTACCAGTGACAGATTCAAAAATTTGATTGGCATTGTAAATGGGTGTTCTTTGCAAAGCACATTGGGTTAGAAAACGTTGCCATTCTGGCGTAATGGTGGCAAAATCAGCCACTATGGCATCGTAACGCTTCTCATTAAGTATGGGTATTGATATAGGACGAGCATCAATAGTGTTAAGAGCCAAGAGCTCTTGGGTGTTGGGTTGTACAACAATAGCCAGTTTGGGAATGCGGTATTTATATGTGAAAATATACTCTATATACAGCCATATCAAAGTAATGATACCGCTGGTTATAATAATTAGCCTAGATGCATTTATTTGAAATAAAAAGGTGCCTAGAATTACGCATAAATACACAAAAAATATTTGTGGAGCAATCAGGAAAGCCGACCTTCCACCTGGGTAAGATGCCGTCAATGAATTGCACCAGGTATGGCTTAAAATAAATGCAATGCTGGAAAGCCAAAGCGCATTGGCTTGACCGTCATTTATATAGCTTATATCACTAAATCCAATATGAATCAAAAAAGGTAGCGCAACGGCAATACACCATCCCAGCATTAATGAAAACGTACGGGACAGTAGAATTTGTTCGTGTAATTTATGAAAACGTCTTTGTGAAAAATTTTTCATGCAGATTTATATAATGATGTCTGTATTTTTATATTCAGCTATTGTATGTCACTACGTGATAGTAATGCCTGACATAATTGTTACATTTATGATTGTTTATTATTGATTGCCCTCATGTCGTAAAAATCGTTGTTTTCAGTCTGCAGATTTTTTACCATTTTCGTAGCCAAGACTTAATCCTGCTCAACTCCTCAGTGTGCAAACAGGGCTGTATAATTGGGTTTGGTGGTCGTCCACTAGGGCGAGCCAGGGCTTGGGCAACATGGGTACAATCCAGGTTATTGGTCTTTGTTGTAATTTTTAATTTTTGCTGTGTAAAAACGGTAAACTTCTCTTTTCATTATTGCTTCAAGGCCATGACAATTTTCGTAACCGGTGGCGCCGGGTTCATTGGCAGTAATTTCATCCTGGATTGGCTTGGCCAATCTGGTGAACCCGTTGTAAATATAGACAAGCTCACTTATGCTGGCAATTTGCAAAGCCTGTCTTCTATTGAACATCATCCCGGCTATCATTTTGTCCTGGCCGATATTTCCAACCAAAATACCATCTCCCAGTTGCTAAACCAACATCGGCCCAGGGCAATTATTAATTTTGCGGCCGAATCGCATGTAGACCGTTCCATTCATGGGCCAGCCAGTTTCATACAAACCAATATCGTGGGCACCTTCAGTTTGCTGGAATGCGTTCGCGCTTATTGGCATACTTTGGTTGCTTCTGAAAAGGAAAATTTTCGTTTTCTGCATGTGTCTACCGACGAAGTCTACGGTTCTTTATCGTTAGCAGAGCCGGCATTTACAGAGTCGTCCTGCTACCAGCCTAACAGCCCGTATTCTGCCAGTAAGGCGGCCTCTGATCACTTGGTGCGGGCGTGGCACCATACTTATGGCTTGCCTGTGTTAACCACCAATTGCGGTAATAATTATGGCCCGCGTCAGTTTCCGGAAAAGCTCATCCCGCTGGTTATTCTGAATGCCCTGGCTGGCAAGTCTTTACCTATTTATGGTGACGGCTTGCAAATACGTGACTGGCTGTATGTAGGCGATCATTGTGCGGCCATTTCGACGGTATTGGCCAAAGGCATACCGGGGGACACTTACAATATTGGTGGTGGCAATGAACGCACTAATCTGGATGTTGTGCAAGCCATATGTGATGTGCTTGATGAAATCCACCCTTGTGCAAGTGGGCAGTCATACCACCGGCAAATTGCTTTTGTGGCAGACCGCCCCGGGCATGACCGGCGTTATGCCATTAATGGTGAAAAAATAGCGCAGGAACTGGGCTGGCACTCGCAAGAAACCTTTGCCACGGGTTTGCAAAAAACCATCCAGTGGTATCTCAATAACAGTGACTGGGTGCAGGGCGTGCAAAACGGTTCTTACCGCGACTGGATGGCTTTGCATTATGGCCATCAGCTTGGCAATGGGGGTAAGGCATGACGCAGCGTAAAGGCATTATTCTGGCGGGTGGCTCGGGTACACGCTTGTATCCGGTTACGCTGGCGGTGTCCAAGCAGCTGCTGCCGGTTTACGACAAACCCATGATTTATTACCCCCTAAGTACCTTAATGCTGGCCGGTATCCGCGATATTCTGCTTATTTCCACGCCTTGGGATTTGCCACGGTTCCAGCATTTGTTGGGTGATGGCAGCCAATGGGGGCTTAACATTAGCTATGCAGAACAACCCAGTCCCAATGGTCTGGCCCAGGCTTTTATTATTGGCCGCCAGTTTGTGGGGCATGATTCTGTTGCCTTGGTATTGGGCGATAATGTTTTCTACGGGCATGACTTGCCCCGCCAGCTAGTGCAAGCCTGTGCCCAAGAAGAGGGCGCCACGGTATTTGCCTATCATGTGCAAGATCCCCAGCGTTATGGGGTGGTTGGGTTTAACAAGCTTGGCAAAGTCGTTTCCTTGGAAGAAAAACCCGCGCAGCCCAAATCCAATTATGCCGTGACTGGCCTGTATTTTTATGACAATCAGATTCTGGATATTGCCGCTGCCTTAACGCCTTCGGCACGTGGTGAACTGGAAATTACCGACTGTAATTGCGCTTATTTGAATAAGGGGCAGCTTTCGGTTGAGCTAATGGGCCGGGGCTATGCCTGGCTGGATATGGGTACGCATGAAAGCCTGCTTGATGCGGGTAATTTTATTCAAACCATAGAAAAGCGGCAGGGTCTGAAGGTGTCTTGCCCTGAAGAAATTGCCTACCGCAAAGGGTTTATTAGTGCTGCCCAGCTTGATGCACTGGCCCGTCCCTTGGCCAAGAATGAATATGGCCAGTACCTGTTGCGGTTGGTTGAAAATAGTTGAACCATGAAAGTTACTAAAACCCGCCTTGCCGATGTCTTGCTGATTGAACCCGATGTATTTGCTGATGAGCGCGGGTTCTTTATGGAAAGCTTTAATGCCGGGAAGTTTGAGCAGGCGGTGGGTAGGCGGGTAAGTTTTGTGCAAGACAACCATTCCCGTTCCCATGCCAATGTGTTGCGCGGCCTGCATTATCAAATTCAACAGCCGCAGGCCAAGCTGGTGCGGGTCATTGTCGGAAGGATTTTTGATGTGGTGGTGGATTTACGTCGCGCTTCGCCCACGTTTGGGCAATGGGTGGCCGAAGCGTTAAGCGCTGAAAATAAACGCCAGGTTTGGGTACCCGAAGGCTTTGCGCACGGGTTTTTGGTGCTGTCCGAGGAGGCCGAGGTGGAATATAAAACCAGTGATTATTATGCGCCTGAATATGAACGTTGCATTGCGTGGAATGATCCTGATCTGGCCATTCCATGGCCGTTGAAGGCTGCACCAGTTTTGTCAGCTAAAGACAGGGCGGGAAGTAGCTTGCGTAGCAGTGAGTGGTTTGATTAGTGAATTGGGAGTCTGGCGGGTGAGGTTTCGTGAGACGAAGGTGGAGTGTTGTGGTTTTTAACAATGGTATGCATTGTCCTCGTAGTTAGGGATTGGAGTGATTAATTGTTTAACATTGTTAAATGAATCTTTTTGAATGTCTGTTTTTAGATGGTTACCGTATGGTCAAGACGAGTTTAGGAAAAATATACAACATTTATACGGGAAGAACAGGCAAAAGTTAACCAATAGGTTAATATAATGGAACTTATACCTATGTGGGATGCCCAACGGAAAGAATCTCCGCATTGGGAGTTTTATGCTATTTAGCGTGAAACCAATTGCATAGATGAAATAGCGGACTTATTGCAAGCAAATGACTCAAAGCATGCACTGCAATTGCTGAAAACAATAGATGAAACCTGTTTTCATCTATTAGGACCCAAGCTTTATGAGAAAAACCCCAATATTTGTCATGAAGCGGTTGCCGGAGAGGGAATCTTTGAGTTGCGAAAAGGGAATATTCGACTCTATTGGTTTTATGGTAATGGCAGGCGTGTGGTTATTTGTTCAATGGTGATTGTAAAAAGGGCTCAAAAAACTCCTGCAACAGTAGCAAATAAATTAGTAGAGTATAAAAAATATTATCTTAAAGCAGTGCGCGAGAATAATCTGATTTATAGAAAACAGGAGAGTTAATATGGCAACATTTACAGAGCTGCTTCGCAAAGCTGAAGAGTCGGAGCAGTATTGGGAGTCTGGTGCCCAAATTGATTTTTCGTTCAAAATCGCTAATGTAATGATTGAAGAAGGGCTTAATCAAGCCCAATTGGCTGAGATTCTTGGGGTTTCTCCACCCTATGTCAGTAAATTGCTGGCGGGTAATCATAATGTTTCCTTGAACACGATGATTCGTTATGCAAGAAAACTTGGCCGAGTACTTAGTCTTGACCTGGTGAAACCGGTTGATGCCCGCAAGGGACAGCAATACTCAGTAGAAAAATCAGATGGCGAAAAATATGCCAAGCTTTGGACCTCAGGTAATGCATTTTCCAATGATGCACAGAACGATGCCATTATTGGAGAGTTTGAATTTTGCAACTCTGATATAGAGTTGAGTTTAGTGGAATCTGCATAAAGTGCTTACAAGCCCTATCCAACCTATAGAAATATTCTTTGAAGAAATGTCAGTGTCAGTAGATCAAGTCGATGAACCGGATGAACAAGGAATTGTACCGACGGATTTTTTTCAATGGCATGGTGTTAAGTTTTACGCCAAACATGCTCATGAAGTTCTTCAGGAAGATAATCGCTCGATGGTTAACCTTCGGTTTCAGTTTGAAATTCCCAACACAGAGGGCGTCAAGCTGGCTTATAAAATAAAAATGGTTGTATCAGGCAAGTTTGGTACGCTCAATGTTCCGTCCTTTATTTCAAAAGGAGAGGCCGAAATTTTGGATTTGGTGGTGGTAAACGGAACGTCCATACTTTATTCAACCGTTAGGGAAAAATTATTGGAAATTACTTCCAGGATGAAGCCTGGCCCAATATCTCTTCCAAGTTTCAATTTTATGGATATTTGCCCTTCAATGCAAAAGAGTGAAGTAGGCAAGAATGGGAAACAAACAAAAAATAGAAAACAACGACCAGCTGCAAAGGCGGCTATTGCGAAGAAGTAAAGATTAAACGGGTAAGGCCTGAACCCGATATGGTACTGGGTTCAGGCCTTTTAGCTTGGGTTCAAGGTGTTGGTGGTTGCCACTTTTCATTGCTGTGCTGGTAATGTGCAGTTACAATCGTAAAACTGTAAAAATATAGCGAGTTTTTGTGAAATCCCACTCCTTATCTGATAGCCCCGCAAACCGGGTGCTTGGCTTGGCGGCGTTAATTTTTTTCGGGTTGGGGTTTTCGGTGCCCAATGCGTATTCGGTGGGCGCTGTTCTATTTTTTCTTATCTCGGTGGCCATACTACTACGGGAAAAAGACCTGTCTTTTATCTCAGAGGATAAATGGTTGGCGGGCGCTTTCCTGTTTTATTTCCTGTCCGTGCTGTTATTGCTTGTCTGGCATTCAGATTCCATGCGCTATATTGATAAACCTTCCCGTTTTTTGCTGGCCATTCCCTTGGTTTTTGCATTGCCACATGTATTGCAAAAACGCCGGTATTTGCTTGGGGGCGTTGTGCTGGGTGCGGTGTCAATGTGTACGCTTGCCATGGTGCAAGTCCTGTTTCAGGGGGCTGACCGTGCAGCGGGTTTTACCAATGAGATTCAGTTTGGCAATATAGGTGTGGTACTGGCCTTTTTTTCTTTGGTTTTTTTTATGGGTACGCTTGGGCAATTTGCCAGTTGGTGGCTTAGGGTATTAATGTTGCTGGGGTTTGTAGCGGGTATCGGGGTGTCGGTTTTATCGGGCTCACGGGGTGGCTGGTTATTCTTTCCGCTGGGTGTGGTGCTTTGCCTGTATTGGTATAAAAGTTTTATTCATAAAAAGTGGCTGGTGATAATGGGGGGCGGGCTGTTGGCGGTGGCGCTTATTGCGTATGCGGTTCCCCAAACCGGTTTGCAAGGCCGCGTTAATCAGGTTGTGCATGAAATGAAGGCTTATAACGCGAGTGCGGGCATGGCTTCTTCTGCCCAGCGGGACGCGTTAATTGGCACCTCTAATGGGCAACGCCTTGAAATGTGGCGCGCCGCTGCCATGTTAATGGCAGAAAATACGGTGGCCGGTACCGGGTATAAAGGGTTCAGCCAGCACATGGATGCATTGGTTGAACAAAACCGGGTAAGCCCGCTTATCCGGAATTTTGGTCATGTGCATAATGAAATTCTGGATAAAACGGTTAAAAACGGTGTTGTGGGCCTGACTGGGCTTTTGGTGTTGTATTTGGTGCCATTTTGTCTGTTTTTCAGGCGTCGTAACAGTAGTAACGTGCAGGTGCGCAGTTATGCGTTAATGGGTGTTTTATTGGTGTCTGCGTATGTGGTTTTTGGCCTGACCCAAGCGTTTTTATTGCATAACAACGGGGTCATGTTTTACGCAATTGCCATTTCGGTGTTATGGGGGGCAATACGCTGGCATGAAAATTGGGACCGGCACAAAAAGCTGTTAACCGCCCTGCAAGGCGTTTGATATGCGTTTTCAATACCACCCCTCCGGGGGAGTTACTCCCCATCTAAAGCGGCATTATCGCTTTCATTGCTTTCCATCACAATTTCAGACACCAGCACCCGGTCAATCCGGTGCTTGTCCATGTCCATCACCTCAAACTTGTAGTTTTCCCATTCCACGCTTTCGGCTTCAGTAGGGATATGCCCTAACTGGTGCATGATGAAGCCGGCAATGGTGTGGTAGTCTTCGCTGTCTTCTTCGGGAAATTTTACATCC
This sequence comes from Advenella sp., assembly GCA_034006805.1. GTDB lineage: Bacteria > Pseudomonadota > Gammaproteobacteria > Burkholderiales > Burkholderiaceae_B > Advenella. Next base: position 7,712 of record JAVESC010000088.1, read on the forward strand.
GAAGCAAAAATTTCACGGAAACGGTCCAGTGAAACGCCACCATCCAGCAACCATGAGCCATCTTTGCGTTGCACCGCATCCGAGACCTGGTTTTCATTAATGGGAATGTCGTGGCCAACCAGTACTTTCAGGATGTCGCGCAGGGTAACCACGCCTTCCACTTCGCCGTACTCGTTAATAACCACCGCAATTTCAGAACGGTTTTTTTGCAGGGCTTCCAGCAAGTCCATGGCGCTAATGGTTTCGGGTACATACAGGGCAGCTTTGGTAATGGCCCTAATATTGATTTTATGCAGCTTGATTTGCTGTTCAAACAGGCTGCCGGCATCTACAATACCAATAATGTTGTCCAGCCCCCCATTGCTAACGGGAAAGCGCGAATAGGGGCTGTCGGCAATGCGCAGCAGGGTTTCTTCCAGCGGTGCATTCAGGTCAATGTAGTGAATGTCCGAGCGTGGCGTCATGATGGTGTTAATGTGTTTGTCGTCCAGTTGCAGGGCGCGGGCCACAATGTCATGTTCGGTTTTTTCAAACAGGCCGGCGGTAGCGCCTTCTTTAAGCATGCCGCTAATGTCTTCTTCGGTTAATGAACTGTTTTTGCTTTGGTCCAGACGCAGGATTTTCATGATGAAGTCGGTGGAAAATGACAAAACGGCCACAAAGGGTGACACGATGCGCGACAACCAGGTCATGGGTACCGAAATAAACATGGCAACCGCTTCAGGGTATTGCATGGCAATGCGCTTGGGCACCAGTTCGCCCAGAATTAATGAGGCATAGGTAATGCCAATAACCACAACGGCCAGGGCCAGTTCGTAGGCATAGTTGCTGAACATGGGTATTTCAAGGAACACAGGGGCCAGTCTGGTAACGATAGAGGCCTCGCCAAAGGCACCATTGAAAATCCCGATAAGGGTGATGCCAATTTGTACTGTAGATAGGAAACGGCTGGGGCTGTCAGACAGCTTTAGGGCGGCTATTGCGCTTTTGCTGCCGGCATTGGCCTTGTTTTGCAGGCGAATGCGTTTAGAAGAAACAATGGCAATTTCAGACATTGCGAAAAGACCATTGATTAGAATGAGTCCTAATATGATAAGGATATCCATGACGGGTGGGCGGCGTACCGCTTTAAACTCCTGTAATTAAAAAAATTTATTTTACAGGTTTCATGGCGGGTTTCGTGGGTGAGGGAATGTTTTAACTATTTATTTGCTGTTGCAAGGCCCGTTATGGCCAACCAGGCTGCCTTCAGGAAAGGGGGCTTTTTTGGCGGCAGCCTTTTTGGGGTAATGAAAGATGGCTTAAAGTGTGGCCGGTTTTTTCCTGATCAGCCCTTCCTGGGCACTTGATGCCACCAGCAGGCCTTGACGGTTAAAAATATTGGCGCGGCAAAAGCCCCTGGCATTGCTGGCGCTGGGCGACTCGATGGCATATAGCAACCAGTCGTTCATGTTTACCGGGCGATGAAACCACATGGCATGGTCGATACTGGCCATTTGCATGGCTGGGCTAAAGGGAGATTGCCCGTGTGGCAGCAAAGCCGTAAACAGCAAATGAAAGTCCGAGGTGTAGGCCAGCATGGATTTATGCAATAGCGGGTCATCGGGCAGGGTGCCGTTGGCCTTGAACCAGAAGTTTGAACAGGGTAAATGCGCACCCGGATTGAGCGGGTTGACGGGGTTAACCGGACGAATGTCGATAGGCGGTATTTGCCGGGTGCGTTTGGCCAGTGTTGGTGGCAGTTCACTGGCAATGGCCCTGAACAGTTCCATTTCGCTTTGCAGGCCAGAGGGCGAGGGAACGCTTGGCATAGTGGCCTGGTGCTCAAACCCCGCTTCGCGGGCCTGAAAGCTGGCGGACATGAAGAAAATGGGGCGCTCATGCTGGATGGCAACCACCCGGCGTGCCGAAAAACTGCCACCATCGCGTATGCGCTCCACTTCGTAGCGGACAGGCTCATTGGTATCGCCGGGCAGCAGGAAATAGGCATGCATGGAATGCGCCTCCCGGTCGGGATTGGCAATGGTTCTGGAAGCAGCCATGATGGATTGCCCCAGTACCTGGCCGCCAAATATGCGTCCCGAACCGAAAAGGTCAATGCTTTGGCCAAGGAAAGTGTCATCATCAAGCGCGTTCAGCTTGAGTTGTTCTGTCAGGGAAGTAAGTGCTTGATTCATGGCGGGCAGGAAACGTAATGTTGAATGCTGGAAGTTTAACAGTTAACCGGAAAAATGTTGATCAAGTGCGCGGTAAACCCCGCCCTTCAGCGGATATCAAGATTGCGGTTACGTTTGGCGGCCGTCAGTATTCCATCTCTGCCTTGTTAAGATACGGGGGTTTGCTGGGCAAAAGCACGGTGGTCAAGTGGTTAATTTGACCATAACGGGGATTTTGTAACTTTATTTGTAAGCTTTGGTAAAATGCAGTAAAATTAATTAAAATTAAAAATTAATAAATAAAGTAACAGCGACGCGTTTTAAGCGACGTCTGTCTGTACCTTGTCAGCAAGATGCGGGTTTTTGTATTGGCTGCTTAGTTATTAATAGGTTCTTATTAATAGGCACAG
>JAVESC010000007.1:0-55405 GCA_034006805.1 Advenella sp.
CTGCGCTCCGGTCATCAAGGCGACTATCATAACTGTCTACCGTACCCATCGTGGCCTGTCCCCAAAGCCCCAGAGCAAGCGTACTCCAACTGACATACATGGCAAATAACAAACAGGCGTATATCAAAAGGCGGATTGGCCAGGGGATGTTATTGTTTTTTATCTTTGTCACGCAGCAAGCTCCTCTGAAGTGGTACACCTGGAAAAAACATAGCTCCCATCATTGGCTAAAAAAACTTAATATATTTACAACAAGATACACTAAGCTATCATGAACGTCAGCAGAAAATTCAATCCATGGCATTTTTTAACAGATACCCTTATCGTATTTTCTGCTTTTTATTGTCATTTTTAAGGAAGTAGTCATGAATACCCGTTTCTATCTTGTTTTCGCCGCGCTCAGTTGCCTGGTTTCGGTTGCCTTTGGCGCTTTTGGTGCCCATGCCCTGAAAGCGATGGTAACTCCCGAAAGACTGACAGTATGGCATACGGGTGTGCTGTATCAAATGACGCATAGCCTGGGATTGTTTATGCTGGTGGCCGTCAGCGCCTGGCTTGCGCCGGTCTGGCAAAAATGGGCGGCCCGTTTTCTGGTGGCAGGCATTGTCATTTTTAGTGGCAGCCTTTATTTACTGGTCTTGACAGACACGCCCACGCTCGGTGCCATCACTCCTATTGGCGGGGTCAGCTTTTTGCTGGGCTGGTTGCTGCTGGCGCTGGCTGCCCTGAAAAAACAGGCATGAAAAGCATAAAAAACCCCGTACACTGCCAATGGCAAGAGACGGGGTTATTGCAGCGGTTGCCCACCTTCACAAAAACAAGATGGATAATCGCTTTGCTTTCAGCAAATATCAACTAAAGCAGCACAGCAAGCTATCCTAGGCAAAAGCGGAAACATCCACTTTCACACCGGTTTTTGACTGCAGTTCCTCAACAGTGACGCCGGGCGCCAGTTCAAGCAGTTTCAAACCATTTTGAGTGACTTCCAGCACACCCAGATCAGTGATGATCATGTTCACCACCCCTAAACCGGTCAGGGGCAAGGTACACTCAGGCAAGATCTTAAGGTCTTCGGTGCCATCTTTCTTGCGTGCAACATGTTCCATTAAAACCAGTACCCGGCCAACTCCGGCTACCAGATCCATGGCTCCGCCCATGCCCTTGACCATTTTGCCCGGGATCATCCAGTTGGCCAAATCTCCCTTTTCAGACACCTGCATGGCGCCCAGAATGGCCAGATTGATTTTTCCACCACGAATCATGGCAAAAGAATCTGCCGATGAAAAAATGGAAGAACCCGGCAATGTGGTCACGGTTTGTTTGCCTGCATTGATCAGATCAGGATCAATCTCATCTTCAGTAGGGAAAGGACCAATGCCCAGCAAACCATTTTCAGACTGCAGCCAGACTTCCATGTTGTCTGGCACATAATTGGCCACCAGGGTGGGCAAACCAATGCCCAGGTTGACATAAAAACCATCTTGCAATTCTTTGGCAGCACGGGCTGCCATTTCTTCACGACTCCAAGCCATTTCTTATTCTCCTTATGCCTGACGGACAGTACGTTGTTCAATACGTTTTTCAGGGTTTTCATTCAGCACAATACGGTGGACGTAAATGCCGGGCAGATGTATCTGATCGGGATCCAGTTCGCCCGTTTCAACAATTTTCTCCACTTCCACCACAGTGATTTTTCCTGCCATTGCCACATTGGGGTTGAAATTGCGCGCCGTTTTATTGAATATCAGATTGCCACTGCGATCGGCGATATAGGCTTTCACCAATGACACATCAGGAGTAAGCGAACGCTCCATGACATATTGATGCCCGTCAAACTCGCGAATTTCCTTGCCTTCGGCAACCAGGGTACCCACCCCGGTACGGGTAAAAAAAGCCGGAATGCCGGCACCGCCAGCACGCAGCTTTTCGGCCAGGGTACCTTGCGGGGTAAATTCAAGTTCCAGCTCACCAGACAGATATTGCCTCTCGAACTCTTTGTTTTCACCCACGTAAGACGCAATCATTTTTTTGATTTGCCGTGTGGCCAGCAACTGGCCCAGACCAAAACCGTCTACACCGGCATTATTACTGACACAGGTAAGGTTTTGAACGCCCGTATCCCTGAGCGCAGCAATCAATGCCTCTGGAATGCCACATAAACCAAATCCTCCCACTCCTATCATTTGTCCGTCAGCGACAATGTCCTTTAAGGCCAGGCTGGCGCTTTGATACACCTTATCCATCTATTTTCCTTCGTATTAAATATAAAGCGGTCAATCGCTACAAATACCATGAATTACCCCTTTTCCTGAATTGGGGAATACACTAGAAATCACTACTCCTGGCCGAACAACTCCTGGATGATTTCACGCATTTGCTCGCTCCAGGGACAGGAACGGCCGGTCGCCAGATGGGACAAAACCAGAATCGAACGGGCTGAGGCATAAACAACACCTGGCTCACCCTCTTTTTCGATAGTGATTTTATGTTCCATGCTTGAACGGCCCATACGGGTTAATTCATGCATGACCAAAGCATTACCCGGATAATTCATGGGGCGCAGGAAATCACAGGAAAGATGGCCCACCACCACACCGGTACCCGCTTCAAAATAAGGTCGTATGGCATTAATGAATGCGATACGTGCTTCCTCCATGGCCCGGAAGTAAACGGTATTGTTCAGATGCCCCAGCATATCCATATCGCCCCAGCGCATGGCAAATGAAAAAGAGTGAATCCCATTATTAAAACTTCCCGCCAAATCTGCAGGCAAGCAGAAATTATCCATTTATGTCCTTTTGTTTTTTGATACGCAATAAGCTGCTAACTCTATCAGATTTAGATTGACATTTTTTTTATCGCGTGAATTTTGTTGTTTTTCACTGCATAAACCGATTCATTACAATACAATCATGGAATCTGGCAATTTACAATCTATAAAAAAGGAGTTGGCGCTCATGTCTGAACGCGAATCAATGGAGTATGATGTAGTCATTGTTGGCGGAGGACCGGCCGGTCTTTCCACCGCCATCAGGCTCAAACAGTTAAGCAACGAAAACAATAAAGAAATTTCCGTCTGTGTACTGGAAAAAGGCGGTGAAATTGGTGCCCATATTCTTTCAGGCGCTGTCATGGATCCCCAGGCTCTTGACGAGCTGATTCCCGACTGGAAAGAAAAAGGCGCACCGCTGGAAACCGCCGTCAAGGAAGACGAGTTTCTTTTCTTAAGCGAAACCGGTGCCCGCAAAACACCCCACTGGATGCTGCCCCCCTGCTTCAAGAATGAAGGCAACTATATTGTCCGCCTGGGTGATGTCACCCGCTGGCTGGGCGAACAGGCTGAAAACCTGGGCGTGGATATATTCCCGGGGTTTGCCGCTACCGAAGTCCTGTACGACGACAACGGCGCTGTACGTGGCGTCGCCACAGGTGACATGGGTGTCAATCGTGATGGCAGCCATTCCGACCACTACCAGCCAGGCATGGAACTGCTGGCCAAATACACGATTTTTGCCGAAGGGGCACGTGGCCAGCTGGGTCGTCAACTCATTGAAAAATTCAAGCTGGACCAGGGTCGCGATCCGCAAAGCTATGGTATTGGCATTAAGGAAATGTGGGAAATCGACCCGGCCAAATCCAAACCGGGCCTGGTTGTTCACACTGCCGGCTGGCCACTTGATTCGGACACTTATGGCGGCACCTTCCTGTATCACCTCGATAACAATATCGTCGTAGTAGGCATGGTGGTTGGTCTTGATTATGCCAACCCATGGCTGTCTCCTTTTGAGGAATTCCAGCGCTACAAGACACACCCCAGCATCAAGCCTTATTTTGAAAATGGCAAGCGTATTGCTTATGGTGCCCGTGCCCTGACCGCTGGCGGCCTGCTTTCCCTGCCAAAACTGGTCTTCCCGGGCGGTGCCATGGTGGGCTGTGAAGCCGGCTTCCTGAATGCATCGCGCATCAAGGGCAGCCATGCCGCCATCAAAACCGGTGCCCTCGCAGCCCAGGCCCTGTACGATGCACTGGTTGCCGAACGCAGTCACGATATTTTAAGCGACTACCCCATTGCTTTCGAACAGTCCTGGTTGCACAAAGAGCTGAACAAGGCCCGTAACTTCAAGCAATGGTTTAAAAAAGGCCGTACTGTGGCCACCATCATGACCGGTGTCGAACAGCTGCTTTTCCAGGGCAAAATGCCATGGACCATTCACCGCACCAAGGCAGACCATGAATGCCTGAAGCCAGCCGCGGAATGTGCCAAAATTGAATATCCCAAACCCGATGGAAAAATCACTTTTGACCGCTTAAGCTCTGTGTTCATTTCCAACACTAACCATGATGAAAATGAACCGATTCATCTTACCCTGAAAAACCCCGATACTCCGGTTGACACTAACCTGAAAATTTACGCAGGCCCCGAGCAGCGTTATTGCCCGGCCGGTGTTTATGAGTTTATCAAAGACGATGACGGTACAGATAAACTGCAAATTAACGCACAAAACTGCGTGCACTGCAAAACCTGTGATATTAAAGACCCAACCCAGAATATTGTCTGGGTAGCACCACAAGGTGGCGAAGGCCCCGTTTACAGCGGCATGTAACCGCTGGCAAGCGGTGCAACGGCCTTACCCAATTCGGCCGGGCCGGACTTTGCAAACGGGTGCATGTAACCCGGATAAAAACGCCATTGCATTCAATGGCGTTTTTTCATGTTTTTTACCACAAATAAAATAAATACCTGTTTATTTAATATCCATCAAATTAAACGCAAAAACATGAAAAATCAAAAAAATTAACCACAAACACCCTTATCTTCCTATAAAAAACAAACAATCACACACAATCAAACACTTTTTCCTGTATTGAGCCATTTAAGCAATGAAAAATACAGCCAAACGTCCTTTGCGGAAAAAAAACGGGGGACAAATTACTTGCGATGTTATTGATTTTTATATAGAATTCACTAAGCTTTTGGATAAAGCAAGTACGAATACCCTACACTTTTAATTATATGTTACGACTATGCATCCACAATTACCCACGCAACAACGGGGGATAATGGCCTATTGCAGCCATTTTCTACTTGCAATTTCTTGCATAACCCTGGGCAATATTGCTTCAGCACAAAATCTTTCCCAAGATTCCATCAAGCAACTCGTTACCACCCAAAAATCCATTGCACTGGATCAAGCGGTAGCAGTCAACGACCAATACCCCCTGCCAGATACCAATATCAGCTGGTCTCCCAAATTTTCCGACCCTATCGGCGACCTGATCGTCCAGGCCAAACTGGATCGTTCAAACCGGGATGCATCCATCAGTATCAACAAAGCAGGCTCAAGCGAACTGGCCCAGGCAGCCCTGAACTATCTGGGTGTACGCTACCGCTTTGGTGGCACCGCCCCCAGTACCGGCTTTGACTGCAGCGGTCTTATTTACTATACCGCCAGCAAATACATGGGCGTCAACCTGCCCCGCAATTCAAAATCAATGGCGGGTATTGGCTTAAAAGTAGCCAAAGACTCTCTTAAACCCGGTGATCTGGTTTTCTTTAACACCCGTGGTTTTACCTATTCCCACGTGGGCATTTATGTTGGCGCCAACAAATTTGTTCATTCCCCACGCACCGGAACCGTTGTCCGCGTTGAAGACATGAGCAATGCTTACTGGACAAAACGCTATAATGGTGCCCGACGCCTTGAAGGCCGTGCCCTGGCTGCGTACTAAGTCCTTGCAAGAATAAAAAACCAAAAACCTCATCAGCGTAATGCCGATGAGGTTTTTTTATTTAGCGATATTCATTAAATCAGGCAACCAGCCCTGCCTGCCGTTGCGGACAACGCTCGCAACAGCCGTACCCACATTGACTCAAGGCCTGTTGCATACTGCCTAAAGAACGTCGGCATGCAACCACCGGCACACCCGCACGCTGGGCCGCCGAGCGAAAAGACTTCATCACATTATGGCCCAGAAAATCAGTCAACAAAATAACAACCTGTGTACCACTGGGTAACTGATAGGTTTTTTTCTGATGGGCAGGTTCCCGGCCACTAATATGCTGCCTGATTTCAATATTATGATCTTTAAGCAAACCGGGAATATTTCCCAATCGATCTGCACCCACCACCACTGCATTCATACTCATGTTCATTACAGACTCCTCTTTAGATGAATGAGATTATAGATGAGAATGATTATCAATTGCAATATATTTTTAAGTGTCGGGGGTTTTTATTCAATGATCATGAGTGGTACCATACTCTTGACAACTTCATGCTCTTACAAACCATTGAGCCAAGGCTATCAATCAGGACCCGGTCATCGTGCCATGTTTCTGGCGCGATTAATAAATTCTTCTGCCAGGAGGTCTACGTGCCCCTCTTCCGCCGATTACGTAACTGGCGTAAAAAAACCATCAGCGCCCCAATTTTAAAGGCATTCAAAAAAGTATTGCCACCCATGTCTGCCACCGAAAAAGAAGCGATTGAGGCGGGCACGGTATGGTGGGAGGCTGAATTATTCAGCGGACGCCCTGACTGGCAAAAACTAATCAACTACCCGACCCCCACCCTGACCGCGCAGGAACAGGCTTTTCTGGACAATGAAGTGGAACAGGCCTGCGCATTGGTGGATGACTGGGAAGTTACCACCCAGGACATGGACCTGCCCGAAGCCGCCTGGCAATATATCCGCAACAACAAATTCCTCGGCATGATTATTCCGCAGGAATATGGGGGTCTGGGTTTTTCAGCCTTCGCCCATTCGGAAGTCATTACCAAGCTGTCAACCCGAAACTCGGCCCTGGCGGTTTCCGTTATGGTGCCCAACTCTTTAGGGCCCGGTGAGCTCCTGGTCCATTACGGCACCCCTGAACAAAAAAACCACTACCTGCCCCGGCTTGCCAACGGCCAAGAGATCCCTGCCTTTGCACTCACCAGCCCCTGGGCCGGTTCCGACGCGGCTGCCATTCCCGATAGCGCAATCGTATGCAAAAGGCTTTGGGAAGGTAAAGAGGTACTGGGCATGCGTGTCAGCTGGGACAAGCGTTACATCACCCTGGCACCCGTCTGCACCCTGCTGGGTCTGGCTTTCAGGCTGTACGACCCTGATGGCCTGCTGGGCGGGCAAAAAGAAATTGGCATTACCTGCGCCCTGGTTCCACGCAATCATCCTGGCGTAGAGATTGGCCGGCGGCATTTTCCGCTGAATGCCATGTTCATGAACGGGCCTACCCGGGGCAAAGATGTTTTCATGCCGTTAAGCTTTATTATTGGCGGCCCTGCAATGGCCGGACAGGGATGGCGCATGCTCATGGAATGCCTGGCGGCCGGCCGCTCTATTTCCCTGCCATCGTCTAATGTCGGAATGGCGCAATTGGCCGTTCGTACAGTTGGCGCCTATGCCCGCATCCGTACACAATTCAACCTGCCAATTGGCCGCTTCGAAGGCGTTGAGGAGGTGCTTGCCCGCATGGGTGCCAATACCTATGCCACCAATGCCGTGCGCATCATGACGGCCGGTGCCGTTGACCTGGGCGAAAAACCCTCGGTGGTGTCCTCTATTGCCAAATACCATGTGACCGAGCGCGCCCGCAGTGTGGTTAATGATGCCATGGATATTATTGGCGGCAAGGGCATCTGTCTGGGGCCTTCCAACTTTCTGGGGCGCGCCTACCAGCAAATCCCGATTGGTATTACAGTGGAAGGTGCCAACATCCTGACCCGCAGCCTGATTATTTTCGGTCAGGGCGCCATTCGCTGCCACCCTTATATTCTTAAGGAAATGCAGGCTGCCCAGGAAGCTGATTCGCTTACTTCACTAAACAATTTCGACCGGCTTTTCTGGCAACATATCGGGTTTAGCACCCGCAATGGCCTTCGTACCCTGGCCAGCGGTCTGTTTGGGGCCCGGATATTTACCCTGCATCACCAGGCCGCCCCCGAAACCCTGCGATATTACCGGGACCTCACCCGACTGTCGGGCGCACTGGCTTTCATGGCCGACGTCACCATGCTTTCCATGGGTGGCAGCCTGAAGCGCCGTGAAAAAATATCAGCCCGGCTGGGCGATGTCCTGGCCCAGCTTTATATGGCCTCTTGCGTACTTAAGCAATACGAAAGCAACGGCCGCCAGCAAGATGAGCTGCCCTTCGTGCACAAAGCCGTCCAGCAGTGCCTGTTTGAGGCACAGACGGCTCTGCTGCAAACCTGCCGCAACTTTCCAAACCGGGCCATTGGTCTGCTGTTGCGCCTGCTCAGTTTTCCCTGGGGCGCATCATTTTCCCCACCGCCTGATACGCTTGACCGTCCCATTTGTGAGCAACTGATACAACCGGGCAGCACCCGTGACCGCCTGACCGCCAACTGTTATCTTCCGGCTGATACAGAAGACCCCGTCAGCGCCATCGAACAGGCACTGGTTTATGCCATTAAGGCGGAAGCGGTTGAAGCCAAAATCAGGCAGGATGAAAAAAATGGCATATTCAAAAATCATCCCGATGCGAACGTCCGGGATATTGCCCGGCTGGCCTTTGACATGAACCGCATCAGTGCCGAAGAATACGAACTGCTGGCCACCCGTAACCGCCTAAGAGACACCGTGATCCATGTTGATGATTTCCCCAACGACTTGCGAAACCCGGCCGCCTTCATGAATATCCGGAACCCCCGTCAAGGAGACCAAGCATGACTTTCAAACCCGTCTATATTATTGATGGTGCCAGAACCCCGTTTCTGAAAGCGCGCAATGCACCGGGTCCCTTTTCAGCCAGCGAATTGGCCGTACAAACCAGCCGCAGCCTTTTGTTGCGCCAATCCTTCAGTGCCTCTGAACTGGATGAAGTGATTGTTGGCTGTGCTTCCCCTTCTGCCGATGAAACCAATATCGGCCGGGTGATCGGCCTGCGTATTGGCACCGGCGATAACGTACCCGCATGGACGGTCATGCGCAATTGCGCCTCGGGCATGCAAGCGCTGGATTCGGCCCTGCTTAACATACAAAACGGGCGCTCGCACCTGGTGCTGGCCGCCGGCACCGATGCCCTGTCCCATACGCCTATCCTTTTTTCTGACAGGATGGTCCATTGGCTAAGCCAGTGGAATGCCGCCAAAAGTACCGGACAAAAAATGCAGGCCTTGCGCACCTTCAGGCCTGCTTACCTGGCGCCCGTCATTGGCCTGCTAAAAGGCCTGAACGACCCGGTGGTTGGCATTTCCATGGGCCAAACCGCCGAAAACCTGGCCTGGAAATTTGGCATTACCCGACAGGAAATGGACGCCTACAGCGCGTGCAGCCATCAACGTACCATCGAGGCACAAAACCGCAAGCAGTTTGCCGAAATCACCCCCATCATTGATGCCAAAGGCCACCTTTACACGGAAGATGACGGGGTTCGCCGTGATTCTACGCCCGACAAACTGGCCAAACTGAAAGCCGTCTTCGACCGCCCCAGCGGCAACATCACGGCCGGCAACAGTTCACAGGTGAGTGATGGCGCCGCAGCCCTGATCCTGGCCTCTGAAGAGGCAGTACAAAAATGGGACCTGCGGCCCCTGGGAAAAATTACCGACTGCCAATGGGCCGCCCTTGACCCTGCCCAAATGGGACTGGGGCCCGTACATGCCAGCATCCCGCTACTGCAACGCAATGGTTTACGCTTACAAGACCCCGATCTATGGGAAATTAATGAGGCTTTTGCCGCCCAGGTACTGGGTTGCCTTCGTGCCTTTGAAAGCGAAGATTATTGCCAGGCTCATTTCAACACCCCCGCCTGGGGCACCCTGGACCAGGAAAAACTGAATGTGGACGGTGGCGCAATTGCCATTGGCCATCCGGTTGGTGCATCGGGCGCCCGCATCGTTCTTCATCTGCTGCATGCCCTGCGGGCACGCAAGTTGCACAGAGGGGTTGCAACGATTTGCATTGGTGGCGGCCAGGGTGGCGCCATGCTGATAGAAACCATGGGGGATGAGACATGAGCACAGAACTGAATGTGAAAAACTGGTCGCTGCAGATTGATGACCGGCAAATTGCCTGGCTCAGCCTCAACTGCCCTGAACGCAGCATGAATGCGCTGTCCGCCCAAGCCATGGAAGAACTAAAAACGGCCCTTGATCATCTTGAAGCGCGTTCTGTGCAAGGTTTAATCCTGTTGTCGGGCAAAAGCAACGGTTTTATTGCCGGGGCCGATATCAAGGAGTTTTCCAATATCAGCAGCCCGGATGGCGGCAAACAACTGATTGAACGCGGCTGGAACCTGTTCAACCGCATTGAAAATCTGGGTTTCCCCACGCTTGCGCTGATCCATGGCGCCTGCCTGGGTGGGGGCCTGGAACTGGCCCTTGCCTGCCAATACCGTATTTTGGTTGATACCCCCAAGCCCGCCCTGGGCCTGCCCGAAGTCATGCTGGGCATTTATCCTGGCTGGGGTGGCCTGAAGCGGCTGCCTGCCTTAATTGGCCCACAGGCTGCACTGGACATGATACTAACCGGCAGAACCCTGGATGCCCGCAAGGCAAAAGCACTGGGGCTGGTTGACTTGGTGGTTGCCCCGCGCGTGGCTCGCCAAAGCGCCGCTGAATGGGTGTTATCGGGTCGCCCGCGCCGCCAGGCCAAAGGGCTGGCCAAATGGCTTAACAGGCAGCCGCTTAAAAGGCTGGTGGCCCACTGGGCCCGAAAAAGCGTGACCCGCAAAGACCCCGATGCCCATTACCCCGCCCCCCGGGCCATTATTGATTTATGGGAACAGCACAACGGTGATGGCCTGGCTGCTCCTGATATTATCAACCGGCTGTTAAGCTCTCCGGTAACCGCCAATCTGATCCGGGTTTTTCACTTGCAAGAAAGGCTGAAATCATTTGGCAAGCAAAGCGGCCTGCCACCGGTTTTGCATGTGCATGTGATTGGGGCCGGTGTTATGGGTGGCGGCATTGCAGCCTGGTGCGCCTTGCAAGGCATTAAAACCACTTTGCAAGACACGGATTACAGCCGCATTGCCAGCGCTTTCAAGGCCGCGGCCCCGCTTTTTGCCCGCAAAGACAGGCTAACCACCCAGGCCGCCCGCGACAGGCTGATTCCTGATCCCGACGGACACGGCATTGCCACCGCCGATCTGGTGATTGAAGCCATTTATGAAAACGCCCAAGCCAAACAGGCCCTTTACCAACAACTTGAAGCCTTAATGAAACCGGAGGCCATCCTGGCCAGCAACACCTCAAGCCTGTCGATTCAAACGCTACGTACCGGACTGAAACGGCCAGACCGGTTTCTGGGCATCCATTTTTTTAATCCCGTGGCAAAAATGCCGCTGGTTGAAATTGTGCATGCCGAAGGCATCAGCCAGCAAACCATTGACCGTGCCTGCGCCTTTGCGGGCCAAATCGGCAAGTTGCCATTGCCGGTCCAGGACACCCCCGGCTTCCTGGTTAATGCAGTGCTGGCCCCCTATATGCTGGAAGCCATGCACTGCATTGATGAAGGCATGGCCCCAGAAGTGATTGACACCGCCATGCTGACATTTGGCATGCCCATGGGGCCTATTGAACTGGCCGATACAGTGGGCCTGGATATTGCCCTGGCGGCCGGCATGCAATTATCGGGGGATAAACCGGTACCCAAATGCATTGTTACCCTGGTCGGACAAAAAAAACTGGGTTTCAAGACCGGTGAAGGATTTTATAACTGGAAAGACAGAAAACACGGTATCCGCTCGGAAAAGCCCATCCCAGACGGACTGGCACAGCGCCTGATAACGCCCTTGATTGAACAAGCAAAACAGCAAACTGACAAAGGCATTACCGATGATGCCGACCTGACCGATGCCGGCATTATTTTTGGCACCGGTTTTGCCCCTTTCAGAGGAGGACCGCTTCATTACAGCAAAACCGGCGGTGGGTAAATCCGCTAAAAACAGCGCCATCGACCTCGGCTATACTTACCTGTATATACCCAGCGCCAAAGTTGATAACACCAACGGAGGAAATTTTGCCCAAAACGGCCGGCTGGCCGGAAAATACACGGGTAACGGGCATATTTTTGGCGTGCAGGTATCCCATCGGTTCTGATCTACCGGACCTACAACATGAAAAAGGGGCAACATCATGAGAAAAACATGGATTCCCAACTATCCGCCGGGCGTACCGGCTGAAATTGATGCTGGCAGCTATGCTTCATTGGTGGATATCTTCAACCAAAGCTGTCAGAAGTTTGCCCCTTCCACCGCTTATTTATCAATGGGCAAAAGTCTAAGCTATGCCCAACTGGCCAGCCTGTCCAGAAACTTTGCCGCCTGGCTGCAAAGCCGGGGGATTAAGCCCGGCACCCGCATTGCCTTAATGATGCCCAATCTGTTCCAGTACCCGGTTTGCCTGTTTGGTGCCCTGCGGGCCGGTTGTACCGTAGTTAATTGCAACCCCCTGTACACCGCCCACGAACTTGAGCACCAGCTTAATGATTCGGGGGCCGAAATTATTGTTATTGTTGAAAATTTTGCCGCAACCCTACAGGCAGCCCTGCCAACGCTGACCTCGCTGAAAACCATCGTCGTGACCGCTATTGGCGATATGCTCGGACTAAAAGGGCATATCGTGAATTTTGTTGTGCGGCACGTTAAGCATCAAGTTCCCAAATGGTCCCTGCCCAATCCCGTCAGGCTAAACACCCTTTTATCAGGATCGGGCAAACTGCCCTTCACCCCCCCCACACTGGGCCATAACGATATTGCCTTTTTACAATATACCGGTGGCACAACCGGGGTTGCCAAAGGGGCCATGCTAAGCCATGGCAATATGGTGGCCAATGTGTGCCAGGCCCATGCATGGGTCAAACCGTACACCACCGATGGCAAAGATTTTATTATTACCGCCTTGCCGCTTTACCATATTTTTGCCTTAACCGCCAACTGCCTGACCTTCCTGATGCTGGGGGCACGTAACCTGTTAATCCTGAACCCGCGTGACGTTCCGGCCTTTGTCAGGGAAATAGGAAAATATCCCTTTACCGCCGTAACAGGTGTCAACACCCTGTTCAATGCACTGCTTGATAATGAGGATTTTATCAATCTTGATTTCAGCCATTTACACTTTACGCTGGGTGGTGGCATGGCGGTACAACGCCCGGTTGCCGAACGCTGGAAAATAGTTACGGGAAAACCGCTTTCCCAGGCTTATGGCTTAACCGAAACCTCGCCAGCGGTGACGATTAACCCACTGGACCTGCCTGAATTCAATGGCTCAATCGGCTTGCCCGTACCATCCACCGAACTATCTATCCGCGATGATCTGGGCCGCGAAATGAATACCGGAGAAGTTGGGGAAATCTGTGTCAAAGGCCCGCAAGTCATGAAAGGTTACTGGAACAATCCGGAAGAAACCCAAAAAGTTTTTACCCCCGACGGTTTCCTGCATACCGGAGACATGGGTTATATAAATGCGGATGGATTTGTCTATCTGGTTGACCGTAAAAAAGACATTATTATTGTTTCAGGCTTTAACGTCTATCCTAACGAGATTGAAGACGTGGTGGCCACCCACCCCGATGTGCGGGAAGTGGCCGCCGTGGGTGTTGACAACGGTGCGGCCGGAGAAATTGTCAAGATTTTTGTCGTGCGTAAGAACCCGTCCCTGACAGAAAGGCAGCTAATCGACTTCTGCCGCCAAAGCCTGACGGGCTACAAAGTACCCAAACTGGTGGAATTCAGGGACGAGTTGCCCAAAACCAATGTGGGCAAAATCCTGCGCCGGGCGTTAAAAGAGTAAAAAACAGCTTTTAATCTACGTCCGCAAAAACCACTTCGTTATCAATATTTTCACGGGTCAGGTTTGGCGCGCACATATTCAGGAATGCATACACATAATCCCGTAAAAACACCCCTTTTTTAAGGCCGATGCGTGTCACGTGTTCGCCAAACAAATGACCAACAGGAATACCCACCAAGTTCGTGTCCCTGCGGGGATCAAAAGCGACACCGGCAATAATACCCACCCCCATCTCAACATCCACATACGTTTTAATCACATCAGCATCCAGTGCCTCAAGGACAATATCAGGAACAATGCCCTTGTTTTCAAAAGCATTGTCAATCGAATTCCGACCCGTAAAAGCGCGATCATAAGTAATGATGGGATACTGCGCCACCTGCTCAAGGGTAATATTTTTAGCCTGGGTTGAAGTCAGACTGGTCAGGGGATGGTCTGGCAACACCACCAAGGTGTGTTCCCATGAATAACAGGGCAAGGTCGTCAGGCCCTCTACATTGGCCAGGGTTTCGGTAGCCAGGGCAATATCGGCCTGTTCCTGCAAGACCATATTGGCCAGTTGCGAGGGGCTGCCCTCAGCCAGAGACACGCGCACCTTGGGGAAACGTTTCCTGAATTCGGGAATGACCTTGGGCAAAAAATAGCGGGCCTGTGTATGGGTACAACCAATCACCAGGCTTCCTTCATCGCGCTTGGCAAATTCATCACTGACTTTTTTCAGGTTATCCACTTCTAGCATGATGCGGTCGATAATGTTGGCAACCGCAGCCCCCGGTTTGGTCAAACCCTTGATACGCTTGCCATGCCGCTCAAAAACCTTGATACCCAATTCATCTTCGAATTCGATAATGGCTTTTGAAACCCCGGGCTGGGAAGTAAACAAAACCCGGGAAGCTTCCGTCAGATTAAAATGTCTTCTGATCGTTTCCCGGATAAAACGAAATTGTTGTAAATTCATAGCGACCTATCCTTAATGTAGATAGATTATAAGTTATATAAATCTTATTAATTATAACTTATAGCTATATGTTTATGCGTTCTGCACCTTAGGCTTTTTAAGGGTTAGCCGTTTACGGAATAAAAACACGCACAATAACAAAACCGCACCGTGCAATAACACCATACCGCTTATCATGTCAATTTTATCGTTGGCAATCCAGCCCCTGACCAGGTTCATGGTATTCATGTAAAGCAGGCCAATCAGGCCGGCCAGCACTAAGTCTCCGGAGCGTCCAAGACGCGGATTGACCGCCCCCAGCGGAATAGCCAGCAAGGCCAGGTTAAGGGCGGCCAGCGGCAATGAAATACGCCACATAATTTGCGAATCGCTTTTACTGGTATGGTCCTGGAACAGGCTGCCGGTTGGCCTTGCTTTCATGAGGTTCAAGGCCGCGTTCCGGATATTTTCTTCGGCATTCGCCCCACCCTTGCTTTCAAGCCGCATGGTGTAATTGTCAAACTTGATCATCCGGAACTCGGCACTACCCGGCTTCATGTCGTAACGGTTACCGGGCCCCAGCACCAGAAAACGATCGCCATTTTCTTCTTCACGTAATGTGGCATTATCAGCAGTAATGGTACTGTACCAGTTTTCATCATAAACCCTGGCAAACACCTTACCCATTTCATCTTCGGGGTTGCCGGGCGGCTCTATAAAAAACACCCGCTTACCCTGCTCGGATTCAATAAACTGGCCAAAAGCAACCTTGGCCATATCCGAACGTTGCTCGAACCGCTGGCGGTATTCTTCTATTTGACGGTATGCCCAGGGCGAGGCCTGCAAGGTTAATACACCAATTAGTACACAAACAGGGACCGCAACCCTTAGCACTGGCCGGATCCAGTCCAGCAAAGATACCCCGCTGGCAAACCATACCACCATTTCAGATTCCCGATAATTTCGGGAAATCGTTAATAAAACGGCAATAAACAAAGAAACCGATAAAATGGTTGGCAAGGCCGTAATGCTGGACAGGGCGGCAATACCAAATACAATATCGGCACCAATGCTGCCCTCGGCGGCTTGCCCCAACAGCCGTACTAGTAATACACTTAGCCATACGACGATTAGCGTGGAAAACACGACACCGACATGACTGGTTATTTCAGCGACTACCGATCGTTTAAATAGCGACATGATTCATCTTGCGAGATAATAAACGTCTTTATTGACGCCTTAGGTAAATATAAAATGGAATTTAACACACAATCAACCCGATCATTACAACAACTCAAGGCTACCGCCCTGTTCATTGGCGTCTACACCGATGGCCTGTTAAGCGAAGCCGCTGACATTATCAATCGTGCCAGCTACGAAAGCATAAGCGCCGTGCTTAAAAAAGAATTCAAGGCGGCAGTAGGCAGTACATTGGTTTTGCGAAATCTGGATGGCGTCAAGGCAGAACGTGTTATTTTGGTTGGCCTGGGTAAAAAAGAAGATTATAACGCGAATGCCCTGCTCAAGGCACATGCAAGCATGGCTGCCTATTGCACAGAAGCCTCACTAAGCGATGCCACCAGCGCCCTGCTTGAAGAACCCTGCCAGGAACTGGACATCAAAATGCGTGCCCGCCTGGCCGCCCGCGCCATTGGCAATGCGCTGTACAAATATGACGGCACCTTCAGCATAGAAAACCGCCCCACCCAGCCACCGCTGAAAAAAATAACCTTTATTACCGAACGTAAAGACGACAAACTGGCCAAAGCAGGTGCGGCCCAAGGCGCTGCCATTGCCAATGGCATGATTGCCACCCGCCAGCTGGGCAACCTGCCAGCCAATATCTGCACCCCTTCTTATTTAGGTGAGCAGGCCAAAATGCTGGCCAAAGAATTTAAATCTATTAAAGCCGAAGTGCTTGAAAAGAAACAGATTGAAGCGCTTAACATGGGCTCTTTCCTTTCGGTAGCCGCCGGCTCTGATCAGCCACCCCGCTTTATTGTGCTGAAATACACCGCTGAAAACAACACTAAAAAAGAAGAAGGCCCCATTGTGCTGGTAGGCAAAGGCGTTACCTTTGATACCGGTGGCATTTCTCTTAAACCGGGCATGGGCATGGACGAAATGAAGTTTGACATGTGCGGTGCCGCCAGTGTGTTTGGCGTGCTAAGGGCAATTGCCGAAATCGGCCTGACCCGTGATGTGATTGGTGTTATTCCCGCCACCGAAAACATGCCCAATGGCAAAGCCACCAAACCCGGTGATGTCATTACCAGCATGTCGGGCCAAACCATTGAGGTACTTAACACCGACGCCGAAGGCCGCCTGATTTTATGCGATGCCTTGACCTATGCCGAACGTTTCAAGCCGTCAGCGGTAATTGATATTGCCACCCTGACAGGTGCCTGCGTGGTAGCGCTGGGTCATGTTAACAGCGGGCTGTTTGCCAGCGATGACGAGCTTGCTGCGCAATTACTGGCTGCCAGCAAACAGGCGCAAGACCCGGCATGGCGCCTGCCCCTGGATGACGCCTATCAAGACCAGCTGAAAAGCAACTTTGCCGACATGGCCAACATTGGTGGCATGCCGGCCGGTTCAGTTACCGCAGCCTGCTTCCTGTCACGCTTTACCAAAGCCTACCGCTGGGCCCACCTGGATATTGCCGGCACCGCCTGGAAACAGGGCAAAGAAAAAGGGGCCAGTGGCCGTCCGGTTCCCCTGTTGACAGAATACCTGCTGGCGCAACAGGACTAAGCTGAATGTCGACCATCGACTTTGCTTTTGGTGCAAAGAACCGTATCAGCAAGGCCTGCGAAGTTGCCTACAAGCATTTTCTGGCAGGCCGGCAGGTACTGGTTTACTGCACCGATGCCAAACGCATGCAGGCATTCAGCAAAGGCCTGTGGGGCGTCGAGCAAACCGCTTTTGTGCCCCATGTTGATGCCAAAGACCCAAATGCTGACCTGGTATTAGTTCGAACCACAGCAGAAAACCCGGTCCATGCCCTGCTGCCTGGCCAGGAACCGCCCTGGCTGCTTAATCTTGACTTGGCCTGCCCGCCCGGTTATGAACAGTTTCCTCGTGTTCTGGAAATCGTTTCCGGACACGAACAGGACAGGCAGTTTGCACGGGAACGCTGGAAGCTTTATTCGGCCAATAATGCCAATAAGGTACGGGCGCATTCATTGGATTCATAATCACGACAGCAGAACACCCTGACAAGTCCCCTGCGCTCTGGCGCATCTATTCGGCATAAGCGCCTGAAACCGGTTTACAAGCCGGATTAACAACAATTATTACCCATTACTGCAAAATAGCGTCAACACCCCTGGTAAATTCAGTTAGAATTCAGGGAACTATCAGCAATATTTTGCTGTCATTACACCATATATTTGATTTAACCATCTGGAGACTCCATGAGTGATTTTAATCAACCCCTTCCGCGTGGCGGCTATGCGTCCACGCCCGCTGTCAAAAACCGGGTACTAAGAAATACCTACTGGTTGCTGGCCGCTTCCCTTATTCCCACCATCCTGGGGGCAGCCCTGGCATTGCAGCTAAACCTTAACACCATGCTGTCTCCGGGTGTTTCCACCATTGTGTTCCTGGCGGGTGCCTTTGGCCTGATGTTTGCCGTTGAACGCAATAAAAACAATTCAGCCGGCATTGTCTGGTTAATGGCCTTTACTTTCTTCATGGGTATTATGCTGTCACGCATGCTGGGCTTTGTACTAAGCATGAACAATGGCGCCCAACTAATCATGATGGCCTTTGGCGGCACGGCAGCCATTTTTGCAACCATGGCAACCATTGCCACCACCAGCAAACGTGATTTCACCGGCATGCAAAAAACCCTGTTTATTGGTGCCGTCGTACTTATTCTGGCCGCCATTGGCAATATTTTCCTGCAAATCCCGGCCTTAATGCTGACCATTTCCGTACTGGCCATGATCATTTTCTCGGCCTTCATGCTGGTGGATATCCAGCGTATCGTTAATGGTGGCGAAACCAACTATATTTCCGCCACCATGGCCATTTACCTGGACATCTACAACGTGTTTGTCAGCCTGCTGTCTATCTTGGGCATTACCGGCGGCAACTCGGATTAATCCATGCCAGTGTCCCCTTGGGGGTACAAAAAAGCGGCGTTCAGTTTATCTGACGCCGCTTTTTTATTGCCGTACTCCTGATCCCGTTAACCCAGGCCCTGTTAGTGTCTACCCCGCTCCCCATACGGGTAATCGCGTTAACACCAGCCGACAAACCCGTTCTGTCATTCAACCGATCAAGGCAAGCCTGTTACTTCCACCTCATTGGGGTACGCCACTGAAAACTTCTGTACCACCGTTTTCTTTTCCTTGGGCGCAAGTTTAATCAGCTGTTCGTACCGGCCATCATCCTTAAGGGTTATTTCCTTGTCAGAAGGACTAATGCGCCGGATATCTATTTTTTCATTGCGCGAAAGCGGGAAGCGGTCATGCAAAACCAATTCTACCGCCTGGTCGCGGTTATTCTGGATCACGGTTTGGTATTCATAGCTAATCCGTTTGCCACTGCCCGTTAAGCCGGTGCTTTCGGTAAAGCGCTTAAGGGGTTCACGTTTAACGGAAATGGATTCATCGGTACCCATGGCCAGTTCAAGAGGTTCTGCGGGGAATACCGTCTTGATATCGCTGCTGGCAATCAACTGGCCATCCAAAAATGCATTCAGGTTGCCCGGCAACAAGGGGTAATCATTGCTGTTAGCGGCCTTGACGGTTAAAAACACACCTTCTTGCAAGGCAGGCACCAGCTGATAGGTTTGCTCTGCTTTAAATTCAGTCACTGAAATGGCCACTTTTTTATCTTCGGGCCCGGTGGGAATGCTGGCCGGTTTTTCTATATTGAAAACCGTATTGGTCAGGCCGCTTTCAACAATGGCGGTATTAAATGACGCATCAGCCTGGGCCAGCTCCATGGTTGCGCCCGCCATTGGCTCAAAGTTACGCTGCTGGTCTGGCATTGCCTGCAGGGCCTTGCGTTGGGCCATAGCGACCGGTGCAGGCCTCTCTGGCCGGGGTAACCGGACATCAACAAGCCAGGGATCCAGTTCAGGCAAAACCGCGCCAATCATGGGTTGCGCAGTTGACAGCACCAGTTTGACATTATTCCAGTCTTCACCGGTTTGCTGGGAAATTTGCGCATAATAAGACAACTCAAGCATATTGCTGGCAGAATCATAACTGGCATCGTAATTGGGCCACCAGGTTGCGGCGGGCACCACATAAGACAGGCTCACATCCAGTTTATCGGCCACCGGGGCCTCTAGCTGGACCACCACGGTTTTACTTCTGACCGTGTCTTCCTGGGGGATTTGTCCGCGTTTTTCCTGCAGGGCAGCCAGTTCAGCCTGCCATTGAGCGGTTTTCTTATTCAGTTCACGCTGTTCGGTATAAGTTTGCGCCAAAATTTCCTTGCTGAAATTCATGATTTCAAGCAATTGTGTTGTACTTAAGCGTGGCGTCTCTTTACCCTGCTGCACACTGCCTTTCTGGTAGGCTTCCAGGTAATTGCTTTTGTTAAGCAGTATTTTGCCCTGGTCTTCAAGTTGGGTAAGCTGGCTCTCAATCTCTTTAATTTGCCTGTCCAGTTCGGCAATACGTTCATGCTGGCTATTGGCCTGAAAATCATCACGGGAACTAATATCAAGAATACGAACCGATTCCTTGCCTTTGGCATTAAACCGTAAAGAGCGCTGGTCGAGCCAGTAAGGCAAATCTTTAAACACCAGTTCGTGCTCACCGGCAGGCACTGCCTGCTGCCCGCCCCTGTTAACCAAAGCCCGGTCTGAAAAAACGGTCACTTGCCCAATACGGGAAGAAACGGGAATGACTTCAGCATAAGCCCAGCCAGACCATGAAAAACCGGCCGCCATCAGGGCCATGGCAATCGTATTGCCAGGTTTCGGAACCAACACCCCCAGTGGCGGCACAGATAATTTCGTTAACATGAACTGACTCCTTAGGGTAAGGTAAATCTTTTCTGGCCGACATTGGACAGAACCATTCTTTTTAAATTACATCATGAAAAATGCTGCAAGGAAAGCAACACCTTGCGCGTCGACAAGGCCCTGTTTTCCAAGTGTTCATTAATTCTTTCCCGCAAGGCAAGCCGCAATGCCGGTTCTGCGCTGCGATCATCAAAGTCGGGGGCTTCGCCTTCCAGGCCGTAGCCGGTTTCATTCAGCAGTGTCCATTCAAAGCGGCGCAAGGCGCCTGTTGCCGATGAGCCTCCCGCCAGCTGAGCCAGCGCATCGGCATAGGCATCAAACAACACTTGATGCGGATCTTCTTTTGGCAGTAATTTAAGCAATAATTCATTCATGTACCAGCCCGACATGAGTGAACGCCCCCCCAACGGCAGCAAACCGGCGGTTTCCGCCCGGGTAAGGGTTTTGATTTCGCCCTGGCCAGACCAGGACAGCAACAGGGGCTGGAACGCCGACAAAATGGGCCGCAAGACGGAATAAGGCCGTTTTGCCCCTTTGGCTACAACGGTGACAATCCCGTAATCACGGGAAAAAACCTGGGCAATAATTGAGGTTTCGCTCCAGTTGGTGGCATGCATTAAAAATGCATGCGCTTCCAGCACACGGTGTTGCCGTTTACTCATATCCCAGATCACGAAGTGCGCTTTCTTTGTCGGACCAGCCTTTGCGCACCTTAATATATACTTCCAGAAACACCGGTTTATCCAATAGCTCGCGGATATCCTGACGGGCTTCACTGGCAATACGCTTCATGTGCATGCCTTTGGCGCCCAGTAAAATGGGTTTATGGCTTTCACGCTCTACCACCACACAGGCAGAGATATGGGCACCACTTTCATCTTCATCCCATTTTTCAATCACCACCGTGCAAGCGTAAGGCAATTCATCGCCCACCAGGCGAAAGATTTTTTCCCGGATCAATTCAGCAGTAATAAAACGCAGGGAACGGTCAGTCAGGGCATCTTCCTCGAACATGGGTTCACCTTCGGGCAGACGTCGGGAAATTTCATTTAACAAGGTATCGAGCTGGATTTTTTTAACAGCACTAAGCGGAACCACCGCATCGTAACTGAACTTGCTCATGATCTTGCCAACAAAATCAAACATGTCGTTTTTGTTTTTTAAGGTATCAACCTTACTGATCACTAAAATACATTTTTTGGATGACGGCAACAACGGCACGATATTGTCATCGCCTGCCGACCACTTGCCGGCCTCTACCACATGCAATACCACGTCTACATCGGCTAGCGCCTGGGTAACCACCCGGTTCATCATGCGGTTCATGGCACCGCCATGGCGGGTCTGGAAACCGGGGGTATCCACAAATACAAACTGTTCGTTATCACGGGTAAGCACACCATGAATACGGTGTCGGGTGGTTTGTGCCTTACGCGAGACAATGGAAATTTTGCTACCGATAAGCGCATTGGTTAGCGTGGATTTGCCCACATTGGGGCGCCCCACCACCGCGATAAATCCGGTTTTGAAGGGTGTTTCCTGGGTCATTTTCTATCCTGTTCCACGGCAACGGGCAAGCTTAGCTGTGCCACCTTGCGCACCTGTTTGGCCGCGCCCTTTTTTTTGGGCAGTATTTGTTCAAGTTTGGCCAGCACCAATGCAGCGGCCGCCTGCTCTGCCGCACGACGGCTGCTGCCGCTGGCCTGTGCCCTGACATCCAGTTCGGCAATCAGGCACTCGACCTCGAATTGCTGGTCATGGGCGGCACCTGAAGTGGCAATAACATTATAAACAGGCAAGGCAAACTTGCGGCCTTGCAATACTTCCTGCAACAGCGTTTTGGCATCTTTACCCAGGGTATTGAAATCAACCGTGTCCAGAATAGGACGATACAGACCCTCAATGACTTGATGAGCACGATCACTGCAGGAATCCAGGTAGATGGCCCCAAAAATAGCCTCTACGGCATCGGCCAGAATAGACGGGCGACGGAACCCGCCACTTTTAAGCTCTCCTTCACCCAACCTGAGAAAATGGGATAAATCAAGCCGGGTGGCAATGTCGGCAAGCGTGCCCTGTTTGACAAGACTGGCCCGGATTCGGGACAGGTCGCCTTCATCGACATTGGGCAATTGATGAAACAAAATGGCGGCAACCGCAAAATTCAGGATGGAGTCACCCAAAAACTCAAAGCGCTCATTATGGATGGCACTATGGCTACGATGCGTTAATGCCTGTATTAATAAACGCTGATCTGTAAACTTATAACCCAGTCGGGTTTCCAATTGCGTTAAATTCATTATTTGATTGAGCCAATCCGGCCCAGGTCTCCAAAGTTCATCCAGACAAAGAAAGCCTTGCCAACCAGATAGTCATCGGGTACAAATCCCCAATAACGGCTGTCTTCACTATTGTCCCGGTTATCTCCCATGACAAAATAGTGACCTTCCGGTACGGTACATGTAAAATCGCTGCCGGCATATTCGCAGTTTTGCACAAATGGGAATTGAGGGTCTAAGATATAAGCGCCATTACCGGGCATATTCAGGATTTCATAAGAAGTATCTCCTGTTTTTTCTTGTAATTTAAGCGGATTGCCCACCTGTTGTGACGGTTTCACATAAGGGCCAAGCGGTGTGGTTTCAAGTGCTTCACCATTAATGAACAGGCGTTTGCCACTATAAGCCACCGTATCGCCCGGTACGCCAACAATCCGCTTGATGTAATCAATATCGGTATTAACCGGATAGCGAAACACCACCACATCGCCCTTGCTGGGGTTGCCAAGCGGAATGATTTTCTGGTCTACAATGGGCAAACGAATGCCGTAATTGAATTTATTCACCAGAATCATGTCACCGTCTTGCAGGGTGGGCAGCATGGAGCCCGAAGGAATACGAAATGGTTCAACTACGAATGAACGCAAAATAAATACAAACAAAATTACCGGAAAAAAACTGATGGCGTATTCTACCCACCAAGGCCGGTAATCTTCCTGTTCTTGCCCATATTTTTCAGTACGGCGCGGTTTAAGCACCACTTTGTCAAGCAACTTGATTACTGCAGTAAGCAGCAGTAACACAAATAAAATTAAAGCAAAATCCATTCTGTAATCTCTTGTTTTTAATGGGTTATTTATCTTCAACCTGAAGGATGGCCAGGAAGGCTTCTTGCGGGATTTCCACACTGCCAACCTGCTTCATACGTTTTTTACCCGCTTTTTGTTTTTCAAGCAGTTTTTTCTTACGGCTGATATCCCCGCCATAACACTTGGCCAACACGTTTTTGCGTAACGCTTTCACGTTTTCACGGGCAATCACTTCGGCACCGATAGCCGCCTGAATGGCAACATCATACATTTGACGTGGAATCAGGCCACGCATTTTGGAAACCACTTCACGTCCGCGATAACGGGCATTGGCACGATGAACAATCATGGATAGTGCATCCACCCGGTCTCCGTTAATGAGCAAGTCAACCCTGACCACATCGGCAGAACGGTATTCAAGAAACTCGTAATCCATAGAAGCATAGCCACGCGATACCGATTTCAGGCGATCGAAGAAATCAAGAACGATTTCCGCCAGCGGAATTTCATAAGCCAGATGAACCTGCCGGCCATGGTAACTCATGTTCCGTTGAATGCCGCGCCTGGCGGTACACAGGGTAATGACGGCACCGACATATTCCTGTGGCATGAACAACGTGACGGTAACCACGGGCTCACGGATATCGTTAATCTGGCCAATCTCTGGCATGCGGGACGGACTTTCAATCATGATGGTGTTGCCATCATTTTTTTCAACTTCATAAACCACCGAGGGTGCAGTGGTAATGATGTCCATATCAAATTCACGTTCGAGGCGCTCTTGCACGATTTCCATATGCAGCATACCCAGGAAACCGCAACGGAAACCAAAACCCAATGCCTGTGACACTTCTGGTTCAAACATTAAGGCGGCATCATTGAGTTTGAGCTTTTCAAGTGAATCGCGCAACTGGTCATATTCGCTGCTTTCAACCGGATACAGTCCAGAGAAAACCTGTGGTTTGACTTCCTTGAACCCGGGTAAAGGTAACTCGGCCGGCTTGTTGGCCAGGGTAATGGTGTCGCCGACCTTGGCGTGTTCAAGCTCTTTAATACCGGTAATAATAAACCCCACTTCACCGGCAGCCAAATGCGTACGTGGAACAGATTTGGGGGTAAAAACGCCCAATTGCTCACACAAGTGAGCGGCACCCGTCGCCATGAAAGTAATTTTATCCCTGACTTTAAGTGTGCCATTCACAATTCGCACCAGCATGACCACACCAACGTAGTTATCAAACCAGGAATCGATAATAAGGGCCTGCAAGGGTTTTTCAGGGTCACCAACCGGAGGCGGCACTTTGGTAACGATTTGCTCCAGGATTTCATCAATACCCATGCCGGTTTTGGCACTGGCTTTAATCGCATCACTGGCATCAATACCAATAACGTCCTCGATTTCCTCACGGGCCTCTTCGGGCTCGGCCGAAGGAAGATCCATTTTATTGAGGACGGGCAGAACTTCTACCCCCAGTTCAATCGCAGTATAACAGTTGGCTACCGTTTGCGCCTCTACACCCTGACTGGCATCCACCACCAGCAAAGCACCTTCACAAGCGGAAAGGGAACGGCTGACTTCGTAAGAAAAGTCAACGTGCCCAGGGGTATCAATAAGGTTGAGGTTATAGGTCTTGCCGTCATTGGCCTTATACTGCAAAGATGCCGTTTGCGCCTTAATGGTAATGCCCCGTTCCCGTTCGATATCCATTGAATCAAGTACCTGTTTGGACATTTCCCGGTCTGCCAGGCCACCGCAGCGATGAATCAGGCGATCGGCCAGGGTGGATTTTCCGTGATCAATGTGGGCAATAATCGAAAAATTGCGTATATGTTGCATATAAGGCTGAATAAAAATTTTTTGTATTGGACTCATAAAAAAAGGGCGCTATGCGCCCTTTTAGCGTATGTCGTATTGTAGCCTTATTTTGACGGCGTTACAGGCACCCACTGGGTTAAATTTTCACGACGGATTAATAAAGCGGCCGCTTTGTCTTTGGGCAGCTTGCCAACGACCTCTTCAAACTGCTTCATGTCCTTGATGTCCTGATTATTGACGGCCAGGATAATATCATCGGTACGCAAGCCGGCAGTCTGTCCGGGACCATCAACTTCAGTAATCTGGACACCACCCTTGATGCGCAGCCGAGTCATGGTTTCCTGGGATACATTACTCACAACCAGCCCCAGACGATCAGCCTTGAGGGGTTTGTCTGGCTCTTCCTGGCTAACGGCTACTTTATCTGCCGGATTGGAGGGTACTTCACCCACGGTGATTTTCAGGGTTTGTTTCTTACCACGGCGCCATACTTCGATATTCGATTCGGTATCGGGCTTTGTCTGGCCCACAATACGTGGAAGATCTGACCACTTTTTGACCTCTGAGCCATTGAAGCCAATAATAACGTCACCCGCCATAATACCCGCCTTATCGGCTGGGCCACCCTGTTCTACATTGCTAACCAGTGCACCCGAATCATCTTCAAGTCCCAATGCCTTGGCCACTTCATCGGCTACCGCACCAATTTGCACACCAATACGGCCACGAGTAACCTTGCCAGTTTCCTTAAGCTGATCTACCACTTCCATGGCTTCATCAATAGGGATAGACAGGGAAATGCCCATAAAACCGCCACTTTGGGAAACGATTTGCGAGTTGACGCCAACCACTTCACCATTCAAATTAATAAGCGGCCCGCCCGAGTTACCCGGATTCACCGCCACGTCAGTCTGAATGAAAGGCAAGTATTCACCGGTATCCCGGTTAATGGCACTGATAATCCCTGACGTAACCGTGGAATCAAGTCCAAACGGAGAGCCGATAGCCAGTACCCACTGACCTTTTTTCAGGGTATTGGAATCGCCAATTTTAAGGGTTGGCAATTTTTCATCACTTTCAATCTTGATCAGGGCAATATCGGTACGTTGGTCTGAACCAATGACCTTGGCGGAGTATTCTTTGCCATTGTTAAGGGTAACCAGAATTTTTGAAGCACCGGAAACAACATGGTTGTTGGTAATGATGTAACCATCATCTGAAATGATAAAGCCCGATCCCACGCCACGTGGTACGGTTCTTTCAGGTTGATTATTACCACGCTGGCGTGGTTGTGGTGTGGCGCGTGGAGGCATAAAATCGGGGCCGAAGAAAAACCGGAACAACTCGGAAGGATCTCCGTTGGGATCAAAACCGCCACGGGCACGGGTTGATAAGGTTTCCATGGTACGGATATTAACCACTGCATTTTCTGTTTCGGCGACAATACCCGTAAAATCGGGCAATCCGGCCATATTTACAGAGAACGTTTCATTTTGCGCAGGCTGGGCCTGGGCAACATCGCCACCGACATAAGAAAGCCCGACATAAGCAGCACTTAATCCAATCACGGTATAAAGCACGCTACGTTTTAATTTATTATGCAATATTTTTTTCATGTAAATCCCTTTCCTAATTCAATTTGGATGATACGGGTGGAATAAATTTAGCCGACACTGCCATTTCTTCAAGCGTATTCATTGGCACTGCGCCAATGACGGTTACCCAGTAATTGTCTACCCGCTGACGAAAAACATTAAGAGAGCCCACTTGCACTGCACCATGAGCCTGTAACGTTTTTTCCGCCTCTGTTACTTGTTGTACAAAAACAGAGATTGAAGAAAGGCCGTCTGAAAGAATTAGGTGCTTAACTTGTTGATTAGTTCCTTTAGGCCTGATAATACTTAGAATCGGCACGTACCCCTGAGGGGCACGCAATTTCCAGCCCTCCCTGGCGAAATCAACTGAAACAAGTTCTTCTTTTTCAACCGCCCAGTCCTTAAGTTTATAACTGGGTGTCAGTAAGGCGGTATTCACATCCTTACCGATGAGCAGACCGGTAAAAGCCACCTGTTCCACCACCTTGTTATCCAGTCCGACCGTTTGGGATTTCAATAACAGTTTTGATTTGACGTCAACGCACAAGCGATGGCCATAACGGTCTGGCGTGCGCGGCAAGAGTTCCAGCAGTCGGCATTCGTGCCCGGCAACCCTTTCTTTTTGGTCACTAAGTGTAGCCGTGTAATATTGGTTTACGTGTTTGGCTTCGGTTTGCAGGAATGCCGGAAAACGGTCTTTACGAGCTGGGGTCAGGACAATTTTTTTCTGTTCAGGCATTAAACACTGCACAACATCATTGGTACGCAAATACTCTTGCGGATCGCCATCAAGCAGCTCAAGCCGCTCTTTAACGCCCTCACCATCAACAATGTGCGTCACCCGCGAAGACATGATCTGCTCACCTTGCTGATAGGTAAACACACCGCTGTAATCATTAATGACCGATGCTTTCTGTACCTGCTCAAGAAAAGTCACCAGTTCGTCTCCGGTAAGGGGAGTGACCGTCT
Source organism: Advenella sp. (assembly GCA_034006805.1). GTDB lineage: Bacteria > Pseudomonadota > Gammaproteobacteria > Burkholderiales > Burkholderiaceae_B > Advenella. Next base: position 28,152 of record JAVESC010000007.1, read on the forward strand.
GGGCCATGGCAGGTGTTGCAAAAACCGCCCCGGCAAGCACCAGAGACAGCCATTTTGTTTTTGCACTCTTTGACACCGGGCTTGAGAAATAATGAACCATTAGCGATTAACTCCGTACTCATAGGAAACATGATGTACGGGACGCGCACCCACCATTTGGCGATGTGCATGAATATAATCATTGTAATCCCGGTTCAATTCATTGCTGGGTACGGTTTGTGATACCACTACCGGTGCCGCCACTTGCGGCACGGTCTCATCGTCAGCCATAAATGGCTGTACCACCCACACAACCGATGCCACGGCAGCAGCAACTGCCAGGCCAGACAATCCTTGCCGTAAACCAAGACGGCGCACTGCAACGGCTGGCAACGGTTCGGCATCAATCGCCTTGCTGACCCGCGCATAAAACAGGTCTGAAGGTTTGATGGCCAGTTCCTCACTGCGCATGACATCGCCAATAAGATGATAGGTATCCCAAACTTGCCTGCCATAGGAATTATCAAGATTTTCCAGATCAAAACGGGTATCTTCACCATCGATAAGCGCCGATATGGACTCATCCCAGTCAAGTGACTGCGATTCATTTAATGTTGAATGTGTTGTATTCATGTATCAGCTCCTTACCAGCGACGATCATTATCCTGGCCCAAAACAGGCTTGAGTCGGGCAGCGATCGCTTCCCTGGCTCTGAAAATCCTGGATCTGACGGTTCCAATGGGGCATTCCATGGTTTGTGCAATTTCCTCGTAGCTCAAACCTTCTATTTCGCGCAGTACAATTGCCGTACGCAAGTCTTCGGGCAAATCTTCAATAGCCTTATTGACAGTTTGGGCAATTTCACTGGAAACCATCCGTGATTCAGGTGTATCAATGTCTATAAGATTGTCGGATTGGGAAAAAGTTTCGCCATCTTTTGTTTCAAAGGTGTCTGACACCAGCATTTTGCGCTGATTGGATGAAAGCCAGTTACGGGCTGTGTTAATGGCAATGCGATAAAGCCAGGTATAAAAGGCACTGTCTCCCCGGAATTGGGGCAAGGCACGATAAGCCTTGATAAAGGTTTCCTGGGCAATGTCTTCAACTTCGGCATGATTATTTAGCATGCGTGAAAGCAAACGCATTATTTTTCGCTGGTATTTAAGTACCAGCAAGTCAAATGCCCGTTTATCGCCTTTTTGCACACGGGCAACCAGCTCTGCATCGACGTCACGATCACTCATGCCGCCTCCTGTTGAAGGGCCCGGTTCCAGCGCATGGCATGACACAGGACCCTAAGTTTACGCCAACCGTTTTTACCAACGGTAAATGGCCAAATAGTGATCAGTTTTCCTGACATTTGAGGATTAAATGGATGTTCAAGCTGCAGGGTAAGCCAGAAAGGCCCCTGCCAGAATTGTCGCAAGATCAGGCGCTGGTGCACACCATTGCCGGTAAGCGCCCATGGCTGGGTTGCATTAATCTTGAGAAGGGATGGGGTGGATTGGGAGGGTTGGGCATAGCCCAGAAAAATGGCAGCCAGCCCAAGCCCCAAAGAAAAGCCGGCAAGACATGCAACCGCCACAAACAATATGCATGCCTTGCAATAACATTCAAACCTGCCTGGCCGGATTTCAAGTAAAAACGACCAATGGAGATTTAAGTGGGAAGATGACAAATCAAACCCGTTTCACAACCATTGAACCATTTGTACCACCAAAACCAAACGAGTTGGACAGGGCGTATTCTATTTTCATTTCACGGGCCTGGTTGGCGCAATAATCAAGATCACAACCCGGGTCCTGATTGAAAATATTAATAGTTGGCGGAGATATTTGATGATGCACTGCCAGGGTCGTGAATACGGCTTCGATCCCGCCAGCTGCACCCAGCAAATGCCCGGTCATGGATTTGGTAGAGTTGACCACGGTTTTATAGGCGTGATCGCCCAGAGCCAGCTTAAGCGCATTCGTTTCGTTCTGGTCGCCCAGTGGTGTTGATGTACCATGTGCATTCACGTAATCAACCTGATCAGGGTTGATTTTTGCATTATTCAGGGCGTTGATAATACCACGACGGGGGCCGTCACTGTCGGGAGCAGTAATATGGTGCGCGTCGGAGCTCATGCCATAGCCGGTAAATTCGCCATAAATGCGGGCGCCGCGTTTTTTGGCATGTTCGTATTCCTCAAGAACCAATACCCCTGCCCCTTCACCCAACACAAAACCATCACGCTCGGTGTCCCAGGGGCGTGAAGCGGTTTCAGGATCGTCGTTACGGGTAGAAAGTGCACGCATGGCGGCAAAACCACCAATACCCAACGGCGAAACGGTTGCCTCGGCACCACCGGCAAGCATCACGTCGGCATCACCGTATTCAATCAGACGGGCAGCATCACCAATGGAATGCAGGCCGGTTGTGCAGGCCGACACGACTGCGTAGCTGGGGCCTTTCAGGCCAAGCATAATGGTAAGATGGCCGGAAATAAGGTTAATGAGGGAAGCAGGCACAAAGAACGGAGAAATGCGACGCGGTCCTTTTGCCAGATATTCGGTTTGGGTATCTTCAATACGATGTAAACCACCAATACCCGAACTGACAATCACACCAATGCGCTCGGCATTTTCTTTGCTAATGTCCAGACCGGAATCACGCCAGGCATCAATACTGGCGGCAATGCCGTAATGGATAAAGGTATCCATTTGCTTGCCCTCTTTGGCAGACATATATTGGGTTAAGTCAAAACCCTTGACCTCACCGGCAATCTGTGAATTGAAGCCTGAAGCATCAAACCGGGTAATGCGACCAACGCCGGAACGTCCGTTGATAATATTATCCCAGGCTGTATCAATTGAATTGCCTACCGGGGAAACAATACCCAAGCCAGTAATTACGACACGTCTTTTCACAGAAGACTCCTACCTTAATTTGTATTTAAATGAATCGAATAATTGCTTTGGCCTATTGCCATCAACAACAAAACGCTTGGGAAAACCATAATGCAATATAGCCTGAAAACCAACAGACTACCTGACACAACGCTTTCCCAAGCGCTTTTGCATCAACCGGCCATTGACCCTGAATGGATCAATGGCTGGAACGGCTACATTAAGCTTTATTTTTGTTGATGTAATCAACAGCTTGCTGAACGGTCGTGATTTTTTCTGCTTCTTCGTCAGGAATCTCTGTTTCGAACTCGTCTTCAAGAGCCATTACCAGCTCAACCATATCCAGTGAATCGGCACCTAGGTCGTCAAGAAAAGAAGACTCGTTTTTGATTTCAGCTTCATTAACGCCAAGCTGTTCTGCGACAATCTTCTTGACGCGTTGTTCGATGCTATCCATTTAACTCTCCAAAGGGAATGAATCCCGCGAATTATAGCCAAATGCTTATAAAGTGCAAAAGGCTGTTTTGACAAAAAAAATTATTTTAGCAAATAAGTATTAAAAAACTTATAAAACCAAAATACCATCTAAAAAGTTAAAATGCGCGTACTGCTTATTGTGCATTTTATTAAAAATAAATCTTTTTGCTTTAAAAAAAGACAAACAGAACAAATAAATTCTTTGTACTACCCCAAAACGTGCTAAAAAACAGCACTACTGCATGTACATACCACCATTTACATGCAGGGTTGTACCCGTAATATAAGCGGCCGCAGGACTGGCCAGAAACGCCACCGCATTGGCTACGTCTTCGGGCTGGCCAAGACGCCCCAAGGGAATCTGACCCAACAAAGCGGTGGTTTGCGATTCTCCCAGGGCACGGGTCATATCGGTATCAATAAAGCCCGGCGCCACACAGTTAACGGTAATATTACGGCTGCCCAGCTCACGGGCCAGTGCCCGGCTCATGCCGGCAACTCCGGCTTTGGCAGCCGCATAATTGGCCTGACCAGGGTTGCCACTGGCGCCAACCACCGACGTCACATTAATGATACGGCCGGAACGTGCTTTCATCATGGCTTTGAGAACGCCACGTGACATGCGGAAAACCGAACCCAGATTGGTATCCATGACGGCAGACCAGTCTTCATCTTTCATGCGCATGGCAAGGCCATCGCGCGTGATACCGGCATTATTAACCAAAATATGGGGAGCCCCTTCTTTGGCCAGCTCTGCCAGCAATGCATCGCAAGAAGCGGCATTAGTGACATCAAGCACCACACCCCGACCGCCAAAACCGGACAATTCGGCGCTTATGCCTTGCGCACCGGCTTCTGAAGTTGCCGTACCAATAACAGTGGCACCACGTTTGGCCAGTTCAAGCGCAATGGCCTTGCCCAACCCCCGTGTTGCACCGGTAACCAGGGCAACCTGCCCCGTTAATTCTTTTACTTCAGACATTGTTATTCCTATCCCTTCAAGATTTCCAGGGCAGCCTGCATGGACGCGGGATCATACATGGAGATCCCTTTCATGTCAGGCTCGATTCGTTTCACCAGACCACTTAACACCTTGCCCGGACCACATTCAACAACATGAGTCACGCCCTGTTGCTTCATGGCACGGATGGTTTCCACCCAACGCACAGGATGCCAGGCCTGGCGCACCAGCGCATCACGAATAGCCTCGGGTGTTGCTGCCACCGCCACATCAACGTTATTAATAACATTGACAGAAGGCATTGCCATTGTAATACCAGACAGGGCCTTTTCCAACACAAGGGAAGCCGGCTTAAGCAGACTAGCGTGAAAAGGTGCAGACACCGGCAAAGGCAAGGCACGTTTGGCACCGGCCTGTTTAGCCAGATCACAGGCGCGCTCAACCGCTGCCTTATGCCCGGCAATAACGACTTGTGCAGGCGCATTGAAATTAACCGCCTCTACCACTTCACCCTGGGCCGCTTCGGCACACACCTTGCGAACGGTGTCGTCATCAAGACCCAGAATAGCAGCCATACCACCTGTACCCACAGGCACAGCAGCCTGCATGGCATCGGCCCTTACCCTTACCAGACGCACCGCGTCTTCAAGCGAAAAGGAACCGGCAGCCGCCAAGGCGGAATATTCACCCAGGCTATGGCCGGCCATTAACGCGGCCTGCGGGCCACCGGCCTGAATATAAGCCTGATACATGGCATAACTGGCCGCCAGCATGACAGGCTGGGTGTTGGTGGTTAAATTGAGCTGTTCAGCCGGACCTTCGGCAATCAGCGTGACCAGATCCTGGTTCAGCGCTGCTGAGGCTCGTTTGATAACTTGCGTGACGGTCTGGTTTTCGGCCCAGCTATTAAGCATGCCTACGGTTTGTGAACCCTGGCCCGGAAATACAAAAGCAATTTTCATCTTGGTTTGTCTCTTAAGATTTATTTACAGGCGTACCAATGCGGAACCCCAGGTGAAACCACCACCAACGCCCTGCATCAGCACGCAGTCACCCGCCTTGATACGTCCGTCCTTGCGGGCGGCGTCAAAGGCCAGGGGCACGCTGGCTGCCGATGTATTGGCATGTTCAGCAACGGTCGTCACGATTTTTTCAGTAGGCAGCCCCAGTTTGCGACCCAGATAATTAATAATGCGGATATTGGCCTGATGGGGAACCATCCAATCGATGGCATCTAATGAGACTCCCGCTTTTTCACAAACCTGATGGGCGGATTTTTCAAGGACGGTAACGGCCTGCTTGAAAACGGCCTGTCCATCCATGCGCAGGAACGGATCACCGGTTACCACCCCGTTCTCGATACGTCCGGGGGTATTCAGAATGGTATTAAGGGAACCGTCGGCATTAAGCTGGGTAGCCATAATGCCGGGTTTCTCGGAAGCCTGAAGCAGCACTGCACCGGCACCATCGCCAAACAGCACGCAAGTACCACGATCATTCCAGTCTAAAATACGGGAAAAGGTTTCAGCACCGATAACCAGTGCACATTTTGCATTGTTAGCCTTGATGAAGCTGTCAGCCGTTGCCAGTGCATAAACAAAGCCGCTACATACAGCCTGAAGATCGAAAGCGGCACCACCCTTGATACCCAGGCGGGACTGCACAATACATGCCGTACTGGGAAAGATGAAATCGGGTGTGGAGGTGGCCACGATAATCAGGTCGATGTCAGCAGCATCGATCCCGGCATCTTCAATCGCACGCTGGGCAGCAATAACGGCCAGATCACTGGTTTTTTCATTATCACTGGCTAAATGACGCTGGCTGATACCGGTACGTGTCACTATCCACTCATTGGACGTTTCCACCCCTTTTTCTGCCAGCCTGGCAGCCAACTGATCGTTAGTAACACAGTTTTCCGGCAAATAACTGCCCGAACCTATAATTTTTGCAAAACTCATGACCAACTCCTTAGGCCATGCCTGGATTCAAGAAGCAGACACAGCGTTTTATATTTTTTATTTCTGTTCGGTGATATTTTCAGCATTATTCCGGTCTATTTTTTGAGTGATCTGCGTTACCGCTGTGGCGGTTTTTTCAAGCAAACCCCTGGCTACCGCACCACGCGCCCGCTCAATGGCCTTGGTATAGGCAAAAATATCGGCCGAACCATGACTTTTAAACACAATACCACGCAAGCCCAACAAGGCAGCGCCATTATAATTGCGATTATCCACGCGATGACGGAAACGGTTAAGCACCGGACGGGCAAGCAAACCTGCTGCCATTGTAAGATAATTTCGGGTAAATTCCTGCTTTAGCATGGTAGCAATCATTTTTGCCAGGCCTTCGACCGACTTAAGCACTACATTACCTACAAAACCGTCACACACCACAATATTACTGGTGCCTTTGAAAATATCATCACCTTCGACGTTACCATAAAAATTCAGGCCACTGCATTGCAACAGGGCAGCCGCTTCTTTGACAACCTCATTGCCTTTGATAGATTCTTCACCAATATTAAGCAGACCAACGCTTGGATTCTGGATATTGTCAATGGCTTCGCACAGCGCCACACCCATAATGGCAAATTCCAGCAAGTGTTGGGCAGAACAGTCAACATTGGCCCCCAGGTCCAGCATGGTGGTTGCACCACCTTTCTGGTTGGGTATAGCGGTGGCAATAGCTGGCCGGTCTATGCCTTCCATGGTTTTTAACACATAACGTGAAATAGCCATTAAAGCGCCGGTATTGCCTGCGGAAACAAACGCATCGGCCCTTTTCTCTTTAACCAGGTTGACGCCAACCCGCATGGAAGAATCTTTTTTACGACGCAAAGCGACCTCGACCGAATCATCCATTGCCACCACTTCAGAAGCGGGAACAATTTCAAAACGGCTGAGGTCGCCCGGATTTGCTTGCCTGAGAGCCTGTTCGATTTGTTCAGGAACGCCAGTTAACAGAAAATGCGTGTCAGCGTACCGCTGTGCAACTTGCACAGCAGCAGGAACAGTCACGGGCAGGCCGACATCACCGCCCATGCAATCTATAGCAATACGTACCACGATAGTAATAAACAGGCCACGCCTAACAACGGCGCGGCCATATTCTCAACTTAACCGATTATTCGTCGTTTTTTGTTTTCAGAACTTTACGGCCACGATAGATACCGTTAGGACTGATATGGTGACGCAAATGCAATTCACCTGTGGTTGGTTCGATTGCAGTAGCTGGTGAAGTTAAAGAATCGTGTGAACGGCGCATACCGCGTCTTGATGGTGACTTTTTGTTTTGTTGAACAGCCATGATGACTCCAAAAAATGTTGTATTAAATATAAGTAATACAAACTAAAAACTATAAACTATAAACTATAAAAATTACCGCTTTTTAAGCTGTTCCAGCACCGCGAATGGCGAAGAAGGCTTTTCAAGCTCATCGTCGGGCAGCGCTGCCTGTGCAGGACAGCTATCGTGCCGTGGCACATAGGGTAGACTTAAAATCAAATCATCTTCAACCAAATCGAGCACACTCATGTGCCGGGAAGCAAGAATTTTCTCGTCAAGAGATTCCTCTACTTCGCCCGATTCAGATAAATCACTGTGCAGATCGGCTTCAGAAGTAACCAATTCCAGCTCTGACTCATGATTTACATCAAACTTGAACAACCCAAGACAACGCTGGCAAACAAGCTGCGGACTGGCCTGCACATGCAAATGCAACAAACGCTTGCCACGTGCACTTTTCTCACCTTTCAGTGACCAGACAACCATGCCGCTTTCATCGGTTAATTGCTCGGGCAAATCTTGGGTAAGCCTTAAAAAAGCACCTAAAGGTGTCTTGCCGTGTAATTTACCGGCCCGGCGCACAAAATCAAGGGAATCAATAAAAAGGCCCTTACCTGAACCCGCATGGGTTTCAGCCTGGCCTTTTTCCGCCTGGCCTTTTTCTCTAATCATGTCCTTGCCTGTTCCTTATTTCCTGCATTGCTTGATTCAAGGTTTGCACAAATATCGGGAAACGTAGGATAATAACCCGTTATTTATCATTTGGTCAATTAAAACAATGGCAAACCATGCTTCCCGTCTTATTCTTGCGTCATCTTCCCGCTACAGAAAAGAAATGCTGAAAAGATTCGGCATCCCGTTTGAAACGATTTCTCCGGACATTGATGAAACCCCGCAACCAGGCGAAACCCCCGCCCGGCTGGCCTTGCGCCTTTCTGTTGAAAAAGCGCTGGCCATTGCAGAAAACAACCCGAATAGCATCATTATTGGCTCGGACCAGGTTGCCACACTTGATGGCGCGCCCATTGGCAAACCCGGCAACTTTGAGGCCGCAAAAAAACAACTGCGGGCATTGTCGGGCCATTGCGTAGAGTTTCATAGCGCACTGGCCGTTACCAATGGCGGCATGACTGAAACAGCCGATATTATTACACGCTGTTACTTCAGGGAACTGAGCGATGCTGAAATTGTACACTATCTTGAAATTGAAAAACCCTTTGACACCGCCGGCAGCGCAAAAGCCGAAGGACTGGGCATCACATTAATGGACAAAATGGAAAGCGAAGACCCCACCTCTATTATTGGCCTGCCTTTAATTACCCTTGCCCGGATGCTTCGTTCATTTGGCATCAACCCTACCTTGTCTGCCCAGGGAAACCAGCACCATGACTAAGATCTTACACCTGATTCCCGTTGGCCTGGGAGACGCCCCCACCTCTTCATGGCTACCCGCTGACACCCAGGCACTGGCTTCCCGACTTAGCTGTTATATCGCCGAAAATGCCAAAACTGCCCGCGCTTTCCTTAAACTGGTTGGCACGCAAAGCCCCTTGCAGGAAATTACCATCCATACCCTTGGCGCCAAAACAACAGCTGGGGAAATCAGGCAATGGCTGACTGATGCCGGCCCTGAAGCCGAAGTGGGCCTGGTTTCCGAAGCCGGCTGCCCCGCGGTTGCCGACCCTGGCGCCAAGGTTGTCATGGCTGCCCATAAAATGAACATTCGCGTCATCCCATGGGTAGGGCCTTCTTCTATTTTGCTGGGGTTAATGGCTAGCGGCCTGGACGGACAACGCTTTACCTTTCACGGTTACGCGCCAGTCAACCCCGCCGAACGCGCCAAACAACTCAAAGCCTGGGAAGTCGAATCGACCAAACTGCAGCAAACCCAGCTGTTTATAGAAACCCCCTATCGCAATGCCGCCATGTTTGAGTCTTTACTTAACTCGCTGCGCTCCGACACCCGCTTATGTATTGCGCGCTCGGTGACTACGCAAGAAGAATGGATCAAGACCAAAACCATTGCCCAGTGGAAAGCCGGCCCAGCCCCCGAACTGGATAAAAAACCCACCCTTTTCCTGTTTTTAGCCAGTTAAGGCCAGCACAGGCTTAACCGGTTAAAGGTCTTCCTGCGCGGCCAGATCCATTAAAATGGCGGCCGTTTGAATATCGGGCTGACCATCATAACGCTGCGGGCGGTAGTGCATCTGGAACGCCCGCAACACCTGGCTGGTTACCGCTTGCGCCTGCGACCCGAATTCCACTTCATAACCAATACGCCGCAGTTTTTCCTGGAACCACAACAAGTTTGGCAATCCTTCTGCCGCAAAACGGGCCTCGTATTGCCGGACGCGGTTTTCATCATACCAGCGCCCTATACCCTGCTTTGCCAGTGCCTTCCAGGGGAACAGGGGGCCGGGATCAATTTTACGCTGTGGTGCAATATCACTATGGCCCACAATATGCTTTGCCTTGATCTGATGGTGCCGGGACAAATCACGCAACAGCGCGGCCAGCAACTGGATTTGCTCAGGCGAATAGGCATCCCATTGTGTTTTTTGCTTATTTAAGGGCCCCAGATTGACAATTTCTATACCAATAGACATGGCATTAAGATTTTTATAGCCATACCATTGGCTGATGCCAGCGTGCCAGGCCCTGCGGTTTTCATCAACCAGACGATACAACACAGGCGTCTTTCCGGCCGTTAGCAGATAATGCGCACTAACCCTGTTTTGCGTCAGAATCCGTAATGAATCGGCATTATTTTCAGAGGTGTAATGCAAAACAATAAAACGCACCCGGCTGTCTTGCGAGGCTGCAGTAAAGGATTCATCTACTGCATATTCAGACCGGGAGCAAGCCAGTAACATTAACAGGCCAAATGCACCCAAGAAGCCCCGAAACCATCTGGCAGCCAAACGAAATAAATCTGCCTGCAGCATGCCCACCCCTTCCATACCAGTCCGTTTTTCTTATCAGGAATGCCGGCCGGGGCCAGACGGATGACCGACTGAATCAACAATTGCCTGCACCTTACGGCGCACCATTAGCGCATTCACCACCCGCCAAAGCAACAAAACAGCCATGACTAGCGTAAACACAACGGGCGCCACCAGGCTTTGCCCTTCTGGGCGCATTTTCCAGAAATGAATAATAAGCAGTATGCCCACCACATACACGGCACGATGCAAACGCTGCCAATTACGCCCCAGTTTGCGAATGGATTTTTGACGCGAAGTGGCCGCCAGCACACACAGAATGGCAAAAGACAACATGCCCAGCAAAATATACGGACGCTCGGCCAGATCTTTGAGCATGAATGGAAAGCTGAGCTTGCGATCAAGCCAGAGCCAGGCAATCATGTGCAAAAAAGCATAAAAGAACGCATACAGGCCAAGCGTTCTGCGCCAGCGCAACAAGGCCGGCTGCCCCAGCATTTGCCGAATGGGTGTAACAGCCAGTGTCAGGCACAACATGGCCAGGGCCCACTGCCCGCTGGACCGGGCAAAAAATGCAGCGGGCTCTGCCGTCATACCACCAACGCTGTCCAGATAAAACCAGCGAATCACCGGCAACAACCCCAAAATAAAAATAAGGGGCTGAATCCGGTCTATGCTTTCGGCTTTCCAGGTTTTCATCTTGTTTCCTTACCGGACTCAGGAAAGCGCCCGGCTTCCATTATTTTTACAATGCATTTGCAACAGGCCCGCAAGACCGGTCACGTCATCGACAATGCGGGTAGGCCTGCTTTCATTAAGCTCACGCAGGCTATGTGCACCATAAGTAACCGCAATGCTTTCAACACCGGCATTATGCGCCATCAGGATATCATGCGAGGTATCACCAATCATGACGGTTTCTTCGGCAGGAACCACCAGGGTTTCCATAAGTTCATTAAGCATTTGCGGATGCGGCTTGCTAAAAGTTTCATCGGCCGTACGGGTGGCAGCAAAATAATGCCCCAGTTTCTTCTGCTCCAGTACCCTGTCAAGCCCCACCCTGCTTTTGCCGGTTGCCACGGCCAACGTAACCCCATTGTCGCGCAGCTCGTCGAAAAGCGTGGTAATACCCTCAAAAAGGCATAAATCGGGGTCTCGGGTAAAATAATGAAATTTGTAGCGACGAATAAATTCGGGTAAAAGATCGGCCGTTAAGGTTGGCACCACTTTATACAGGGCACTTTCAAGAGACAGGCCAATTACCCATCTTGCCTGCGCTGCAGGGGGAACCTCGAGCCCCAGATCCCTGCAGGCCGACTGTATGGCCTGCACAATAGACTGGGTAGAATCAATCACCGTTCCGTCCCAGTCAAATACAACCAATGAATACCGCATCGTATATTTCCAACCTATAAATATTAAATTTGCTGTTGTTCCAGTTTTTTCAGAATTTGCTGACAAGCCGCCGGCAACGGGGCTTCAAACGCGATGGTTTCCCCACTAATGGGGTGCGGCACCTGAAGCCGATGCGCATGTAAAAACATACGTTTAAAACCCTGCCGGGAAAAATAATCCCGGACATCATCCTTGCCGTATTTTTCATCGCCAACAATTGGAAAACCGCTGGCCGCCAGATGCACCCTGATTTGATGAGTCCGGCCAGTGCGCAATTCAGCGCCCACCAGCGTATATTTCCCGAACCGTTGCACGCCAGTCACGATAGTATGGGCAAAACGCCCTTCCTTATCAACCCGGACGCGGCGCTCTCCGCCCGGAGTCAGATATTTGGTTAGCGGCAATTTGACATGCTGCCGGTCATTCACCCAGTCTCCGCACACCAGGGCCAGATATTGCTTGCGACCCCGCGCTTCGCGCATGGTTTCATGCAGGGCCACCAGAGCCGAGCGTTTTTTGGCAATCATGAGCAAACCCGAAGTTTCCTTGTCCAGGCGGTGCGCCAGCTCCAGGAAGCGGGCGTCGGGCCGGGCCGCACGCAATTGTTCAATCACCCCGAATGATACCCCACTCCCCCCATGCACGGCCACACCGGCAGGTTTATCAATAACCAGCAGGGCTTCATCTTCATAAACCACCGGAAATTCGGCACCCGGCACTTTACGGGGAGCCTCGGGTTCGGCCGTGCGCAACGGCGGAATACGCACCTGATCTCCCGTTTGCAAGCGATACTCAGCCTGGATACGTCCTTTATTAACCCGTACCTGTCCACTGCGGATTGCCTTATAAAGATGACTTTTGGGCACTCCTTTGCACACCCGGATCAGGAAATTATCGATGCGCTGATCTGCCGCTTCGACGTCAATCGTGACCACTCTTACAGAAAAAGATGAATTATTATCAGAAGTTTGTTTCCACATACACAAAAGAGCTCTATAATTCCATCACCATATGAAGAATGGTGTGGGAAGATTGGGCGTAGAGAAGCTAAAAAAGCTGTTTCCGCCAAATCGTTAAAAATTACATTGTACTGCTACTATCAAACAGCCGTGCCTGTATTTCTCACCCGCTTCAGGGTTACTGGTCACCAAACGGGCAACGCTTACTGTTTTGTTATTAATGCGGCAGGAAAATCATCTGCCCACAAAAATGCCTCTTAGTCCGTTTGCTGTACGAATGAATGAATAAAAAACGCCTAATTTTTATTCCAGACTGGCATTGTCTATCCGCCGTCTGGCATATACACAGAAGTTTATAAAAATTGAATTTACCAATAAATATCAATTATCTGCAGACTGGGTCCTATCCTGTTTCCAATCAAGGGACCACCCCCGTCAAACAAGCGTATACATGCGCGGAGCACCCGCGCGCGTTCATTTTGCCCTTTCATTCGCACTCAAGTAACTCTGTGGTTAATGCATACGATGTCCGTTGCATTAGTTAAACGGAGAATACCTTAAAATGAAACGCATGTTATTTAATGCGACGCACCAAGAAGAACTACGCGTCGCGATTGTAGATGGGCAAAAACTCATCGACATCGACATCGAAACAGCTGGCCGGGAGCAACGCAAAGGCAGCATTTACAAAGCCGTCATCACCCGGATCGAACCCGGGCTTGAAGCCTGCTTTGTCAACTATGGCCACGACCGTCACGGTTTCCTGCCTTTCAAGGAAGTGGCCCGCAGCTACTTCAAGGAAGGGGTCGATGTCCGGGGCGCCCGCATCCAGGATGCCTTAAGCGAAGGCCAGGAACTCATCATCCAGGTTGAAAAAGAAGAACGTGGCAACAAGGGTGCGGCCCTAACCACCTTTATTTCACTGGCTGGCCGTTATCTGGTTTTAATGCCCAACAACCCTCGTGGCGGTGGTGTTTCACGCCGCATCGAAGGTGAAGAGCGCCAGGAACTGCGTGAAGCCATGGACCAGCTTAACTTGCCCGCTGGCATGAGCATGATCGCCCGCACAGCAGGCATCGGCCGCTCGGTTCCCGAACTGGAATGGGACCTGAAATACCTCCTGCAACTCTGGAATGCCATTGATTCGGCCGCCAAAGAATATCCTGCACCGGTACTTATCTATCAGGAATCCAGTCTGGTGATTCGCGCCATTCGTGACTATTTCTCTCCCGACATCAGCGAAATCCTCATCGACACCGATGCCATTACCGAACAGGCTGTCGCCTTCATGAAAGACGTCATGCCCGATAACGTCAGTCGCGTCAAACGCTACCATGACGATATTCCCCTGTTCTCCCGCTTCCAGATCGAACATCAGATTGAAACCGCCTATTCCCGTACGGTTCAACTCCCTTCAGGCGGTGCGATTGTTATTGACCACACCGAAGCCCTGGTTGCCATCGACGTCAACTCGGCCCGCTCCACCCGTGGCACCGACATCGAAGAAACCGCCCTGCGCACCAACCTTGAAGCGGCCGAAGAAGCGGCCCGCCAACTGCGCCTGCGTGACCTGGGTGGCTTGATTGTTATCGACTTCATCGATATGGAAGACAGCAAGAACCAGCGCGCGATTGAACAAAAACTGCGTGACGCCCTGCACTTTGACCGGGCTCGCGTCCAAATGGGCAAAATCTCGCGTTTTGGCTTAATGGAACTGTCACGCCAACGCTTGCGCCCGTCTCTTAACGAAGGCTCACACATTACCTGCCCGCGCTGTAACGGCACCGGTGTTATCCGTGACGTGGAATCCAGTGCCCTGAATATCCTGCGCCTGCTGCAGGAAGAAGCCATGAAAGACAACACGGCAGCCCTGCATGTCCAGTTGCCGGTAGAAGTGGCCACTTACCTGATGAATGAAAAGCGGTCCGACATTGTCAAAATGGAATCCCGCCTTAAAATCAACGTGGTGCTTATTCCCAACAAACATCTGGAAACCCCTCATCATCATATCGAACGCATTCGTTACGATGACAACCGTCTTGATGAGCCCAAAACCAGCATAGACCTGATTGAACAGCCCAGCACCACAGTAACCTGGGAGTCCAGCACCGAAAAAGCCGTTCATAACGAACGTCCTGAAGCCCTGGTCAAAGGCATTTCCCGTGACCAGCCCGCACCAGTAATTCCTGCCCCCAAAACAGAGCCCTTAAACACCGCCCAGCCCGGTTTGTTCAAGCGCCTGCTTAGCTGGTTTGCCGGCGATAAAGCCGCCACCCCTGAAGCCGAACCGCAAAAAGAAGAGAAGCCACGCCAGGCCAATCGCGGCAGAACCGGTCAGCGCAATGAGCGCAATACCAACCGCAACCGCCGTACCCCTGAAAAACGCGCCGAAGGCACTGAAACGGAAGAGGAAAAACGTCGCACGCCACGCACGGCCAAACCCCGCACCCAGGACAATCGCAACAAAGAGCGTGACACCAGGGCAACACCGGCAGAAACCGTTACCAACACCGATGCCGGCCAGTCTACCGAAGAAAGCGGCTCACGTTCACGCAGCCGGCGCAGTCGTTCACGCAGCAACAGTCGTCGTGACAGCAACACTGAAACCGTTGATCAAACCCAGGCCCAGGATAGCGGCAATCCAGAAAGCACGGCTGCCGAAACACCTGCCAAGCAACGTCCTGCCAGGGTCAAACCCGAAGCAGATACTGCCCAGGAAACCGTCAGCACAAGCGTCAAAACTGCGGCAACTGCTGTCGTCGCCACAATGGCAGCCCCTCACGCCACTGAAGACGCCGAAAACGCTGCCAATGAAGATCAGGCAGAAAGCACAGTAACATTCGACGAGGAAACCGGTGAAGCGATTGATCCAAACAAACGCCGCCGCCCACGCCGTCGCAGCCGTCGTACCCGTCGCCCAACCGACGAACAGGGAAGCACAGACAACACATCAGCACCCGCTGCTTTTGTGCCCAATGAGGTTTTACTGGCAAGCGAAGCCAATAACACGGCAGAAACCCCTTTGCCCGTTATTGTCACCACCGACACAGCCCCTGAAACGGTTGCCGCTGCAGAACCGGCCGTAGCCAACACCGTGCCCAAGGTGCAAGCGGCTACCAGCACTGAAACAACTGTTGCCCAGGATACGCCCGCAGCACCCGGCACAACAAAAACTGCTGCCGAACCGGCTGAAGCCATTGTCCAGGCCAGCACCCCGGTTGCAACAGCAGCAGAACCGGCGGCCATTACCGAAGCCACACCCGCTGTTAGTGATAGTGCAGCATCGGCCTCCACTGAAGCCGTAGCACCCGCTGAAACACCGGCAGAAGTGGTCACCGCCAATGTCCAAACCGCTGTCATACCAGAAACGGCAGACACAGCACTTACAACACCTGCTGTAACTGAAACAGGCGAGGCTACCACTGCACCTGCGACTGAACTGGCCCAAACGCCAGAACAGGACATTACACCAGCCCAAACTGGCGCAGGAAATGTATCCGGCCCTGTAACTGAAGCGCCTGCGCAACAGGAAACCGTAACAGCGGCTGCCAATACCAGCACGACTGCAACCCCTGTTAACGGCAGCCAGCCTCAGGAAAACACCGCAAGCGCGGCTGTCTCACTAGAGCAAATCGTTTCAAATGTCGGTTTACAATGGGTTGAAACCAAGTCTGATCTGGCACAAGACAGCCAGCCTGTCATTCCAGCCAAACCACTTGGGCGCGCCCGTAAAGCAGCACCTAAAATCGCTGAAACACCGCTGGAAATAATAGAAACCAAGAAATAATTTCTTGCTTCCAGATAGAAAAACGGCAGGTATTTAAAATACCTGCCGTTTTTTTTGTGCGTGCCGGTCAAAACATAACTTACCCTCTCAAGCAACCTTTAATTTATAAATCAATACAAGAGAGGCATGCTTCATGTCGAGGTTTTTATGCTTTCAATAATGGTCATGAAAAACTCACGTGACCAAAGATCCAGCTCTCGGATATCCTGAATAAAAGGTTGAACATCTGCTTTGGCTTGTACTACATCCAAGGTTGAAATTCTTTTTAAAAGCAACTCTTTAACATTTTGTTTTGTTAACTTTTCAGGTATGCCGATCTTGTTAGTTTCCAAATATTTACAGCTTTGTTGCAGCCTGGCTTGAAGATGCTGTAAGTCTAGCTCTACGCCATGAGCAATATACCAAACCAAATCGTACCAATCCCTGCCTTTAGGTCTGTTTCCCCATGCGCGACATAAAATAGCGTGCATTTTTCCTGCGTATAGACATGGCAATGTAAAGGCATTGATAGAAAAAGCTCTTGGACTAAGCCTGATGACATTTTCAGTTTTAAATTCCAATGGCGGGTTGGTATCAACTTCCAATTTAATTTTAACGCTTTGATCCCTATGAATTTTTTCTGTAATAATGGTCGGTGCATCTATATTAAGCAGGCTTTCAATGGTATTGCTTTTTACAAAAGCTGAAGCAATGGCGCTCTTTTGTGTTTTGTTTTTTAATTCAATTGTTACATCAAAGCCAAACGCTTTCAGTGCAGTAATCATTCCTTCTTTATATGGATGCAAATTAAATGCAGGATTGGATTCAAGTAAAGAGAAATCCAGATCTTCAGAAAATCTGGGCAAATTATGCAATATTCTTAAAGCTGTACCACCATAAAAAGCAGCATGCTTAAAAAAACCGGCATCATAAAGTCCAAGTAATATTATTTCCTGCAAAATTTCCCGCAAGGCATCGTAACTACTGTTGTTGTCAGAGAGGTCATACCTCTCAAGCATTTTTACCAATGCGGGGTAACTCATAATTTTCCTTTTTCAAGAAGTACAGCCAGGGTTTTCAGGTTTTTGGATTTATAGGCGGCAGCAATGGCGACAATCAATTCAATATCCAAAGAGTTAAGCAAATCCAAACGCAAATCATCATTCAGAAATTCAAGCATTTGGGCTTGGTTTAAAGTGCCAATACCTTTGGTATATTTTATTTTGTCACATAAGGCTTTTTCTGCAGTAGCGATAAATCTGCCACCTTCTATTTTGTCGTAACGCCAATCAACACCTAAAGCATAAGCCTGCAAAGGTATTTTCTTATAGCTGAACCGACCAACCGGGGTTACAAACAGCTTGTTGTTTTTAATGGTGGCAGAGGTGATTTCGCTGACTCTTTCAGGAATCATGCCATACAGGCTTAAGGCATATTCAAAAGATACATAGGAAGGCGCATAAAGCCCATTGGCGATAGCAATAAGATCTAAAGATTGGTTTCGGTATTCTTTTGAAAAAACATAAAAACCTTTTTTAAGCCGAACCAAATCACCGTTGTTAACCAAATTGGCAATTTTGTCATTCACATTGCGCACAGACTTCCCCAGCAGGTACGCAAGCTGATCGTGTGCAATTAATGAGGCTGGCAAGGCATTTTTAAGATTTATAACTTTCATGATATGAAATACACTATATTTTTATAGATAATCCAATATAACTGGATTATCTATAAAAATATAGTGTAAAAATCAATTAAAATACTGTCAGCATCAGGTGGCTTGGCGACTTAATATCATAAGCCCGGGATTTCTATCGCATAAAACAACTATTTTCCAAATAAAAAACGGCAGGTATCCAAAAATACCTGCCGCTTTTTAGCAGCTGAACAAACCAGCTATCCAATTAATCCAGTGTAATATTACCCGCTTCAATCACTTTGGCCCAATCAGCGCGTTCCTTGTCGGAATACGCCTTGAACTCTTCCGCTGTCATGGGCATCACTTCAATTCCCATGGCATGGATTTTCTGTTTGAGCTCTTCATTGGCAAGCACTTTTTGCAAGTCATTTGATACTTTACTTACCACTTCTTCTGGCAGGTTTGCGGGGCCTACCAGGCCTTGCCAGGCATAAGCCACAAAATCAGGCACACCCGATTCGTTCATGGTTGGCGCATCAGGCAGTACCGCGCTTAAACGCTCGGGTACCGCAACCGCCAGCACACGCACTTTACCTGCCTGAATATTGCTTAAGCCTGAACCCAGGTCGGCAAACATCAGGTCAACCCGCTTGCCAATCAAATCCTGCAAGGCAGGGGCCGCGCCACGGTATGGTACGTGAAGAATATCAGTACCTGTTATTTGTTTGAAGCGTTCCAGTGCCAGATGGTGCGGAGAGCCAGCCCCTGCTGAACTGGCAGACAGCTTGCCCGGTTCTTTTTTAGCCGTTTCAACCAGCTCTGCCAATGTTTGATAAGGAGAGTCGGCAGGTACGGCCAGCACCAGCGGGAACCTTGCCAAACCGCCAATATAGGTGAATTTAGCGGGATCATAGGTTAATTTTTTATATAAAGACGGGTTATAAGCCAAGGTACCTGAATCAGCCGTACCCAACACATAACCATTGGGATCGGAATTGGCAACTGTAGTGGCACCAATACTGGTACCGCCGCCTGGTTTGTTTTCAATGACCAGTGTTTGCCCCAGTTCTTTTTCAAGCTCAATCGCCACCGTACGGGCGATTACATCGGTACCGCCACCGGCAGGATAAGGCACCACCCAGCGAACCGGCTGCTCGGGCCAGGCGGCGTGGGCCACGCCCGCTACACCCAGCATACCCACCACGAATACTTTATTGATCGTTTTAAACATTTTATCTCCTTCCTTGGAATAAATAAGAAGTTTCCATTAACAGCACCTGAGTCAGCGCCCAGGTGGCAGCAAACTAAACCTGTCCGGCATCAACAGCGACAACGCTTCCAGTAACTGGCGTTTGCAGATGTCTCCATTTTTCAATGCGATCAGTTTTATGATTTTTTAATAATGCCATACATTTATTTGCTTGCATTTACAACCATTTTAGTTGTAAAAACAACTATATTCAAGTTTTTTTTGATGTAAGTTAAATATTTTACATATTACTTTGGATATTATTCACAAGTGGC
The DNA here is from genome assembly GCA_034006805.1 of Advenella sp. GTDB lineage: Bacteria > Pseudomonadota > Gammaproteobacteria > Burkholderiales > Burkholderiaceae_B > Advenella. The sequence goes on from JAVESC010000007.1 coordinate 47,970, forward strand.
AACAATTTTGGTTGTTTTTTATCGGATTTGCGCGTAAAACCCCGTGGTTCAGGGCGGGGAGGATGTCAATGGCATAAACCATCCTGGCATGGCTCAATCACTTGCCAGGACAAATCGGCGGGCCCAACCAGACCTTGCCTGCCTGGATATTACTTAAGCTTAAGCCCAGATCAGCAAACATGAAGTCAACACGATCAAAACAACACCGCCTGCCCAACCTTAAAAGCGGTTGGGCAGGCGGCACGCCAAACTATTTACTTATGCTTCAAAAACAAGCGCTTCATTGATGAGGCTGCAAATTTTTTCACCATCTTTAATTTCATTGCTTAACAATAAAACCAGTTTGGTCAGGAACAGGCTGCGTTTTTCTTCGGGTAACTTGTCAATGGCAAATGACAGGTTGTCGTAAACTTTTTCAAGGCTTTGAACATCAATACTCATTTTTCATTCCTCCTAGGCAGATTTTTTAATGAATTTCTGGAACGCGTTTTCCAGGGAACCCGGCACATATTGCTTCCAGCGGCCGCAAATATGATGATCGGGACGAACCAGATAAACCTGGCCCTGACTTGCCCCATAGCGGTTTTGCAACAATTGCGCATCTACCTTGAAGGTTTTGTCGGCACCGGCGGTAACCGTATTTTCAGAGGAAAGAACAACAACCTTAACGGGCACACCCTGGGTTCTGAGTTCATTGACTTCATTTTGCAATGAATCGGGCAAGCTTGCTTCGTTGCCAAAATAGATAATATTGAAGTCCAGAGCCAATTCGTCATACAGATACTGTTTACCTGACAGATGAAGATTGGGGACAGGCGCGCCATTTTCCAGATCGGGCATCATGTCCTGGTTATCATCGCCAATACTGTTAACCGGAGAAGAACGGTACACATGGGCACGGGAAGTTCTCCAGTGGAACAGCGGACGGACAAATTCGTGTTTCAGGGACAATGACAAGGTGGCATCACGCAGCAAACGGAAGCCGTCGGTGGGAGGAGCCATGAAACGGGTGCTTTTTCCGGCTTCATCAATAATTTCCATGGCAGCGCCAACGCGGTCATTGGTATAGGAATTAAGCAAATAAGAAGAACCCCAGCCTTTAATATTAGCCACCAGCTTCCAGCATAAATCCATCACATCCTGAAAACCGGTATTGGCGCCACGCACGCCAAAAATGGGCAACATGTGGGCAGAATCGCCGGCAAACAAAATACGCTTGTGCACGTAATCGGGCAAGGTAAGCGCACGGGCGGAATACACCGAATACCAGTCAAGCTCCCATTGCTTGTCTTCGTATCCCATCATTTTCAGCTGGGCATTAACCGAGTTGGTAATGTTTTGCAGATCCAGCGCCTCTTCGTTAGAGACATGGGCGGGCAATTGATAGTCAAAACGCCAGATATTATCGGGCTCTTTGTGCAGCAAAATGGTATTACCAGGGTTCCAGTCGGGTGAAAAATAAGCCAGGCGCTCGGTAGGCAAAGGCAGATCAATGCGGATATCCACAATCACAAAACGGCCTTCATAGCTATTGCCTTCCATACCCAAACCCATACTTTGTCGTACGCCTGAGCGGGCGCCATCTGCCGCAATCAGCCAGGGGGTTTTGTAAGCGTACTCACCTTCGGGTGTGTCTACCACCAGGGTCACTTCATTGTCATCTTGCGAGAATGAGGTTAAATGGTTGCCCCAACGTAATTCAATCAGGGGCTGTTTGGCGGCTTCTTCAACCAGATAGGTTTCCAGATAGTTTTGCTGCAGGTTATTCAGGGGCGGATAGCTGTCCTGGGCATCAACCGGCGTATCCATACGGAAAACACGCTCGCCATTATAAAAAGAATTGCCACTTGTCCAGGACAGGGCCTTTTCCATAATGCGGTCTGCCACACCGGCCACTTTAAGAATTTCCATGGAACGGCGGGTATAAACCAGGCCACGGCTGCCTTCGGAGACTTGCTGCTCTGACAGGAGCACGATATTTTTAATGCCATGCTTTGCCAGGATTAGCGAAGCAACCAGACCAATAGGCCCGCCACCTACAATGGTGACAATACCATTGGACTGGGCAGGATCAGACGGAAAGGTGTGTGGGTAAACGGTGTATTCGTGATACAGGGATTTACGCGGAACAGTAACAGGCGTATGCATAATGTCTCCATGAATGGAAAATATTAAATTTATGTTTGTAAAAAATATGCAACACGTAGAGGTAATTGCATTTGCAAGCAATTTTAGTTGCAAATGCAACCATTTTCAAGTTTTTTTTGATTTGCGTTAATTATTTTCCAGATTGTGCTGGATTTTATTCATTAAATTAAGTAAATTTTGTTGCTCTTCTACTGACAAAGTCTTCATCGCAATTTCATTACGACGCGTAATAAGCGTCACTACTTCCTCATACACCAGCCTTCCTTTTTCTGTCAGGGACAAATCAAAGGCCCGGGCATCCTGTTTTTGCTGGCGCTTTTCTATCAGACCCTTGCCCACCAAAGAGACCACCGCCCGGCTGCCCTGGCTTTTATCAAGGTTGGCTTTTTTGGCCACCTGCACCACCGACAGCATTTTATTAAAACCAATCACGGCCAGCACCCTGCCCTCGGCAAAAGAAATACGGGCGTGCTCAATGTCCGCATAGTCTGCATGCCTGTCAATTAACTTGGCCAGGGAATGCAGTTTATAGGTAAGTGAATTTTCAAGATTAAAAGAATCGGCCGACATTTTATTTTTGACATGAATGATTAAATTGCCATTATTCTATCAGCCATTGCGACAATATCATCTTTTTTAAGCGAACAAGCTCGGCCATGCAGGCACAGCCGGGCTTGTTCGCTTAATAAGGCAATTTGTTGTTAACCAACCACAATAAGGCTCGTCAAGCGGGTTTATGCAGACAGGGCTTCGTTGGACTGACGGGTTAACAAAGCCATTAAGCGGGCCAGTTCTTCACGTAAGTCATGGCGTTTAACCACCATATCCACCGCCCCTTTTTCTAGCAGGAATTCAGCACGCTGGAAGCCTTCGGGCAACTGTTCGCGCACGGTTTGCTCAATCACCCGTGGGCCTGCAAAACCAATAAGGGCCTTGGGCTCGGCAATAACCACATCACCCATAAAGGCAAAACTGGCCGATACCCCACCCATGGTTGGATCGGTAAGCACACTGATAAAAGGCAAGCCTTCGGCAGAAAGCCGGGTAAGCATGGCATTGGTTTTAGCCATTTGCATGAGTGAAAACAGGCTTTCTTGCATGCGTGCGCCCCCCGAAGCAGACACACAAATAAACGGGGTACGGTTCTCGATGGCGGCCTGCACACCGCGCACAAAACGTTCTCCGACCACTGAACCCATTGAACCGCCCATGAAATTAAATTCAAAACAGGCAAGCGTAACCGGCAGGGACATAATGGCCCCGCTAACCACCACCAGGGCATCGCTCTCGTCGGTAAGTTTCACGGCTTCGGCCAGACGCTCGGGGTACTTGCGGCTGTCTTTGAATTTAAGGGGGTCGGTTGAACGGATGTTATTACCAATTTCAACCCGCCCTTCTTTATCAAGCAGGGAATCTATACGTGCCCGCGAAGCCAGACGCATATGATGGTCGCACTTGGGGCAAACATTCAGGGCCCGTACCAGATCTTCCTTATACAGGGCCGTTTCGCAAGAGGGGCATTTGACCCATACGCCCTCGGGAACACGCCGTGAACCCGAATCGGCTTTCTTGTTGATACGGGGGGGGAGAATTTTATCAAGCCAACTCATTATTTATCCTTGTTTTGAACCTTGTCCAGCGCTTCACGTACGCCCTTAAGCCACGTGCTTGCTGAAGCAACGGCCACTTCAGTGACCTGATCTTCGGGTTTGCCGACGATGGCCTGTTCCATGGTTTCGATGATTTTACTGCCAATCACAACCGCATCGGCCACTTGGGCAATTTTGGCGGCACTTTCGGCATCACGAATGCCAAAACCAACACCCACCGGTATTTTTACGTGTTTTTTAATGGCCAGCACGCGTTGCTGGACATCTTCAATATCTAAGGCACCAGAACCGGTTACGCCACGCAAAGACACATAATACACATAGCCTTCGGCAATATTGCCCACTGTTTTAATACGCGCTTCGGTAGACGTGGGCGCCAATAAAAATATGGGGGAAATACCCTGTTCTTTTAAAAGCCCGGTAAATTCATCAAATTCCTCGGGCGGATAGTCTACTACCAATACCCCATCCACACCCGCGGCACCGGCTTTTTCCGCAAAAACGGCGCGCCCCATGGCTTCAATAGGGTTGGCATAACCCATTAATACAACGGGCGTTTCGTTATTAAGCTTGCGGAACTCGGCCACCAGCTCCAGAACCCGTGGCAGGCCAACACCCTTGGCAATGGCCCGTTCAGCGGCACGCTGGATAACCGGGCCATCGGCCATGGGATCAGAAAACGGCACACCCAATTCGATAATGTCGGCCCCCGCCTCTGCCAGGCTGTGCATTAATGCCAGCGTGGCTTGCGGACTGGGGTCTCCGGTGGTGATGTAGGGAATGAGGGCTGCGCGTTGCCCAGCCTTTGCAAATGCATTGTCTATTCTTTTTAAAGCCATTGTTGTTTTCCTTTACAGCTCGAGTCCGCTAAATTCAGCCACCGTATGAATGTCTTTATCGCCACGGCCTGACAGATTGACCAGAATAATTTTGTCGGCAGGCAAGGTGGGCGCCAGCCGGGCCGCATAAGCCAGTGCGTGGGAGGATTCAAGCGCGGGAATAATGCCTTCAAAGCGGCAGCAGTCATGAAATGCCTGCAGTGCCTGGGCATCGTTGGCACTTTCATAGGAAACACGGCCTATTTCACTTAACCAGGCATGTTCAGGACCCACGCCGGGGTAATCAAGGCCGGCAGAAATGGAATGGGTTTCTTGCACCTGACCGTCTTCGTTTTGCATCACAAAGGTACGGTTGCCATGCAATACACCTACCTGGCCTGCATTAATAGAGGCAGCGTTACGCGGGGTATCCAGACCTTCACCAGCGGCTTCAACACCAATCAGTTTGACGTCTTCGTGGGGAATATAGGGATAGAAAATACCCATGGCATTGGAGCCACCACCCACGCAGGCAACCACGCAGTCTGGCTGACGGCCGGCGTGCTGAGGCATTTGCTGCAGGCATTCTTCGCCAATAATTTTTTGGAAGTCACGCACCATGGCCGGATAAGGATGCGGGCCGGCAACCGTACCAATAATATAAAAAGTGTCATCAATATTGGTAACCCAGTCGCGCATGGCTTCGTTAAGGGCATCTTTAAGCGTTTTTGAACCCGACTCAACCGGCACCACGGTCGCACCCAGCAGTTTCATGCGATAAACATTAAGAGCCTGGCGGCGGACGTCTTCGGCCCCCATGTAAACCACACATTCAAGGCCGTAACGGGCCGCAACGGTTGCCGTGGCCACACCATGCTGGCCGGCGCCGGTTTCGGCAATGATGCGGGTTTTACCCATTTTACGGGCCAGCAGTATTTGGCCAATACAGTTATTGATTTTATGTGCACCGGTGTGATTCAGGTCTTCGCGCTTGAGCCAGATCTGGGCACCACCCAAGAGTTCTGACCAGCGTTTGGCGTGATAAACCGGACTGGGACGACCCACAAAATGAGCCAATTCATAATTATATTCGGCAACGAAATCGGGATCATTCCGGTATTTTTCGTAAGCGTCGTTCAGTTCTTTAATGGCATGCATTAATGTTTCGGCAACAAAAATACCACCAAACCGGCCAAAATGGCCTTTTTCATCTGGGTAATTATAGGGTTTCAAAACGCCTCCTGCAGCGCATTCAGTTATTTTATTTAACAGCTATTTTACCCAATTTAGCAGCGGGACGCAGACATTACCCCCGGGACTTCCAATAAGGCTTGCAACGCCCGGGACAGTTGTTCGCCATTCTGGATCTCGATGGTAAAGTGCATATGCGCCAGCGAACGCTTGCTTTGCGTGTTCACGCCCACCACTTTAAGCTTGAGCTTGGAAAAGGTTTCTGAGATATCCCGCAGCAGGCCATTGCGGTCCTGGGCATGCACGGTAATATTAACCGGATAGACCGCGGCTTCGGTATTTCCCCAGGCAACATCAATCACCCGTTCGGGATTTTTATGCTTTAGCACGGCAAATGATGTGCAGTCTTGCCGGTGAATGGACACCCCCCGGCCACGGGTGACAAAACCCTCGATCGCATCGGGCGGGGCCGGGTGGCAACAGCGGGCCAGCTGGGTCATGAGGGAGTCTACCCCCACCACCAGCACACCGCTTTTGCCAGTATGGCCGGTATTGGTTTGGCGCGCCACCGTAATTTTATCTTCTGAACCAGCCTCTGCTACAGGCTCGGCAAAGGCCGATGCAATAGCGCGCAGGCTGAGCTCATCTTTGGCCACGGCCACATACAGGTCATCGGCACGGGCAAAACCCAGTTTTTCGGCCAATTGTTCTTGATTAACGGCCGTTTTACCCAAGCGCTGCAATTCCTTATCAACCTGCTCTTGCCCGTTGGTAATGCGTTTTTGCAATTCAATGGCATTAAACCATAGCCGTACCTTGGCCCGGGCCCTGGGGCTGGCCAAATAACCCAATTGCGAATTCAGCCAGTCACGGGAAGGCCCACCCGACTTGGCGGCAATAATTTCAACCGTCTGACCGGTTTTCAGTTTGGTGTTAAGTGCCACCATCTGGCCGTCTACCTTGGCACCCCGGCAACGGTGCCCCAGGTCTGTATGCAGGTGATAGGCAAAATCAACCGGGGTACTGCCTTCAGCCAGCTCAATAACCCTGGCCTGTGGCGTTAGCACATAAATGCGCTCATGCCTTTCTTCCTCTTTCATTTGCTCAAGCTGTTCACCGGTTTTTTTCAATTCGGCTTTTTTACGCTCAAGCCCGGCCTGATCGGCACCATTTTCTTCAATGGCTTTCTTTCCTTCTTTTTCGGCAATGCCTACTTCTTTGCGCCATGACAGCAACTGGCGCATCCAGGAGACCTGGCGGTCATACAGGCTGGAAGCAGCCACCTGCCCACCTTTTACCCCAGCCTCTTTGTAGCGCCAGTGCGCCGCCATGCCATATTCGGCAAACTGGTGCATTTGCATGGTACGGATTTGCACTTCAAAAGCACGACCATCATCGCCCATGACAACAGTATGAAGGGAACGGTAACCATTGGGTTTGGGATGGGCAATGTAATCATCGTATTCATCCATCACCGGCGTCCACTTGGCATGAACCAATGACAAGGCGGTATAACAATCCCGTTCAGTATCCACAATAATGCGCAGTGCCTGCAAATCGTACAGCTGGTCAAAATCAAGTTTTTTATTGCGCATTTTATTGTAAATGCTGTAAATATGTTTGGCACGGCCGGCCACATCGGCCTTGATACCCATTTCCTGCAACGAAT
>JAVESC010000089.1:0-10065 GCA_034006805.1 Advenella sp.
ACAACAGACGAAAACTCATATAAACCTCGGATAATGGTGTAAACGGGACGGATTATTCAGCAGCCAAAAGGATACGAGCGTAAGTTTACATGATTGTGACAGCCCGCAAATATAAAAAAATCCATTTACTTGCCAAGCCTTAACCAACTTTTTCTGAAAAAAGGTTTGCTTTTTTTAACCGGGAATTTATTGGCACAAATTGTATATTCTGGTGTGGGCAGAACTTTCAAGGCCCAGCGTTCACCCTTGTCAAAGAAAGAAAACCCGATCGTACCATCACTGTTTATAACAATGTTGTCGAGCATACCGCCCGCATACATTGCAGACAGCTCCAGGAAGTCAAGAATTTCCAGGGCTGGGCTCAAATAGTAGATGTACAAGGCCTCTTCAAAGGGATTCCCCTCGGTCAGCAACAATAAAAAATTGCCATTAACCCGAAATTGCGCCTCCAGTATTTTGCCTGTCACTTCTATATTTAAACCAGACTGGGTGTTTTCAAGCAGGACTTCAGGCGTGACACCGGATTCCCTTATAATTTTTCTGACCTGAAAAATTTCAGTCTGTTCAATACCCATTAGAATAGCCAACCAAATGAAAGGTCTGCCCCTAAGGCACCTAATGCTCCGCCAATGAAAACACCTGCTGTCACACAAAGAGGAGCGGCCGGGCCACATGCCAACCCTGCTACTGCACCGCCTGCAGCCCCACCCGCAAAGCCGCTCCCCAGAATGATCCCTTCTCTTGCAAGAGCCTTTCCCTTGCTCTCAGCAGATGCAATATTATAAACTGCCGTTCCCAATGTAACTACCAACAAACCACGCCCCAATTTGCTAAGTCTGTCTGCTATTACATTCATTGATGGCCTTGTTCTGCCCGAACTATCAATAATCTCCAAATATACCTGATTCTGATTTGAAGCCGACAAGCTTGAAAAAGAAGTACCAAATTTCTGCCGTGCATATTTCTCGGTAAGATCATCCAGTGTCAGACCAGTCTTTTTTGCATTAACAGCAACTGCTCTGCCTATATCACTGGTATGCAGTCGCTGTGCCTCTAAAATCTGATTTCTTATATATTGCACATGCCCGACTGCCTGTTGTGCCTGCATCTGGCCAGAAACGACCTTGGTACGATATTCTTGTGCAAGCATTCTGGTTTGATGAATATAATTAAGCCTTATTTTTCCATCATTAATAAATCGGTACGCAAAATTCATAGCTGCCGATTCCATTTCCGATAAAGCACCCTCCAACAGGCTTCTGTCATAAACCTTACTCATTAACCATTTCTCTTTTTTGATTTACATTCAACTTAAGAGTAAAGGAAATATTTTACGTAATTGTGACAGCCACAAACGAGCAAAACAGGGCAAAAAATGAATGGCATGATATGATTTCCGATTAATAGTCCCTTTCAATTTTTAACTCTTGTTTTTTCACCCCGGAACGCTCATTTCATGCCATTACGCGACTGGATGTTTGCCCTGCTTGTTATTTTTGTATGGGGAATTAACTTTATTGCCATCAAAGTCGGGTTGAATGATTTCCCCCCATTATTGCTGGGTGCCCTGCGTTTTACTGCGGTTGTTTTTCCGGCCATTTTCTTTATCAAGCGGCCCAATGTCTCGCTTAAACTCTTGCTGGCTTACGGGCTGACCATCAGTTTTGGGCAGTTTGCCTTTCTGTTTACCGCACTGGCGGTGGGCATGCCGGCCGGGCTGATTTCCCTGTTATTGCAGGTACAGGCGTTTTTTACCGTCCTGATCGCGGCCTTTGTATTGCATGAAAAAATCAAACCGCATAATCTTGTGGCTATCGGCATTTCTTTAGCCGGCCTGCTAATTATCAACGCAAGCAACAATACGGGCCATCCGGTTCCCGCCCTGGGACTGTTCTTTACCTTTCTGGCCGCTTTCAGCTGGGCTACCGGCAATGTTGTTATCAAGCAAATAAAAAATGTAAACATGCTTAGTCTGGTGGTCTGGGGTGGCACCGTACCGATTCTGCCCTTTTTATTATGCTCCTGGATTTTTGAAGGCAGTGATTTAATCATGAGCAGCATCCGTTCTGTTTCCCTGGAAGGAATCGGTGCCATTATGTATCTGGCCTACGGTGCAACCCTGATCGGCTATGTATTATGGGGACGCCTGCTTAGCAAGCATCCGGTTGGCCTGATTGCCCCGCTCACCCTGCTGGTGCCAATTGTTGGCCTGGTTTCCGCCACACTGGTATTGGATGAGCATCTGTCTGCGCTGCAGTGGGTTGGTGCGGCAGTGGTCATGTTTGGGCTGGTTATTAATGTTTTTGGCCCTAAAATAGGGCAACGGCTGCGTAATACATAAAATAATTCTTTACTTAAAAAAATAGTATGAAACTTTATTAACACTTGTTAACTCCAACACAGGAGCATCATAAAAAAACCCGTTTACACTTGCCACACACCCGAAACAATTCAGCGCTTGTTTACGGGAAGTTCATTACCATATTATTTAATGCCTTACCTTAAGGTTAGTGGAGTTATAAATGGATATTATCTGGGAAATTATCATTGGTTTTCTGGTAGGTTTGGTTGCCCGTGCCCTTATGCCCGGCTCCCAATCCATGGGGCTGATCATGACAACCCTTCTGGGTGTCGTTGGCTCTTTGGTTGCCACCCATTTAGGTGTCGCCGTTGGTTTTTATGAAGCCGGCAGCAGTGCGCGCTTCATTGGTTCAGTCGTTGGTGCCCTGATCGTGCTGTTTGTTTACGGCCTGGTCACCAAAAAGAAATAAGTGCATGCTTTACAAATTGCGTGCATCCCGTCAATGCACGCAGTTTTTAAGGAAAAGACATGATTCAGTCTCATTTCAGTAACAGCACCACCAACATCAAACAAGCGGGCATTATCAGTAAAATTGCCCGCCTGGCCAAACAAGCAGGCCGGCCTGTCATTGAAAAAGCCCTTTTCCTGTTTTTTGCCGTACACAACCCTAAAACACCGGCTTGGGCAAAACGCGTTATTTACGGTGCACTGGCCTATCTTGTCTTGCCGGTTGATGCCATTCCCGACCTGATGCCGATTGCCGGTTTTACCGATGACCTGGGTATTATTACCGCGGCCCTGGCAACGGTCTCTTTATATATTACCGCCGATGTTAAACAACAGGCACGACAAACATTAGACAAGTGGTTTGAATAAAGGCAATAATCGTTTATTTGCATTACTCACGATTATTTATGCCGCAGCACTCACTCAAGGATTACTGGATTACCGAAACCCTAAGACTTAGGGAAGCGCACTGGGGGCCCATTGAAGACGCCACCCTGCTGCACCAGATTCGCCATAGCCAGGAACCCGTCAGCGATAAAATCATCCAGCGTGCCGTCTTAATGGCCAAACGGGACGGGTTGGCGGCCACCATCGACAAATGGCGTGGCAACGCACGCCTGGCTTTTTGGGCCATGGCATTGCTGGCCATGCTTACAGGTATCGGCATGGCGGCCAGCGCCCTGGGAACAGCGCATGTCAACCTGCTACTGGCACTGGTTGCCTTGCTGGGCCTGCACGCCATTACCTACTTATTCTGGCTGCTGTCTTTTCTAGCCCCTTACCATGGCGGCACCTTGCTGGGCCAGGCCTGGCTTTGGCTGGGTAAAAAGCTGGCCCGTGGGCCCGATGCCACCCTGGCCCCACAGGCATTTATTAATATCCTTAACCAGAACAACGGCCTGCGCTGGCTGTTGTCGGCCATCAGCCATGGAATCTGGGTTGTGATCATGGCGACTGGCATTATCACTCTGCTGGCCCTGCTGGCGGCCCGGCAATATACCTTCGGCTGGGAAACCACCATCCTGCCCGCCTCTTCCTTTGTGTCCATCACCCAGGGTATTGGTTTTTTGCCGCATTTACTGGGTTTTTCCATTCCTTCGGCTGATATCATCCAGCAAAGCAGTGGCCTGCAAACTGCCGGTCCCGCATCACAGGCCATCTGGTCTTCCTGGCTGATTGGTGCAGTCATGGTGTACGGTTTGCTGCTGCGCCTGGCCAGCCTGCTGCTGTGCCTTTGGAAAACCCGGCAAGCCATCCACCAAATACAGATTGATGAAACCCTGCCCGCCTATGCCGGCCTGGTCGACCGCCTGTCCGCGCACAGTGAGCATATCGGGGTGGATGCCCCCGCCCCGGCCTTGCAAACCGCCCGGCGCAACACCCATCCTGCACGGGCACCGGCAGGCAGCCCGCTGGTGGTGGGGCTGGAGTTAAGCCCACGCGCGCCATGGCCGCCCTTTACCCTGCCCGCCACCGTGCATGACCAGGGCAAGCTCGAAAGCCGGGAACAGCGCTATCAGCTGCTGGCACATATGAGTCGCCAAACCGTACCCGCCCTGCTGATTGTGTGTGATGCCGCACAAACCCCCGATCGCGGCACCCTGCATTTCATTGCCGACCTGTCCAATCTGGCTGCGCACACCGATATCTATCTGCAAAACAGTCCCGGTAAAGCGGAAAACCGCCTGCCCTTATGGAAAGAGCGCCTGCAACAAGCCGGCTTTGGCCTTGAACAGCTGCATGAAACACAAAAAACACTGCCACCATGGATTCAGGCAAATTGATGACGATGGAACCAAATAAAATACTGCATCTGGCGGTTGTTGGCCACACCAACACCGGCAAAACCTCTTTATTAAGAACCCTTACCCATGATACCGGGTTTGGTGAAATTGCCGACTTTCCCGGCACCACCCGCCATGTGGAAGGCGCCCGCCTGTTCCTGAACGGGCAGGCCGCGGTTGAACTGTTTGACACCCCGGGGCTGGAAGACGGCATTGCCCTGCTGGATTACCTGGACCAGCTTAAAGCACAAACCCGGCAAGATTCATCCCGTTTTGATGGCCCGGAAAGCATTCAGCAGTTTCTGGACACCCCGGAAAGCAGGCAGCGTTTTGAACAGGAAGCCCGGGTTTTACGCAAACTGCTGGAATGTGATGCCGGTTTATATGTGATTGATATTCGCGACCCCGTGCTGGCCAAGCACCGGGATGAGCTGGCCATTTTAAGCCGTTGCGGACGGCCGCTGGTACCCATTCTTAATTTCATGCACAGCAGTCCCAATTACCTTGCCGACTGGAAAGAATCCCTAAGCCGCCTGGGCCTGCATTTAAGCATTGAGTTTGATACGGTTGCCCCGGCCCTGGATGGCGAAGAGCAGCTTTACCAGAAACTGGCCCTGGTCCTGGACAGCCATGCCGCTACCCTGAAAGCACTGTCTGAAGACATCCACCGGCAACGCAAACTGCGGCGGGACATTGCCTACAATATGATTGCCGAGCTCCTGATTGATGTGGCCGCTTTCCGCCATACCTGCGCGGGCGATGAAGAAAGCATCAAAAGCGCCACGGCCCTGTTGCAGGACGTGATCCGCCAGCGGGAACAGGAAAGCATCCAGGCCCTGCTAACGCATTACCGCTTCAGGCAGGAAGACTATCCCGACCAGACCCTGCCCATTGAAGGTGGACGCTGGGGCATGGACCTGTTCCAGCCGCAAGCATTGATGGAAATGGGCATCCAGGTGAGTAAAGGATTTGTGGCCGGGGCCATGGCCGGCGCAGCGGTCGATGTCATGTCCGCCGGCCTGAGCCTGGGCACCGCCACCCTGATTGGTGGCGTGATTGGCAGTGTATGGCAGGGTGTGGACAAATTTGGCAAACGCATTCTGGGCAAGCTGCAGGGCTACCGCGAAATCACCCTTGATGACGCAATTATCCGCCTGCTGGGCATCCGCAGCCTGCAACTGCTTAATGCCCTGGAAATGCGCGGACACGCAGACCAGCGCCCCATTATGCTGAACACGGAAACCGTTACCGGACAATTCAAGGAAGGTGATTTACCCGAAGAAATCCTGGAAGCACGCACCCTGCCGCAATGGTCCAAAATGAGTGAGCATTTTGAAACCGGCGCCCGCCGTAATGCCGCCATCAAGTCACTGGCACGTAAACTTCGTTAACAGGTGCTGAAGGGCGGGGTTATACGATGTAGTGGTTGACATCCTCCCCGCCCTGAACGACGGGATTTTACGCGCAAATCCGATAAATGCGCATTCCCACGCTGGAGTGAACTGACCCCAATAAGTTGAAAAGGAGTCCAACTTCTGGAGGTCAGGGCATGGGAGCGGGGAAAGGCCACCACCCCGTCGCTACGCGCCACCCCTCCACAGAGGGGAATTTTTCTTCTTCGTGGCAACATCTGTGTTTGCATTCCCCTCTGTGGAGAGGTGGCAGGCGAAGCCTGACGGGGTGGTTCCTGGCCCCATGTTCCTGCTTGGGAACGCTCCGCGTCGCACAAAAACGCCCGCCCTTAAAGCATCACCGGCGCGTCAGGCAGGAAATTGGGGCCATTTTCACCCGCTTCCTGAGCGCAATATTGCGCCAGAATAGCCTCCAGCCCAATTACCGCTTCGGTCAGGCCTTCCTGGTATTGATTTTCGGAAAAACGCAATTCCAGTCCAGCGCAAATCGCCTTCCATTCATGTTCCACCGCTTTCAGGCCTTTGTCGGCAATAATTTCAATCTTGTGCCGGTCTAGCGCGATATATAGCAACACCCCCGTGTTATGGGGTGTATCCCACACCCGCAGGCGACCAAAAACTTCCAGGGCCCGTTCATGACTGCTTTTGACATGCGAAGGCATCGCCGCCTCTATGCCAATAACCAGCTCACCATGATGATGTTTTTCTTCACTTAAACGAATCTGTTCGGTAACTTCTTTCATGAAACCGGCATGAAAATGCTTGCGTCGCAACCACCAGCCTTGCACCGAATCCAGATCGAGCCACTTTAACCATTTACCAGCCACCGGATGCTCCTCCACCGCCACTGCTTCCGCCGCCACCGCCGCCGAAGCCACCGCCCCCACCAAAACCGCCGCCACCGCCACCAAAGCCGCCGCTCCCAAAACCACCACCAAAACCGTCACGTCTGCCACGGCCACGGCTGGCACTGCTGATCTTGCGTGCAGGCATGAATTTATGGGCAATAAAACTGATTAAAAACCCGCCCACGGCACCCAGCAGGGCAAAACCGAAGCTGCCGGTGACACCAAAAATAACCACCCCGGCAATGACCGCTGCCAGCAAGGCCGGCCACAGGGAAATAAAAAATGCCATGAAAATGAAAAACGGCCAATCACCTTCATCAAAATCGGATGACTGCTGCCAATCATTAACGGGTGGGGGCAGTTCTTCGGTTTCAATCAGGCCCACCAGCGCATCAACGCCGGCCTGTACGCCACCGGCATAGTCGTCCATCTTGAAATGCGGCGCCACATGATCATTGATAATCCGCGAGGCAAGGACATCGGGCACTGCACCTTCCAGGCCATAGCCCACTTCCAGCCGCATGCGGCGGTCATCCTTGGCAATCAAGAAAAGAATGCCATCATCCACCTTGGCCCGGCCCACTTTCCATTCATCAAAAACCCGGCGCGAATAGGTTTCAACCGTATCGGGCCCCACCGTGGGCACCATTAGCACAAACACCTGGGCACCCTTGCTTTTTTCAAGGGCCTCCAGTTTTTGTTCGATATCGGCCTGCTGCGTGGCAGAAAGCGTACCGGTAAGGTCGCTTACCCGCGCCTGCAGGTTGGGTACGGGCACCAGTTCCTGGGCGCTGGCCTGCCACCCAGCCAATGCCAGCAGCATGAAAAGCAATGACAGGACATAGCGTGTCATTGCAGGGGTACGAACAAATGAAGCAGACATTACTGTGCCGTTGCAGGTTGGTTGCCCCGTGGCGACGTATCAAACCTCACTTCGGGCACACGCATGATTTCCGCCTGGTTCTCTACCCCGAAATTGGGTTTGACATCGTAGCCAAAGATTTTGGCGGTAATCAAGGTGGGGAACGTACGGATCAGCGTATTGTAGCCTTGCACTTCTTTAATATAACGGCCGCGAGCAGTGGCAATGCGGTTTTCAGTGCCTTCCAGCTGTACGTTCAGGTCGCGGAACAGGGCATCTGCCTTGAGTTGCGGGTAGTTTTCTGACACCGCAATCAAACGGGACAATGCTGAAGTAAGCTGCCCCTGGGCGGCCTGGAACTGGGCCAACTCTTCGCCGGTAGGCAGTTTATCTGCCGAGACCTGCACCGACCCTACCCGGGAACGGGCATTGGTCACTTCGATCAATACCTCGCGCTCATTAACCATATAGGCATTCACACTGGACACCAGCTGGGGTACCAGGTCGGCACGACGCTGGTACTGGTTAAGCGTCTCGGACCAGGAAGCCTTGACACCTTCATCCAGCGTCTGGATCTCGTTATAGCCGCAGCCAGCCAAAACCGTTGACAGCAAAAAAACACTAATGAGGGAAAAAATTCGTTTCATGGTTTCTCTTTAAGACTTGGATAAGCAAGGCCAAGGCAAAACAGGCCTGTTCAGGGGGATTATATCCTGCCAATGCGTGTCAGCCGTTGTAAAAAAACGGCGTAAACAGGGTAATCGGGTTAATTAATGCAAAAACCCAAGACAAACAAGCCAAGCCTGAGTTTAAGCGGCCCATATTTCCTCCTGCCGGACAGCCACTATCACTCACACAATCCAAACGTCAATTCACCCGGATTTTAAGCGGCAACTGCACTACAACTTTGTGCTTGTATCCGTCCTTTTGTATATAGGGTTTGGATTCGATAACCACAGCAAATCAGCGAAAACCCAGACAAGTATAAAAAAGTATAATGATGTATAAGTAAATCATGTTATACTAACTTATAATCCATTATACTTAGTTATAAAGAGATAGGCTATGGACCCAGTACGAAACCCTTTTGCACCCGGCGCAGGCAACCGGCCTCCTGAACTAGCGGGACGAGACAGCATCCTGGAGGCCGCCCGGGTTGCCATTGAGCGTGTTTTAATCGGTAAGGCAGGTCGATCCCAGATGTTTCTTGGCCTACGAGGAGTCGGTAAAACCGTGCTGCTCAATACCGTCGAAAACATGGCAATCGATCGAGGGCACTTAACTTCCAGTATAGAAGCACCGGAACACAAGCCCCTGGGAGAGCAACTGCTTCCAAAGATTCACCAGGTGCTGCACAAACTTTCATTCACTGAAAAAGCTAAATCCAAGGCATATGAGGCGCTGCAAGCATTAAAATCGTTTGCCGGAAGTTTAAAACTGACCTACGGAGATATGTCGATTGCCGTGGAGCCTGCAAAAGGGATTGCAGATAGTGGGGACTTGGAGCAAGACTTGCCGGAACTTTTTGTGCGCGTTGGAGAGGCCGCTCAGGCAGCCGGAGTCGCATGGACATTATTAATTGATGAAGTGCAGTATTTAAGTCAAAAAGACTTGGCAGCGCTAATTGTTTCCCTGCACAAAGTTAACCAACGCCAGTTACCTGTCCTTTTTTTCGGGGCAGGTTTACCACAGGTCGCCGCATTAGCCGGAGACGCCAAGTCTTATGCCGAAAGGTTATTCAGCTATCCTGAAGTAGGTGCCTTGCCTGATAATGCGGCCAAAGCGGCTATTCGCCAACCCGTCGAGGACGAAGGGGCTAAAATCGATGAAGCTGCATTGGATGAAATCCTGGCGAAAACCAGAGGATATCCTTATTTTCTCCAGGAATGGGGCCACCAATCCTGGAATGTAGCCAGTGAAAATACGATTACACTGCAAGATACACAACAAGCCGAAGGGTCTATTCTTACTCGCCTGGATCAAGGTTTCTTTAAGGTACGATTTGATCGCTTAACCCCCAAAGAACGGGAATATGTTTTTGCTATGGCTAAATTAGGGGAAGGGCCTTATCGGTCATCCGATATCGCTGAGGCCTTAGGAGAGTCTTTACGCAGCTTAGGCCCCCGCAGAGCACAGATTATCAGTAAAGGAATGATTTTCAGCCCGTCTCACGGTGAAGTAGCATTTACGGTCCCGTTGTTCAATGACTATTTAGTTCGTAATGCATCAAAATTAGAGAAATTCGATGAAGAAGAGTAACAACCAGGGGGAAGTATAGTTGCATTTTTTAACAATATGCGCTTTCAACTCATGGCAGCAGAATGAATTTCCCTAAAAAATTGGTAAATTT
>JAVESC010000090.1:0-10023 GCA_034006805.1 Advenella sp.
GGCATCAGCAACGCGACTTATTACCAGTGGAAAAGCAAGTACGGTGGTTTGGAGGCGTCGGATTTGAAACGATTGCGGGACATCGAGGTGGAAAATGCCCGTCTAAAGAAAATGTACGCAGAATTGGCTTTGGAGAACGCAGCGATCAAAGATTTGCTGGGAAAGCTCTGACGCCGGAGCGACGACGTGAAGCGGCCTTGCACTTGGTTCAGCAAGGTTCGCTTTCCATTGCCCGGGCATGTCGTCTGACACGCCTGTCTCGTCGCAGTTGGTACCGGCCTGACCCCAGTCAGCATCGTCTTGAACGTGATCAACCTATCATTGATGCGCTTAACGCAATCGTGCAAGATCCAACGCGATCCCGTTGGGGCTTCTGGAAATGTTTTTATCGATTGAGACTGGATGGAAAACTTTGGGATTTCAAGCGAGTGTGGCGTATTTACTGTGCGCTGAATTTGAACCAAAAACGTCGCACCAAAAAACACTTACCCGAGCGTGCGCCAGCGCCTTTGGCAGTGCCTGCGGAATCGAATTACAGTTGGTCTTTTGATTTTATGAGCGATGCACTTTACAACGGTACGCGCTTTCGTGTGCTCAATATCATTGACGAAGGCGTCAGGGAAGCCTTGGATATCGTGATTGATACCTCACTGCCGGCCACCAGAGTGGTGAGAACGCTGGAGCAACTTAAAGCAGAAAGAGGCCTGCCTAAAATGATTCGCGTGGATAATGGTAGTGAAATGACGTCGCTTGCTTTTACACAGTGGTGTGAAGCACATGGCATCAAGATTTGTTATATTGAGCCAGGCAAGCCAAACCAAAATGCTTATATAGAGCGATTTAATCGCAGTTATCGCACCGAAGTCCTGGACCCGCATTTGTTCTCATCGCTGGATCAGGTGCGAGACCTCAGTTGGGCCTGGATGTTAAGTTATAACGAGGAACGACCCCATGAGTCATTGGGTAACTTACCACCCAGTGAATTTAAACGACAGTTAGCAGCAGAAGTCTCTAGTTATGAACTGTGCGCTTGACGGTAAGCTTACGGAATGCCCGCCTCTTCATGAATCCGTCATATTTTTTTGTTAGTTTGATTGCTAATTAATTATTTCATTTCATAATCAATTTTTAGCGCAAATAAATATGTCGGAAATCAATCGGACGGAACTGTTCGGCAAACTGGATTCATTGCTTTATCGCTCACTGGAAGGCGCAACCGCATTTTGCAAATTAAGGGGGCATCCTTATGTGGAGCTGGTGCACTGGCTGCACCAGATCATGCATGAGCATGACAGCGATTTTCAGCGCATTATCAAATATTTTAATCTTAAGCCCGATGAGGTGGAAAAAGGTATTGTTGCCGCGCTGGATGAATTGCCCCGGGGCGCGGCTTCCATTTCCGATTTGTCCGAACATATTGACAGTGCTACTGAAAGAGCGTGGGTGTATGGTTCCCTTAAGTATGCGGCGGCGCGGATACGCAGTGCACACCTGATGCTGGGGTTGCTGAAAACAAACTCATTGCGTAATGTCCTGTACGGTATTTCACCCGAATTCCGTAAAGTTGTGCCCGATGTACTGGCCAATGAGTTGCCGGTGATTGTTAAAGGGTCGGCAGAAGATAAGGACAGTGTCGTGCCGGAAGCCGGTGTTGCTGTGGCAGGACAGTCTGGTTCAGCCAATCGGGGCAAGTCTGCCCTGGCGCAATATGCCGTGGATATGACTGCACGTGCCCGTAAAAATGAGATAGATCCGGTCTCGGGACGGGATGAGGAAATTCGCCAGATTATTGATATTTTGATGCGTCGTCGCCAGAATAATCCCTTGCTGACCGGTGAGGCCGGTGTTGGTAAAACAGCGGTTGTCGAGGGGCTGGCGATCCGGCTGGCCCAGGGGGATGTGCCACCGGCCTTGCGGCAGGTAAGCCTGTATTTGCTGGATATTGGTTTGCTACAGGCCGGTGCCAGCATGAAAGGGGAGTTTGAGTCCCGGCTGCGTCAGGTGATAGATGAAGTCCAGAACAGTGAAAAGCCCATTGTGCTGTTTATTGATGAAATCCATACCCTGATTGGTGCCGGTGGGGCAGCGGGTACGGGTGATGCGGCAAACCTGCTCAAGCCGGCACTGGCGCGGGGGCAGTTACGCACGATTGGTGCCACCACATGGGCCGAGTACAAAAAATATATAGAAAAAGACCCGGCCCTGACCCGCCGTTTTCAGGTGGTGCAGGTGCATGAGCCCGATGAGGCCCAGGCCCTGATTATGTTGCGCGGTCTGGCAGGCAATCTTGAGTCGCATCATAAAGTATTGTTGCTTGATGAGGCGATTGATGCCGCGGTACGCCTTTCCCATCGTTATATCCCTGCCCGCCAGTTGCCCGATAAAGCGATTGCCTTGCTGGATACTGCCTGCGCGCGCGTGGCGGTCAGCCAGCATGCACAGCCTTGCGCACTGGAAAATGTCCAGCGCCAGATTGAGCACCTGACTGTCGAAAAAGAAATTGCCTTGCGTGAACAGCAACTGGGTATTGCCACTGATGGGCGTATTCAAGAGCTGGACGGAGATCTTGCACAGGCCCGGGAAAAACGGCTTGCACTGGAAAACGACTGGCAGGCCGAACAGGAACTGGTTACGCGTTTGTTGGCGCACAGGGAGCAATTGCAGCAAGCAGGGTTGAGTAATGAAGAAAAGGACGAAATCAGGGTTTCGCTGCAACAGATACAGGCAGCGCTTCTGGTTTTGCAGGGAGAGCGTCCGCTTATTTTTGCTGCGGTGGATGCCAATGCGGTGGCTGCCGTGGTTGCGGACTGGACCGGTATTCCGGTTGGGCGGATGATGAAAGACCAGCTGATGTCCGTGCTGGGTTTGGCGGATACGCTGGAACAGCGTGTCATTGGCCAGCGGCATGGATTGGACATGATTGCCCGCAGGGTGGTTACTTCAAGGGCCCGTTTGACCGATCCTGACAAACCGGTGGGTGTCTTTATGCTGTGCGGCCCCAGCGGGGTGGGTAAAACCGAAACGGCCCTGGCCCTGGCAGAATCGCTTTATGGCGGTGAGCAGAATTTGATTACGATTAATATGAGTGAGTTTCAGGAGGCACACACGGTTTCTGCCCTGAAAGGAGCGCCACCGGGGTATGTGGGTTATGGTGAGGGCGGACGCCTGACTGAAGCGGTACGGCGCCGTCCTTATAGCGTTATTTTGCTGGATGAAGTAGAAAAGGCCCATCCGGATGTACATGAACTTTTCTTTCAGGTTTTTGACAAGGGCTGGATGGAAGACGGAGAAGGCAGGCAGATTGATTTTCGTAATTCAGTGATTATCCTGACTTCCAATACAGGCACCGAACGTATTATGGACTTGTGTAAAGACCCAGACCTCATGCCCGATGCCGAAGGTCTGGCGGCTTCTTTGCGTGATCCTTTGCTGAAAATTTTTCCGCCTGCCTTACTGGGCAGGCTGGTGGTCATCCCGTATTACCCGCTGTCTGATGAAATGCTGGGCAATATTGTCCGCTTGCAGCTTGCCAGAATCCGTAAAAGAATCCAGGCCAATCATGGTATTGAGCTGGTGGTGCATGAAAATGCCGTGCAGTTGATTATAGAGCGCTGCACCGAAGTTGAATCGGGCGGACGTATGGTAGATGCGATCCTGACCAATACCGTACTGCCTGAAATCAGCCATCAGATTCTGGCAGCCACCATGGGTGGTAACGTCATTAGTCAGTTTGAGCTGGGTACCGGTGAAGGCGAATTCAGTTACCGTTGGTGTTAATTGGCTGGCTGTATGCCGCTTGTTCCAGGGCTTGCATTATTTGGTCTTCCTGGTGTTCAGACAATGCATTGCTGTGCTGGATAGTGCTGGGCCTGGGATCGGAAAAAATACTGCTGCGATGTTGATCGGCACCATCACTGCTTAGCATATTTAAGGGGTCATTGTGCCCATATTGCTGTACGCCTTGTGGCGTGAGCAGGGAAACGGGATTAGGGTGATTGCGCTCGGCAGCGCTGGCCATTTCAAAGGGATGGGTGTTGTCTTGTGGTGATGAACCAACAGGGATGACACCGGGGCTGTTAAGCAGATCGGCAAAAATATCCTCTGCTGGTGCTGGTGCTGGTGCTGGTGCTGGTGCTGGTGGTTTTATTGGGTTTTCTGCCTGTGCCCAGACGGTATCCCCGGATGGAGCACGGTTATTTATTGCCTGCGGCTCAATGACTGGGGTTTTTGGCATGACTGAGGCAACGGGTTCGGCTACGGCTGCGTTTGTGTGTGTGGCAATTTTGTCTTGTGGCCGCAATACAAAATTGCCAATAATAATTTCATCATTTTCTTGCACCGGTATTTCCTGCCTGAATGACAGGGAAATGCCGCCAACCGAGATCGGGATAATGCTGCTTAAATTAATTAAGGTGGCATTGCCTTGTTG
Source organism: Advenella sp. (assembly GCA_034006805.1). Classification (GTDB taxonomy): domain Bacteria; phylum Pseudomonadota; class Gammaproteobacteria; order Burkholderiales; family Burkholderiaceae_B; genus Advenella. The sequence continues at coordinate 4,430 of JAVESC010000090.1, forward strand.
GTTCACCTTGCAAACAGCCTGTACTTTGCCAGCGGATTGATCCCTGTCACTTAGGACAAGATCATTGTCGGGACTGCTGCCAATAGTGGCTCCTGGCGAACCAAGCAGATAGCTTGCCACTTTGCCAGGGTCTGTTTTATTGATAATGGATAGTGTAATCATGCGTGGAATCCGTTGGTGGACGGGTGAAAAGACGGGTGTTTATTTTTTGACGGGCATCTGTTGCTGGATACGCAAACGTGTTGCCTGGACTTTTTTGTTTTCTTTTTCAAATACGGGGCCCCATGTTGGATGGGTGCTTTCCGCTTCAGTCAGCTGATAGTCGGGATTGGCGGCCAGCAACTGGTTGAATGTCTTGCCGCAGGCGGTTCTGGCCCGGGTGAGGCATTGGCTGAAAGCCTGGTATTTCAGGGCTTCCGAGCGGAAAGCCAGTGAGCCGCTTAGCATGAGTGGTTCAGCCTTGATGTTTTTGATCAACTCTTTATATGCACCATTGGAAAAAGAAGACTCCAATGCCTGCAAGACCTGTTCTTCTTCGGAGGAGTAAGGGCTTGGTGGTGCTTTGGGGGTAGAGGAGCAGGCGCCAAGAAGAAGGCCGGCTATGACGGTGCCAATGGTGCGGGTATAAAATTTCTTGCTCATAAAATTTATGTTTGGAAATGTTGATGTAATAAAAATGTTTGATAATGAAAATATGATTTTTTTCATGACAGCTTTTTGTCATGATTTATATGTTTATTAATCTTACCTTACGAACATGACAGAAATATGTTGCTTTATTTTTTAAGGCTGGGCATGGTTGCCTGTCTCGTTTTGCTGGCAGGGTGTGCGGCCAGTGAAAATAAACTGGCTGTCCCTTATGTTGTCGAGTTAAGGGCTTCTGATACGGTTAACCGGAATGCCAGGGGGGTTGCAACACCGGTAAAAATTACCATTTACGAACTCAAGTCCAGTACTGCCTTTGAGACCTCGGATTTTTTTACCTTGCAACAAAATCCCCAGCAGGTATTGGGTGAGCAACTGCTGGAAATCAGTTCAGTCATGCTTCGTCCCGGTCAAACAGAAAAGGTCAGGGCAATGGGCAATATCCAGGCAAAATCCCTGGGTGTGGTTGCCGCTTTCCGTGATCTGAATAACAGCCAGTGGCGGCTGCTGATACCCCTGCCTGAAGCGGAAACCACCAATCTTTACAAATTCTGGCATTTTTCGCCCGGTGAGGCACGCATCGTGATTGATGTCGATGAAAAATCCATCAGCCTGAACCGCAATGCAAAGTCTGATTAAACCATTTCAATACGCATGAATATTAAAAACAAGGTAGTCTGGTCCGAGGGCATGTTTTTACGCCCGCATCATTTTCAACAGTTTGAACACTATTTGGCAAGTAATGCCCAAATCCGGCAAGAGAGTGCCGCCGGTTATTTCTGGGGCTTGCGTGAACTTGAAATAGATACCGATGCGCTCTTGCTGGGTAAGATCATTGTTGCCAATGCCAAGGGAATATTGCCAGATGGCACCGCTTTCAGTTTTCATGGCGCTGCCGGTCCGGCTGCACTAGAGGTGCCGGCTGGTACATTTGGGCAACGGGTTTTTCTTGCCCTGCCACGTTACCGCGATGAGTCGGAAGAGGTGGTGTTTGATGATGCCGATGATTCCCTGGCCCGTTATGCGGTGATTGAAGAAGAAGTGGTTGATGCTTGTGATATATCCATGGGAACTGCCGTTATCCAGACTGGCCGGTTGCGTTTGCGCCTGATCCTGGAAAAGGATTTGGGTGATGAGTGGATAGGGATGCCGCTTGCCGTGATTGCTGAAAAGAATGATGACCGTAAAGTCATTCTGGATAAAAATTATATTCCACCGGTATTGTCGTATGCGGTCAGTCCTGTATTGAATCAATATATCAAGGAAATTGCGGGCCTGCTTGAAGCGCGTAGCGAGTTGCTGGCCAACCGTTTGCAGCAACCTGGCCGTAGCGGAGTGGCAGAGGTATCGGAATTCATGATTCTGGAAACCATTAACCGGTATCGGGGGGCGTTCTGGCACATGATGAGCCTGGAGCATTTGCATCCAGAGCGTGTGTTCCATGATTTCCTGATGCTGGCCAGTGACCTGGCAACGTTTACCCAACCCGGCAAACGGATGAAGGGCTTTCCTGTCTATATACACGATAAGCTGCAAGCCGGTTTTGAGCCTTTGCTGGAAATACTACGTGCTGCCTTGACAAGCATTCTTGATGAGCAGGCCGTCCGGATTCCCTTGCATGACAAGGGCGCAGGCCTGCTGGTGGGGCAGGTGCCTGACTTGCAATTGTTGCCCGGTGCGGAATTTATTCTGGCCGTCTATGCGGATATGCCGGCTGAAACCCTGCGCATGCATTTTCCGGCACAAGCCAAGCTGGGGCCGGTTGACCGGATTCGCGATCTGGTTCATTTACAGTTGCCCGGTGTTTCATTAAGGCAGATGTCAAATGTGCCGCGCCAGCTTCCTTATAGTGCCGGGCATATTTATTTCTCTCTGGAGAAAAATGGCGAAATGTGGAAACAGCTGGAAAGAACCGGTGCCTTGGCCTTGCATCTGGCGGGTGAGTTTCCCGGGCTCGCTCTTGAGTTTTGGGCCATCAGGCAGGAGCGGGGTTAATTCAGATAATGCAGGCAGGAAATCCTAACAATACACAGATGGGGCAGTGGGCGGCACCGCAGGGAGCCGCTGCTTCAGACAGCTTGCGAGCCGCTGATTATGTCATTAGCGGTTCAAATGCTTTGGTGGCTGCGGCCAATCCCCTGCTGGTTCTGATACCGCAAATTCGCAGTACCCGCAACCATCCTTCCCCATCCGATCTCAGGCTCAGGCTGATTGATGAAATCCGTCAGTTTGAGTTGCGTGCCCAGCATGCGGGCATCAGCAATGAAACGATTCTTGGTGCGCGCTATTGTTTGTGTACCGCGCTTGATGAAGCCGCCGCTTTAACGCCCTGGGGTGGGGGTGGTGCCTGGTCGGCCAACAGCTTGCTGGTGACCTTCCATAATGAAACCTGGGGTGGCGAGAAGTTTTTTCAGTTGCTGGCCAAATTGTCCCAGAATCCGGCACCTCATATTGATTTGCTGGAATTGCTTTATTACTGTCTGGCCCTTGGTTTTGAGGGGCGTTACCGGGTGGCCGATAATGGCCGCTCGCAACTGGAAACCTTACGCCAGCGTCTTTTGCTTATTTTGCATAATGCCCGTGGCAAATATTCTCCTGCCCTGTCAGGGCACTGGCAAGATAAACCGGTACAAAACCAGCTTAAACGCCTTCCCGTTCCTTTGTGGGTGGTTGCCGTGATGTCGGTGGCCCTGGGCCTGTTTTCCTACCTGGGTTTTTCATGGTCGCTGGGTGACAGGTCCGATCAGTTATTTGCCGACATTATTAAAGTCAAGCCGCCTGCGGTGCATCTTACGGCACCGGTAATGGCCCAGCCAGCGGTGCCAGTGGCCAGAACGGCACGTCTGGCACAGTTTCTGGCACCGGAGATCAGGGAAGACCTGCTAACCGTGCGTGATGAGGCTGATCGCAGCGTGGTTGTTTTACGGGGGGACGGTCTGTTTGAGTCAGGTTCGGATACCGTCCGTTCACAATATCTACCGGTTCTGTCACGGGTGGCTGATGCCCTGAATGAAACCAGTGGAAATATTCTGGTCAGTGGTTATAGCGATAACGTACCGATCAAGACCGTGCGGTTCCCGTCCAACTGGGAACTGTCGCAGGCACGGGCCGATTCCGTCAAGAAGCTGCTGGATGAACGCTTGCTTAACAAGTTGAGGGTTCGTGCCGAAGGCAAGGCCGAGGCAGATCCTGTTGCGCCCAATGATACGCCTGCCAACCGGGCCCGTAACCGTCGTGTGGAAATTACTTTGCTGGTCTCTCCAGTTGCCTCTGCCGTGCAGGAGAATCAATAATGTTTAGCGGTTTTATCAGTTCAATTTTCAGTGGCATTTTCAGTTTTCTGTTCAGTACCGGCCTATGGACTTTTTTGGGCCTGCTTGTATTGTCTTACCTGATCTGGGTTATTGGGCCTTCGCTGGCAATCAATCAGTGGTATCCGCTGGAAAGTGCTGATGTCCGCATGTATGTGATTATAGCCATTTTTTCAATATGGCTATTACGCATTATCTGGCGAAAGTGGCGGGAAGGGCGCCTGAATGCCCAATTGCTGGGCAAGTTGCGAAAACCGGTAAAGAACGCTAACCTGGAAAGCCTGCCTGAAAAGGAAAGAGCCGAATTGCGGGTGCTGAACGAGCGTTTTGACGAGGCCATTAACTTGCTGAGAAATGTCCGCTTTGAAGGTTCGCAGAAAACGCCTGTCTTATCCCTGTTTTCAAAACAGCATTTATACCAGTTGCCCTGGTATGTGTTTATTGGTGCACCGGGCTCAGGGAAAACAACGGCCTTAATCAATTCAGGATTAAACTTTCCGCTGGCTGACAAGTTTGGAAAGGTTGCGCTTAAGGGTGTGGGGGGTACCCGTAACTGCGACTGGTGGTTTACCGATGATGCAGTATTGCTGGATACGGCGGGGCGTTATACCACGCATGAAAGTGATCCGGTTAATGATGAAGAAGAATGGAACGGCTTTCTGTCCTTGCTGGCAAAATACCGTGGCCGGCAGCCAATTAACGGGGTCATGTTAACGGTGAGTGTGGCAGACCTGTTAAGCAGCAATGATACGGATCGGGTCCAGCATGCGGCCGTCTTGCGCCGGCGCCTGCAAGAATTGCGTGAGCAGCTGGGGATCCAGTTCCCGGTTTATGTGCTGGTGACCAAGGTTGATTTGCTATCGGGTTTTGAAGCTTACTTTAATGCATTCAACCGGCAGGACCTGGAGCAGGTATGGGGGTTTACGTTCCCCTACGAACAGTCACAGGAACCTGGCTTCAATTTGCTGGATGCCTACAATACCGAGTATGAATTGCTGAAACAGCGTCTGTTCAGTGCCATGCCCGATATTATGGGCAGTGAACCCGATGAGCAAAAACGTGCCCTGGCTTATTTGTTGCCCCAGCAATTTGCCAGCCTGCAGTCCATTTTGGGTTATTTCCTGAGTGACGTGTTTTCTTCTTCAAGATTCGAGTCAACCGTGCTGCCGCGTGGTGTTTACTTTACCAGTGGCACCCAGGGCGGTGCTACTTTCGATCAGGTTACCGAACCGCTGAAAAAACACCTGAAAATAGAGGGCATACAGGCAGATCAGGCCCATTTACCGGCAGAAGCCGGCAAGAGTTATTTTCTGCATAATTTGCTTAAAGATGTCGTTTTCAGGGAATCCGGTCTGGCCGGCCTGAACCTTAAATGGGAAAAGCGTTACCGTACCATGCAGTGGACAGGTTACGGCACCATGGCCACGCTGACTGTTTTGTGTATATTGGCCTGGCTTAACAGTTATCGCAATAACGTTTCTTACCTGGAGTATGTGGGTAATAAACTGCCCGGTTTCACCAAGCTGAGCCAGGATATAAAGATTACCCAGTCAGGAGATGTGCTTGGCCTGATGCCATTCATGAATGCCACACAAGACTTGCCCGATGGCCCGGATTTCAAGCCGGATGATGCCCCTT